>DASXTH010000323.1:0-14229 GCA_036505555.1 Candidatus Limnocylindrales bacterium | reverse complement strand
CGGGTCCAGGACTGCCCGGACCGTGGCCAGCGCGACGGACAGCCGGTTGCCGAGCGGCTCGGGATCCTCGTCCGGCCAGAGGAGCTCGAAGAACGTGTCGCGGGTCGTCGGACGGCCGCGCCGCGCGACGAGGATCTTCAGCAGGTCCCGCGCCTTCTTCGACTGCCAGGCCGTCGTCGGCACGACGTCGCCGTCGCGCAGGATCCGGAACCTCCCCAGGGACTGGACGCGGATCGGTGGCCGGGCCGCCCGGTCGATGGCCTCGACGATCTCCTCGGCGTCCGACGCCGGCCCGCGGGCGCCCATCGAGCGGAAGGCGCGCTCGGCCTCGATCGCCGCGGCCCGCCCCTCGGCGCCCCCGGCGATCCGGGCATAGACGAGCCGGTTCCGGGCGATCCCGTACGGGGCAGGGGAGCGCATCCAGACCGTGGCCGCCTCCTCGACGAGCTCGACCGCCCGGTCCGGATCGATCGCGGTCAGCGCCTCGAGCTCGAGACCCGCCGCCATCCCGGGGTCGTCGCGCCGGACCCGCGCGGCATTCGTCGCCTCGCGGGCCATCGACTCCGCGGCCGCGCGATCGCCCGTGGCCAGCGCGACGCGGCCGGCGCCGAGCAGGACGGTGATCGGCGCCAGGTCGCGGCCGAGGGCGAGGGCCTCGCTCGCCATCTCCGCGGCGGTCGCCGGATCGTCGAGGACGACCGCCTGGGCGAGTCCGATGAGGGCCGGCGCCAGCGCCTGGCTGTCACCGGTCGAGCGGGCGGACCGGACGGCGTTCTCGAACGCAGCCCGGGCGAGGAAGGCGTCGCCGCGCAGCGCGTGCATCGAGCCCTCGCGGGTCAGGGCATACGCGATCGACGGCGACCCGATCCGCTCGTAGATGTCGCGGGCGTGGGTGAAGTCCGCCATCGCCTCCTCGAATCGCCCGACGCCCTGCCGGGCCCGGCCGCGGTTGACGAGGGCCCGGGCATGGAACGAGGCGAAGCCGACCGCATCACCGAGCCGGACTGCCTCCTCGAGAACCTCGAGCGCCGGGCCGAACCGACCAAGCTCCAGCTCGAGAGCTCCCCGGGCGTTGAGGATCCGGACCATCTGGAGCGTGTCGCCAGCCCGCTCGGCTGCGGTCAGGGCGAGGGCGTATTGGGCTGCGGCGTCGGTCGGATTGTTCGCCAGCTCCTCGGTGAATCCCATCGCCGTATGTGCGGCGGCGAGCGCCCGCTGGTCGCCGACCGCCTCTGCGCGCTCGAGCGCATCGAGCGACGCGGCGCGGGCGGCCTCGACATTGCCGCGATGCGTCTGCGACGACGCGATGTAGGCGGACAGGAGCGCGTCGTCGATCGGGTCGCCCGTGCCGCGCTCGGCCTTCGCGAAGACCTCCAGCGCGTCGTCGTACGCGCCTCGGAGGGCATGGACGAGGCCCATCCGCCAGGCCGTGGCCGCGTCGAGACGCCCGTCCTGACCGGCCGCCCGCCGGAAATGGCCCATCGCGTCGCGCCATTCGCCGCGGACCATCGACGCCTCCCCGCAGGCCCGCTCGATCCGCGCGTCCCGCAGCGAGTCGGGCAGGGGAGCGGCGGCCTCGACGACCTGCCGGGTCGCCCCGCCGAGCACGAGGCGGGCGGCGTGGTCCGAGAGGAATCGGGCCAGCGCAACCGGGTCGTCGGCCGCGACCCACGACCCAAGTGCCGCTTCGGGGACGCCGTGCGACTCGAACCAGGTCGCGGCCGCGCGATGGAGGTCGTGGATCTCGTCGGCTGTCAGTGGCAATCGGGCCAGGGTGAACTCGCGGATCAGCCCGTGGAGCGAGAACCAGCCGCGCTCGCCGGGGAGCGGCTGGAGGAACAGCGCCCGCCTCGACAGCTCGTGGATGGTCGTCGCCGGGTCGTCGACGCCCACGGCCTCGAGGAGCTCCGCATTGAACCGATCGAAGTGGACGGCGTAGCGGATCATCGCCCGCGTCGCCTCGGGAGCGGCCGAAACGACCTCCTCGGCGAGATACGCGAAGAGCGGACCCTCCGGCCGCTGCAGGCGATCGAGGACGTCCGCCTGGTCCTCGGGGGCAGCGCCGCGGACGGCCTCGATCGCGAGCCGCACCGCGGCCGGCCAGCCCCCGGTCGCCACGTGGATCCGCTGCGCCGCCCGCTCGCGGTCCGCGACCGACGGGATCTCCTCCGCGAGTAGCACCCCGACGAGCGACCCGATCTCGTGCTCCGTGAAGGCAAGCATGGTCCCGCCGAGGTCCACGACCTGGCCCTGGCCGCGGAGCCGCTCGACGCTGAACGGCAGCTCGGACCGGGAGGTCACGAGGATCCGGAGATCCGCGGGGGCGAGTCGGACGAGCGACTCGACCAGCCGCCACGCGACGGGCGCGCCGGTCAGGACATGGAGATCGTCGAGCACGAGCAGCAGAGGACCATCGAGCACACCCTCGACCGCATCCGACAGCAGCGCTGCAGCCGCGTTCGCCCGGCCGAGGATGCCCGCGTCGTCGCTCGCCTCGATCGAGCCCTCGATCGGCGTCGCGAGGTCCTCGGGAAGCGCGGGCAGGGCGACCCGGAGGGCCGCCACGATCCCCGCGGTCAGGGCGCCGAGATGGCGGTCATTCCCATCGAGGGTGTACCAGGCCGACCGACGATTGGCGGCGACGCGCGCCGCCAGCGTGGACTTCCCGAACCCTGCCCCGCCGACGACGGCGGTCAGCCGGCGATCGGTCCCACCGGTCAGGCGCTGCTCGAGGACCGGGCGGCGGAGCGTCCCGACCGGATCCGCGGGCGGCAGGAGCTTGGCCGATCGGCCGGTCGACGGTCCGGCGTCGGGCTCCTCCGCACCGGACCGGCCGCGGGAGTCGTCGTCGCCAGGAACGGCAGCGGGTCGGTCTGACGGTGCGGTCACGGTCCCTCCGATGGACAAGCATCGTAGCCCGCTCGTCGCCGGCGGGCTCGCCTGCGTTCGTGTCACAGGCTTCCTGGGCAGGCCCCTCGCCGACTCGGTGGCACTCCGAACCAGCCGCACGCGCGTGACATTGTCAGGTGCCTGCCACGCGGGCATGTGCCAGGCGCCGCGCCGGCAGCGGCCTGCGGGGTCAGCCATTTGACAGGGTTGCCCGCGATCACTGAGCGGTTTCGTGGGCGTGGCGCGCGATGCCGCTCGCGAGGGCGGCGCTCAGGGCTCGATCGGGCGGCTTCTGGCACGAAGCCGGGCCCCCGCGCTGGATCGATCTGCAAACTTCCCGTCCTCGTATATCAACAAAGAGAAAGACTATCTTGACAAAGTGATGTGCCAGTGCCACAATCCTCCAATCAGCAACCCAATCGAGGAACGAATGGCACACGACGTCATCTCCACTTGCCCCGTCTGCTCCGGCGAGCTGGCCGTGACGCGGCTCCGCTGCTCCTCGTGCGGCACGACGCTGGAGGGCGAGTTCTCGGTCGGGCGCTTCGCACGGCTCAGCCGGGATCAGATGGCCCTCCTCGAGAGCTTCCTCCGATCGCGCGGCAACCTGCGCGACATCGAGCGGGAGCTCGGGATCAGCTACCCGACCGTGCGGGCCCGGGTCGAGGCGCTCGTTCGGGCGCTCGGATTCGGACCCCGCGCCGATGACGACGCCGCCGCCGGCGACGAGCCCGCGGCCCCCACCCCAGCCCCCACCCGCGAAGCCATCCTCGAACGGCTGGCCCGTCGCGAGATCACGGCCGAGGACGCCGCTCTGGCGATCCGGGCCCTCGGGAGGAACCGCGCATGACCACCCTGAAGGACGAGACCGTGGTCGTGATCGACCACGTGATCGGTGACCGCGGCCGCCTGGCCGTGAGCCTCGCTTCGGCCGAGATCCGCCTCGCCGCGACCGACGGTGATCGCGTCATCGTCCGGACCCCGGCCGGCAGGAACCTGCCCGAGCGGGTCGTGGTCGAACCGACCGAAAACGGCCTGACGATCCGGGAGAGCGAGCCTGGGCTCGGCTTCGGGCGGGGCCGCCGGGTCGTGCAGCTCGAGATCCAGGCCCCGGCCCAGGCCGACGTGACGATCGGCACCGCCAGCGGCTGGCTCGATGCGATCGGGCTCCACGGCGACCAGCGCTATCGGACGGTCTCGGGCGACACGCGGCTGCGTGACGTCGCGGGAGCGATCGAGCTGTCAACCGTTTCCGGTGACGCGCAGATCGATCTCTCGGGTCCGACGGATCTCTCCCTCAAGTCCGTCTCCGGCGACGCGACGATCCGCGGCGGCCGCCTCGACGCGTTGCGGGTCGGGACGACCAGCGGCGACGTCCGGGTCGACAGCCCGCTCGCCGCGGCAACCGACAACACGATCGAGACGCTGAGCGGCGACGTCCAGCTCGTCGCGATGAGCGGCATGCGGGTCGAGGCCCGGACGGTCTCGGGTGACCTGTCGACGGACCTTCCCCACCGAAGCGAGGGCCGGATGGGTCGGCGGACGCTGATCGTCGGCGACGGCTCGGTCGAGCTGGCGTTCCGCTCGGTATCAGGCGACCTCCGGATCCTCGACGGGACCCGCTCTGCCCCGACCCCGCCGGCCGCGCCGGCACCGCCGGAGCCGCCCTTCAGCAGCGACATCGAGCTGGCCGACGTCGATCCGGCGACGTCGAGCTCACCCGACCGCGAGCCCGCCGCTGTGCCGCCGGCCGCGAGCGATCCGTTCGAGACGGACCGAATGACGATTCTCCGGGCGCTGGAGCGTGGCGAGCTCGACGTCGCGACGGCGATGGACCGGCTCTCCGCGCTCGACGAGGCGCCGAAGCCCGATCCGGAGCATCGCCGATGAGCGATGCCCTAGACGAGGTCCTCCGGCTCGTCGCCGACGGCCGGCTCACCGCCGCAGAGGCCGCCCCGATCCTCGACGCCCTGAGCGCCGCGGATGAGGACGAGCCCTTCGACGGCGAGCCCGACGCGGCCCAGGCGCCCGACGAGACGCCATCAGCCAATCGGGCCGCACGGTCGATCCGGATCCAGGTCAACGAAGGCGGCCGACAGGTCCTGAACCTGCGGGTCCCGGTGTCCCTCGGCCGGTTCGCCCTGGACCGGATCCCGGGGCTCTCCGGCTCGAACGTCGACATGGTCCGACGGGCCCTCTCCGAGGGTCGCTCCGGAACCCTGCTCCACATCGACGACGAGGACGACGGCGTCCGGATCGCCCTCGAATGACCGCCCGAAGCCATCACGGAACATCGCAAATAACGACATGACAGGAGACATCCCGATGACGCACGACGATCACTACAGCTCCATCCATCGCGCCGAGCTCGATCGCGAGATCGACACGATCCTCGTCGAACGCCGGCTGACTGCCGACGCGACACCCCATCCGGGGATCGTCGATCGCGCCCGCCGCGGTGCCGGCCGTGCATTGATCGCGGCCGGCACGGCCCTGGCGGGCCGCGAGTCCGGGTCCATGCGGACGCATCGCGCCTGATCCGCGGGGGCTTGGCCCGGAGACGCCCGCGACCTACCATCGCGCCATGACGACGACGACCACCGACCGCCTCCCGTTCACCGGCAACGACGACGCCGACCGGCTCCTCGTGAGCGACCCGCTCGCGCTGCTCATCGGCTTCGAGCTCGACCAGCAGGTCCCGCTCCAGAAGGCCTTCTCTGGGCCGCTCGAGCTGAGCAGGCGGATCGGCGGGCTCGACGCTCGGCGGCTCGCGACGATGGACGCTGACGAGCTCGATCGGGCGTTCCGCACGCCGCCCGCGCTGCACCGCTTCCCGAGCAACATGGCGAAGCGGGTCCGCGAGCTGGCGATCTACCTCATGGACCGCTACGAAGGCGACGCGTCGCGGATCTGGCGGGATGCCGCCGACGGCGCCGATCTCCACCGCCGCCTCCTCGATGTTCCGGGGATCGGCCCGATGAAGGCCGACACGCTGGTGGCGATCCTTGGCAAGCAGCTGGGAGTGGCTCCCGTCGGCTGGGAGGCGCACGTGCCCGACCACATGACCCTCGGCGACGTCGACGGGCCCGAGGCCCTCCGCCGCTACCAGGACTGGAAGCGCGGGATGAAGGCCGAGAAGCGGGCCGCCGCCGAGCGTTGACTCGCCGGCTGCGGCCGCGGCCAGATCGCGATATCGTTGCGGCTGCAACAACCGCAGCCGGAGTCCCATCGTGGACGACCCCATCCGCTCGGCCCTCGGCCGGGGCGGCACCATCGACATCACCACCACGGGCCGCCACAGCGGCGCACCGCGCCGGATCGAAATCGTGTTCCATCGGATCGACGGCCGGATGTGGATCTCCGGCTTGCCATCACCGCGGCGCCGGAGCTGGATCGCGAATCTCGCCGCGGATCCGCATCTGACGGTGCACCTCAAGGGGCCGTTCGCGGTCGCTGACCTGCCGGCGACGGCCCGGATCATCGATGACCCCAGTGAGCGCCGGCAGATCCTCGAGCGGGTCGCCCAGGCCTGGCGCCGCACCGATGTCGATCGGATGGTCGAGCAGAGCCCGCTCATCGAGGTCACGATCGCCGAGGCGGCCTGACGCCTCGCTCAGAGACTCGTGGCGTTGAAGGTGTCGCAGTCGGTCGGCTCACCGCTCGCGTAGCCGCGGTTGAACCACCGCACGCGCTGCTCGGACGTGCCGTGGGTGAAGCTCTCCGGGTCGACGCCGCCGCTCGACTGCTGCTGGATATGGTCGTCGCCGACGGCGGCCGCAGCGGAGTCGGCCGCGGCGATCTGATCGCGTGTCAGCGGCTGGATCGAACCCGTTGAGGCCGCGTGGTGGGCCCAGACGCCGGCATAGCAGTCGGCCTGGAGCTCCGTCCGCACCGACCGACCCGTGGGCCCGCTGTCATTGCCGCCCGGCTGGAGGTCGCCGAGCAGGTTCTGGACGTGGTGGCCGTACTCGTGGGCGACGACGTATGCGCGCGCGAACGGCGCGTCTTTCGCGCCGAACCGGTCCTCGAGCTCACGGAAGAACCCGAGATCGAGATAGACCTGCTCGTCGGGCGGGCAGTAGAAGGGACCGGTCGACGACGTGGCCGTTCCGCAGCCGGTCGACACGCCGTCCGTGAAGACGACGGTCTTGGCCTGGCGATAGCCGTCGACCTCGGTCGCCCAATAGGCCTGGATGTTGTTGACGTAGCCGACGATCTGGCAGTCCTCGCGCCGGTTCGCGTCGACGCCCGTTCGACAGGTCGCAAGGGCGGAGGAGAGCGGCGTGTTCGGGTCGACGGCCTGACCGCTGCCCGAGCCGACGAGGTCGGCCGGGTTCCCGCCAAGCAGGATGTAGACGATCGCGATGACGAGCCCGAGGCCGCCGCCGATGGCGACGCCGCCGGTGCGGCCGCCATAGCGGCTCGAACCGCGGACGTCGGTGACTTGTGACGGGTCGAGCTGGGCGTTGGGATCGAACGTCATCCTGGGTTGACCTCCGGGCGCTGGGGCGCGAGGGAGTTGTACTCGATCGGGTGCCGTGGAGAACCCACCTGCGGCTCCGCGACGCGTCGCATCGACATTGCGATTCGCGGCGGACTCCGTTCGATTCCGGGGCCCGATTCGATGCACTCACCGGACACATGACAGGTTCTGGCAGGTATTGCTGTCATGCTCCGGATGTGAGTGATGCGGTCACCAAGGATCGCCCCAAGGACGAGGTGCGGAATGTTCCAGTCAGAGATGGTTGCGTGGGCCATCCATGCCGACCGGGTCCGGGACATCGAGCGCGCGGCACGCGAGCGACGGCTCCTGGCCCCGGTCGAAGCGCCCCGTTCCGTGGCGGCGCGGACCACCTCAGCGAACCCGTCGATGACCTCCCGGCGGGCGGCCCGCGGCGACTCGGCCGGAGCGGCTGCCTAGCTTCCGGCGCGCGCGCCAGCGACGCCCGACCACTCGGGCGTCGCGTCGCGGGCGACAGGTTCGCCCGCGGGGAGCGCGTCGTATTGCGCGGCCACGCGTCGCGCCTGGGCCGCGATCCGCTCGCGGAGCTCGGCGGGCTCCAGGAGCTCGCAGCCCGCACCGACCGCGAGCACCTGCGAGACAGCCTCATTCGGCCAATCCAAGCGCATCCGGATCCGGAGCCAGCCGTCCGGATCCGGCTCCTCGAGCCGCTCGATCGTGTCGAACGGCCGGTCCCCGACGACATCCCGCAGGCGATGGAGTCGATCGGCGGACATCCGCAGGACGATCTCGATCCGGGGCGTGTCACGCTCGTACGCCGAGCTCGAGTCGGTCCAGAACGCGGCGAGGTCGAAGTCGTCCGGACGCTCGAAACGCTCGTCGAGCGACGTCACCTTCGCGACGCGCGAAACGCGATAGGTGCGTGGCTGCCCGTCGGCTCCGGCGATCAGGTACCACACGCCGGCCTTCAGGACGAGCCCGAGGGGTTCGAGGACCCGATCGACCGTCTTGTCGCCGCGGTTGTAGGAGATCTGGATCCGCTGGCCCTCCCAGACCGCCTCGGACAGCGGGCCGAGCAACGGCACAGGCTCGTCCGCGTGATACCAGGCGGCCGCATCGAGATGGAACCGCTCGACGAGCCGCGACGCACGCGCGCGAAGCTCCGTGGGGAGCGCGGCGAGCACCTTGAGCCGCGCGGCGGCCACCACGGTGCCGAGCCCCAGCTCCGCCGCCGGTCCCGGCAACCCGGACAGGAACAGCGCCTCCGCCTCGTCGGCGGTCATGCCGGTCAGGCGGGTCCGGTACCCGTCGACGAGGCGGATCCCGCCATGCGGCCCGCGGTCGGCGTAGATCGGGACACCTGACGCGCTCAGCGCATCGACGTCGCGGTGGATCGTCCGGACCGAGACCTCGAGCTCGCGCGCGAGCTCGGCCGCGGTCTGCCCGCCGCGCGACTGGAGGAGGAGCAGGAGCGAGACGAGTCGAGACGCACGCATCGCGCGAAGCGTACCAAATCGTGACAGGATTTGTCGCCTATCCCGCGCGCGCCGCCAACCGCCTCCCTAGCCCAGGTTCTCGGCAGTTAGGCGAGCCTTGCCTGGTATCCGCCTCCCTGGCCCGGATTCTCGGCAGTTAGGCGAGCCTTGCCTATTCGCCACGTTGCACGTCGTCGCCTGAGCGTGGCGCCCGCGATCGGCTCGCGACATCCTTGAATCGCAGGCGCCTGGTGCCTGGATGCCGAGTCCGCGCCGCCGGTGCGGCGCGAGGGACATGACGGCCGGAGGAAACAACCCGCAACCCCAGAACGCGAGAGAGATCAGGCCCGCGAGGACACCGCGACACATCCGCCTCCGCCTCCGCCTCCGCCAATCAGCTTCGTTGGGTGCCTTGATCGCGCAGGAATTGCTCGATCTCGCTGATCAGGTCATCGCCGGCCGGCAGGCGCTCCTCGTCCACCATCGCCTCGAGCCGCTCCACGTAGCCGCGGGTCGTCTCGTCCGCCGCCGTCGCCAGGTCGAGACGCGACCGGAGCTGGTCCGACTCCTCGACGAGGTCGCCGCTGTCGAGCTCGACATCGAGGTGCCGCGCCACCGCTTGATGGAGGGCGAGCGCGGCCGGCGGGTACGGTCCGCTCACGTAGTGCGGGACCTGCGCGAAGTACCCGACCGCCGTGATGCCGGCCGCAGCCGCCCGCATCTCGAGCACGCTCACGAGCGCGGCTGGAACGCGGAGCAGCCCCTGCGGCCCTGGCCGGATGTCGCCGCGAAGAAGCCCCGGCCGCGAGGCCGTTCCGAGGATCGGCACGGCGCGGGTGTGCGGGACGGCCGCCGGGATCGCGCCGATGCTCACCCATTCCACGACACCAAGAGCGCTGGCGACCTCGACGACGGCGTCGGCCAGACGCGGCCACCGGTAGTCGGGCTCGGGCCCGGTCAGGATGAGGACGTCTCGCTCGGGACGGTGAACGAGCTGGAGGCTGAACTCGGGCCAGGTCATCTCGGACAGCCGGCCGTCCTCGATGTCGAGGGTCGGCCGGCGGGCGCGATAGTCGAAGATCCGGTCGGCGTCGAAGGTCGCGACCGCCCGGCCGTCGGTGGCGATCAGCGCCGCCGCCGTGGTCGCCGCGCTGCCGGCATCGACCCAGCCGTCGAGGGCCACGAGCACCGCGGGTCGGATGAGGGGGCCCGGGTCGTCGAGCAGGTAGAGCGCCACTTGGACAGGATAGAGGCCCGGCTCGCAGACCTCGCCGGCCTCATCCGACGAGCAATTCGAACCCCAACGCCAGCGCGCCCGCGGCGATCGACACGCCACCCGCGTAGATGAGCCAGATCAGGCTGTTCGGCTGCGTCCGACCCGCACCCGCCGACGACAAGAAGAACCCCGTGGGCATGAGGATCGCCGCGAGCGGGATCGCGCTCCGCGCGATCCCGCCGGTGATCCCACTCACGGCGGCCGCGTCGGCGTAGAGCTGGACGACGAGCGACAGGATCACCAGGACGCCGGCATGCGCGTGGCCCGCCCGCGCGAACGTGATCTGGAACGGGGTCACCGTCCGGCGGCCGCGCGCCAGCGAGAGCATGTAGAGCCCGCCCGACTCGACGGCGACGATCGTGAGGAGCAGGATCCCGGCCGTGGTCAGGGTCGACGACGAGATCATCAGGGCCATCGGAGACCTCCCGGAATGTGTCGGCCGGCCCGCCCGCCGCGGGCGTGCGTGGCGAGCCGATGATCGATCCCATGAGACACCGGGTGCGTCCCGTGGGACGCCGCGCGCCTTCCAAACGCGGATGCGCGACCGTCAGGCGACCGCAGGACTGCCAGCGAGGTCCCGATGATCCGCACGACGCCGTTCCACGATCGGACGAGCGCGGCCAACGTCTCCGGTCTCTGGGAGCACTGGTCCGGCTATCTCGTCGCCCGGAAATACCAGGCCTCCGAGAAGTTCGAGTACTTCGCGATCCGCAACAGCGCGGGTCTCTTCGACAGCTCGCCGCTGTTCAAGTACCGGATCCACGGCCCGGATGCCGAATCGTTCCTCGCCGGTGTCCTCGCTCGCGACATCCGAAGCTGTCCGGTCGGGCATGGCCAGTACACCGCGTGGCTCGACGATCGCGGCTTCGTCGTCGAGGACGGCGTCGTCTTCCGGACGGCAACCGACGACTACCTGATGACCTGCGCCGAGCCGAACCTGGCATATTTCGAGGCGCTTGTCGGCCGCCATCGCGTGAGCATCCACGACGTCAGCGAGGACTCCGCGGTTCTGTCGATCCAGGGCCCGCGATCACGCGACATCCTGGGCTCGATCGCGCCACAAGTCTGTGACCTGCCGTACTTCGGCCTGACCCACGTCACGATCGCCGGAACGAAGTTGATGGCGTCGCGAACCGGCTACACGGGCGACCTCGGCTACGAGCTGTGGATCCCGGCCGATCGCGCGCTTCCGGTCTGGGACGCGGTCAGCGAGGCGGCGAAGGGCCAGGGCGTGATTCCGTTCGGGATGCTCGCGCTCTACATGGCCCGAATCGAGGCGGGCCTCCTCCTGCTCGACGTCGACTTCGGGTCGAGCCGCTTCGCCTGGACCGACGCGAACCGCTCGACCCTCATCGAGCTCGGGCTCGGCTGGATGGTCAAGGACCTCGCGACGGACGATCGGGTGTTCCTCGGTCGGCCTGCCGTCGAGCGCGAGCTCCGCGACAAGACGTCGCGCTGGAAGCTCACGGGCCTGGTCCTCGACTGGCGCGACTACGACCGGCACTACGACGAGGCCGGGCTGATCCCGCCGAAGGACCACACGCCGATCCAGGACGAGTACTACCTGTACGACGACGACCAGGGCCAGATCGGCTGGGCCTCGAGCCTGATGTACTCGCCGATGCTCCAACGCCACATCGCCCTCGCGCGCGTGCCGCTGGATCGGACGAAACCGGGCTCGACGGTGAAGCTCGAGCTGCCGGTCAACCATCGCTACGAATACTTCGACGCGGCCGTCACCCGGCTCCCGCTCTACAACCCCGATCGGAGGACGTCCTGATGGCCAGGTCGACGAGCGCCCCGCGAGCCGGCGGCAGCGCGGCCAACGGCTCGACGAACGGGACCGACCCGATCACGAACCTGCCCGACCGCCGCGCCGGCGACCGGACGTACGACGCAATCGTCATCGGCGGCGGCCACAACGGGCTCGTGAACGGCGCCTATCTCGCGAAGGCCGGGCTGAAGACGCTGATCCTGGAGCGACGTCACCTCGTCGGTGGCGCGGCGATCACCGAAGAGCTCCGCCCTGGCTTCTGGTTCACGACGTTCTCGTACGCGCTGAGCCTCCTGCGGCCGGACATCGTCCACGACCTCGAGCTCACCCAGCACGGTTTCATGCCGCTGCTCATGCCCTCGACGTTCGCGCCGATGGAGAACGGCGACTACCTGCTCATCGGCCAGGACCATGGCGAGAACCAGCGCGAGATCGCCCGCCACAGCCGGCACGACGCCGACGCCTATGAGGCGTTCAACCACGACGTGCTCCGGGTCTGCCGGGCGATCAAGCCGCTCCTCGACCAGGTCCCACCGGACATCTTCAGCGACGACCCGGAAGAGCTCATCCGCGCCGCGGCAATGGGCTCTCGACTCCGCCACTTGGACCGCAAGGTCATCCACGACGCCGTCCGGCTGCTCACCGGCAGTGCGGCCGACTTCCTCGACGACTACTTCGAGTCCGAGATCCTCAAGGGGTATCTCGCCTCGTCGTCGATCATCGGGACCAAGGTCGGCCCGTATTCGCAGGGCTCGGGGCTCGTGCTCCTGTACCACATCATGGGCGAGCACGACGGTGAGTTCGGGGCCTGGGCCTTCCACAAGCGCGGCAACGGCGGGTTCACCCAGCTCCTCGCGAAGGCCGCCCAGGCCTTCGGCGCGGAGATCGCGCTCGAGTCGCCCGTCGAGCGGGTGATCACCACGAACGGCCGAGCCACCGGCGTCGCCCTCACCGACGGCACCGAGTTCCAGGCACCGATCGTCGTCTCGGCGCTCGACCCGCGCCGGACGTTCCTCGAGCTCGTCGACCCGCTCGAGCTCCCGACCGATCTCGTCGACGCCATCCGCCGCTTCCGCTTCCAGGGGACGAGCGCAAAGGTCAACTTCGCCCTCGATGGCGCCCCCCGCTTCCCGGCGCTCGGCGACCGGACCGACCAGTACCGCGGATTCACGAACATCGGGCCGTCGATGGAGTACCTGGAGCGCGCCTTCGACGACGCGAAGTACGGATGGTACTCGAAGCGGCCGTATATCGACACCGCGATCCAGTCGACGATCGACCCGGACATGGCGCCGCCCGGCAAGCACGTGATGAGCTGCTTTATCCAATACGCCCCGTACCACCTCAAGGGCAGCGACTGGGACACGGAGAAGGAGCGCTTCGGCGACACCGTCCAGGCGACGCTCGAGTCGTTCTTCCCGGGCTTCGGGAACCTCGTCCTCCAGCGTGAGATCCGGACCCCGCTCGACATCGAGCGGACCGTGGGCCTCAGCGAGGGGAACATCTTCGCCGGCGAGTTCCTCGCCCCGCAGATGTGGATGTTCCGCCCGGCGCTCGGCTACGCGCAGTACCGGACCCCGATCGACGGTTACTACCAGTGCGGCTCCGGGACGCATCCCGGCGGCTGCGTCATGGGGGCGCCGGGCAAGCTGGCAGCCGGCCAGATCCTCAAGGATCGGGAGCGGCGCGGCCAAGCGGCCGAGACCCGGGCGATCGTCGGCGCGGCTGTCGGCGGCTGACGGCCCGGCGGCCGCCGAGCCGCCCAGATCGACCGCGCGGACAGCTGGACTCGAACCCGCCGGGCGGTCGCGGTGTACAGCAGGGCATGACCCGACCGCGATTCGGCGCGCTCACCGTCACGCTGCGACGGGCGATCGGCTTCGCCGCCGTGGCGGCGCTCGCCGTTGGTGGCTCGGTCCTGGCGGCGTCTGCCGCGCCATCCGCGGCCCCGCAGGGCGACCCGAATGTCGACGCCTGGGTGGATCAGGCGATCGACCCCCAGGCCCGCGCCGGGACGACGGTGTCGATCGGGATCACGATGTGGGATCGGGCGCGCGAGCAGTTGCTCGAGCTCAGCAGCGCGACGGTCCGGCTCCGGCCGGCCAGGGGCTCCGCCCCGCCCTCCGAGGCGAAGGCGAAGTCGGACTGGCCGGGCCATCTGTTCGCCCACATCGACGTGCCCCGCGGCGGACCCGGCGCCATCGAGGTCCTCTTCGAGGGGGAGGCGTGCGCGGACGACGGCACCTGCACGACCAAGTTCTTTCCCTTCGGATTCGGCGGGTTCGGCCCGCCACCCGACGCGCCGCGGTCGCTCCTGGTCGTGGCGACGATCCTGACCCCGCGATCGTCGATC
>DASXTH010000322.1:0-38992 GCA_036505555.1 Candidatus Limnocylindrales bacterium | reverse complement strand
CTGGGCTCGGCGCTCGGCGATCCGAGCAGTTGGGGGCGGCTCTCCGCGCCGTCGGGGGCGCGGTCGCTGCCCGGCGACATCCTCGCCCGCGCATTCGCCGAGCCGGACGATGGCGCGGCCGGCCGCGCCCAGGCCGAGGCGATGGCGCGCGACGTGGCCGAGATCGCCGTCCAGCTCGCGGCCCCGCTCGACGGCGGCGACGTGGACCTCGGCCCGCGCCTCGTCGCCGGGATCGTTCGCGCGATCGGCCGTTCGTCGCTGCCCGGCCGCTTCCGCGATCTCCGTCGGGCTCGCCGCTTCCTCGCTGCGGTTCGGCCGGCGGCCCTCTTCCTGATCAACGAGTACAGCCGGACCGAGTGGGTCGGCGCGGCACGCATGGAGGGGATTCCTGTGGTGGCCGTCCAGCACGGGATCATCCACCGCCACCACCCGGGCTATGTCCACGGCCTGCCCGATCCCGCGATGCCGCTCCCCGATCGGCTGTACCTCTTCGGCGAGTACGAGCGGCGGCTGCTGACGACCCGGAGCGTCCAGCCGGCGGAGAGCCTGCGAGTCGTGGGCTCGCCACGGCTCGACGTCGCGGCGACGAAGCGCGCCGATGGCACCGACGCCCGGGACGCGATCCGCCGCGAGCTCGGCGTCGCGCCGGCCGATCGGCTCCTCGCGATCTCGACGACGTTCGGACCGCCCCGAGCGATCTACACCCCTGCGTCGCTGGCGGCGCTCCTCGGCGGTGATCTGGCGGGCGTCCACCTCGTCGTGAAGACCCACCCGAACGAGCCCGACGACGGGCTCCACGCCCGGCTCATCGACGGCCTCCGTGCGACGCTCGGCGTGCCGCCGGCGCGGCTGACCGTCATCCAGGCGATCGATCTGTACGCACTGCTCGCCGCCGCCGACGCGCATCTCGGGATCTTCTCGACCGTGCTGACCGAGGCGGTCGCGGTCGGGACGCCGAACCTCCTCGCGGTGACCCAGGCGACGAACGACCTGATCGGCTATGTCGAGGCCGGTGTCGCCGTCCCCGTCCGCGACGCGGCGGAGCTCCGGATCGAGCTCGATCGGATCTTCGCCGGGCCTGCGACTGACCAGGACAAGCGGGCTGCCTTCCTCGCCGACCACTTCGAGCCGGGCGGGGCCTCGGCGCGGATCCGCGAGGATCTAGTCGCGTGGCTGGCGAGCCCGACGCCGTCGGGCGACGGCTAGCGGGAGCCTGCGAGGTCGAGGATCGCCGCCGCGAGGCGTTCGCCGCCGCGGCCATCCACGACCTCGCGCGCACGGCGGCCCATCGCGCGTCGGGCGGGGTCGTCGCCGGCGAGGCCCTCGACGACCTCCGTGACCAGCTTCGGTGCGATCGTCCGGCCGTCGCCGAGGTAGATCGCCGCGCCGGTCGCCGCGAACGCCGGGCCGACCGGGAGCTGGTCGTCGGCGGCCGCGAGGAGGATCGCCGGCCGGCCGAGAAACGCGGCCTCGAACTTCATCGTGCCCGCGCCGAGGACGGCCAGGTCGCATGACGCGAGCCGCCCCGGCAGATCTTCCGGGTCGCGGACGACCGTCGCGGCCGCGGGGCCGTGCTCGACGGATCCCCGGTATCCGGCGCCGACGACGATCGTCGTCCTCCAGCGATCGTCGCCGACGAGAGCTGGTCCGACTCGCCCGGTCACGTCGTCCGGGTCGCTCCCGCCGAAACAGACGAGGAGCGTCAGCACCCGGTCCTCTGCACCCACCGCGGCTTCGCCGAGGGCGAGATAGCGCTCGTCAAGCGGGGCGTACTCGTAGCCGACCAGCACCCGATCTGCCGCCGCGCGGCCCGACCACGACGGCATCGACGGCTGGACGACGACGGCGGCCTGGCCCGCGAACAGCTCGCGGTCGTCGAACACGAAGAGCGGCCCGA
This sequence comes from Candidatus Limnocylindrales bacterium, assembly GCA_036505555.1. GTDB lineage: Bacteria > Chloroflexota > Limnocylindria > Limnocylindrales > CSP1-4 > CF-46. The sequence continues at coordinate 37,095 of DASXTH010000322.1, read as the reverse complement.
CAAGGCCGGCGACCTCGTTCGGATCGGGCAGATCGACGATCGTGACGTCGCGCCCGTTCTCCATCCCGCTCGCGAGAATGATGCCGCGCTCTGCGAGTAGATGCCGCTCCCGCTCGCTGGTGGCGCCGCGGAGGATCTCGAGCTCCAGTGGGACGGTCGTATCCCGCCGCCGGATCGCGCCGGCCAGCCCGATCGCGCGGGCGAGATGCCCCCGGCCCTCGTCCGGCGCGGCCGTGACGACCAGCCGGATCGCGGGCCGTGCCGCCATCTAGAACATGTCCCAGGCCAGCGGCTCGTGTCGCCCGATCGCCCGCTGCGCCGTGCGGCCGACGACCTTCTCGAGGTCGCGAACCTCGATCCCGGTGCCCGGCCGGAGGATCGCGACATCGTCATCGGTCAGGACCGTGCCCGCCGCGATGTCGCGCGCCGCGAAGAGCGACCGTCGGGCGGTTGTGTACAGGTCCGCCTCGGCCCGAGCCATCTTCTTGATCCCGCTGCCGAGCGCATCGTGGGCGTCGCGGATCCCCTGAACCATCGCGGTCAGCTCGTCCGGCTCGATCGCGAAGCGATGGTCCGGCCCGGGCAGGTCGCGGCTGAGCGTGTAGTGCTTCTCGATCACCGCGGCGCCCAGCGCCGTCGCGACGATCGGTGCCGTGATCCCCGGGGAGTGGTCGCTGTAGCCGACCGGGACGCCGAACGCCGTGCGCATCGTCTGGATCGCCCGAAGGTTCAGCTCGGCGAAGGGCGGCGGGTAGTTCACGACGCAGTGGAGGAGGATCAGCTGCTCGTTGCCGGTCGCCGCGACCGTGTCGACCGCATCCTGGACGTCGGCGAGATCGGCCATCCCCGTCGAGCAGATGATCGGCTTGCCGCGTGACGCGACCTCACGGATGAGCGGCAGGTGCCAGAGCTCGTACGAGGCGACCTTGAAGGCCTTGACGCCGAGGCCGTCGAGGAGATCGACCGCCTCGAAGTCGAACGGCGTCGAGAGGAAGTCGAGCCCGGCGTCCGTCGCATGGCCGAACAGGTCCGCGTGCCACTCGCGGGGCAGCTCGAGCTCGCGGAACAGGTCCGACATCGTCTTGTCGGGCGGGAGGAGACCGTCGAGGTACTTCGCCCGGGTCTTCGTCTCGGCGACGATCCGGTCGGCTGCGAACGTCTGGAACTTGACGGCGTCGGCGCCGGCCGCGGAGGCGACGTCGATCAGTCGCTTCGCCTGGTCGAGGTTCCGATCGTGGTTCGAGCCGGCCTCCGCGATGACGTAGACCGGCGCGCCGCCGCCGACCTCGCGGTCGCCGATCCGCACGACATCCATCAGCGCTCCTCCGGGTTCCTGGTGCCGCCGTGGTCCGCAGCGCCCGAGCGTGCGACCCGCGCATCGCGTGCCGCCTCCGCGGCCAGCTCGGCCTCCTGGTGGCCGCGCTGGTCGACGCCCCGGTTCATCGCATCCAGCTCTGGGTGACCCGCGATGATCGCCTCCAGTTCCGCCAGCCGCGGCGGGCGCTCGCCGTCGGGCAGGTGCTGGGCCAGCGATCGAGCGAAGGCGAGGTCGGCCGCGGTGTCGACCGTGTAGCGAGGGTGACGCCAACCCGGCGGCTCGGCCAGCGATCCGATCGCGAACCGGTCCGGTCGAGCATAGACGAAGGGCAGGACGTGCTCCCGCTCGGCGGCGGTCTCGGCTTCGCGGCCCGCGGCGTCGAGCGCCGACGCGCGGACGGCCTCCGCCCCGATCCCGAGCGGCAGCCCGGCGATCCCCACGTAATCGAACGTGCCGTCGACGACCGGTGCGACCTGGGCGGCCATGATGTCGGGGTCCGGGAACGGGTTGTCGCCGGTCTGGCGGAGGACGACGTCCGGCTCGAGGGGGCCGACCGCGTCGACGACCCGCGCCAGGACGTCGAGCGCGGAGCCGCGGTGGACGCGGATCCCGCGGGAGCGGAGGAGGTCGGCGAACGCGTCGTCGTCGGGGCGGTCCGTGGTCGCGACGACGAGATCGTCGAGGCCCGGCACGGCCGCGACGGCGGCCACGGTCCACAGCACGAGCGGGCGGCCATGGATCAGCTCCACGACCTTGCCCGGCAGCCGGGTCGAGCCCATCCGCGCCTGGATGACGGCGACGGTCCGCATCGCGCGACTCAGTCCGCCCGGTAGGCGGTCGTCACCTTGTCGAGCGCGGCGACGACGTCGTCGACGTCGTCGATCGTCATCCCCGCGAAGAGCGGGACCGTCAGCAGCCGGTCGTAGGCCGCCTCCGCAACCGGCATCGACACGCCGGGGAATCGCTCGCGGTAGAACGAGTGGCGGTGGACCGGGATGTAGTGGACGTTCACGCCGATCCCCTCCGCGCGCATCGCCCGGAACACCTCGCCGCGATCGACCCGCAGCCGGTCGAGCCGGAGTTGGACGAACGCGAAGTGCCATGCCGGGTCTGCCCCCGGCGCGACGACAGGCGGATCGAGCAGCTCGTGGCCGGTCAGGCGGTCCAGGTAGCGGGCGGCGAGCCGGCGGCGCGTTGCGAGGAACGTCTCGACGCGGGCCAGCTGGCTCGCGCCGAGCGCGGCTCCGATGTCGGTGAGCCGGTAGTTGTAGCCGAGCTCGACCATGTCGTAGGTCCAGTCGCGGCGCGCGGCGAGCTCGGTCGCGATCCCGTGGTTCCGGAACCGGCGCAGCCGGTCCGCGAGATCGTCGCGATCGGTCAGCACGGCGCCGCCCTCGCCCGTGGTCAGGATCTTCGCGGGATGGAGGCTCAGGACCGTCATGTCCGCAAGGGTCCCGACGGGCCGGCGGTCCAGCGTGGCACCCAGCGAATGGGACGCGTCGGCGATGACCGTCACTGGCCCGCCCGGTGCCGCGTCCGCGATCGCGCGGAGGGCGGGGTAGTCGGCCGGCTGGCCGGCATAGTCGACCGGCAGGATCGCCTTCGTCCGCTCGGTGATCGCGGCCGCGACGGCCTCGGGGCGGATGAGCAGCGTGCCCGGATCGATGTCGGCGAACCGCGGCTCGGCGCCAACGTAGACGACGCAGTTCGCGGTCGCGACGAAGGTCATCGGCGTCGTGATCGCCTCGTCGCCCGGGCCCAGACCGGCGGCGGCCGCCGCCCCGTGGAGCGCCGCCGTCCCGGAGCTGAACGCCACGGCGTGGCGGGCGCCGGTGAACGCGGCGAGCTCGCGCTCGAAGGCCGGGACGCGCGGCCCGGTCGTCAGCCAGTCCGAGCGAAGGGCCGCGGTGACCGCGGCGACATCGTCGTCGTCGATCGACTGGCGGGCGTAGGGGAGGAGCGTCGAGCGGACCGGCTCGCCGCCGTCGATCGCCAGGCGGGCTGTCGTGGAGCCGGTCATCGGATCGGGATCCCCGAGGCCATCCGGTCGGCGATCCAGGCGCGAACCCGGCCGATCCCATCCTCGAGACCGACCGCCGGCCGCCAGCCCAGGACCCGCTCCGCCTGGCGCGAATCGCAGCGCAGCACCGCGATCTCGCTCTGCGGATGGATGTGCTCGACGTGGACGATCTTCGCCGGGTCAGGCTCGACGAGCGCCGCCAGGTCGTTGACGCTCACGTCGTGGCCCGTCCCGGCGTTCAGGATCCGCCCGGTCGCCGCGTCCGCGAGCAGCGCGTCGCACACGAACCGCGCGCAGTCCGAGGCGTAGAGCAGGTCCCGCGTCTGCGTTCCGTCGCCGTAGATCCGGAGCGGCTCGCCCAGAAGCGACAGCCGGTTGAAGATCGCGACGACCCCGCCCTCGCCGACCGAGCGCTGGAACGGCCCGTACGTGTTGAACGGCCGGACGACCGTCGTCGGCAGCCCGTAGGCGTGGAAGTACGAAAGCGTCAGCGCCTCGCCGGCGAGCTTCGATGCCGCGTATGGCGAGGCCGGCTTCGTCGGGTGCGTCTCGGAGATCCCCTCGGGCGTCGTCGCCCGGTCGTAGACCATGCACGTGCTCATGAAGAGCACCCGGGCCCCGGACGCCCGCGCACCCTCGAGGATCTGGAACGTCCCGACGACGTCGTTCTCGAACGTGGTCGACGGGTCGTCGATCGAGTCCTGGACGGAGATCGAAGCCGCGAGATGGGCGACCGCATCGACCCCGGCCGTCCAGCGCCGGCACGCATCCGCGTCGCGGACGTCGCCCTGCTCGAACGGGAGGAGGTCCGGGTGGCCGGTGAATTCGGCGAGGTTCGTCTCGTCGCCGGCGACGAGGCTGTCGATCGGGAGAACCGTGTGGCCGCGGGCGAGCAGCTCGCCGACGACCCAACGGCCGATGAACCCGGCCGCCCCCGTGACCAGGACCCTCACCGCTGCTCCCGGAGCTCGCGGTCCGCGGCGTAGGTCTCCGCGACCAGGGCTCGGACCGCTTCGAACGACATCGTCTCGGTGGCGTCGGAGCGGAAGGCGCCGACCGGCGCCGGCTCCGCGTCGCGGTACGCCTCGATCACGTGCGGCTGCGACTCGATCGACGGCAGGACCGCGAACATCTCGCCGATGTCGCGGGCGCGGGTCGACTCGTCCGCGGTCATCAGCTCCTCGTAGGCCTTCTCGCCCGGCCGCGGCTCGATCGTCTCGGTCGAAATCGTCGCCGGATCCAGGCCGTGAGCAGGCGCGACGACGTCGATCGCCGCCGCGACGAGATCGGATAGCCGCGCCGTCGGCATCTTGAAGACGAAGACCTCGCCACCCCGGGCGAGCCCGGCCGCTCGGATCGCGAGATCGACCGCTCGGTCGGTCGTCATCACGAACCGGGTCATCGTCGGGTCGGTCACGGTCACCGGGCCGCCCGCGGCGATCTGGCGGAAGAACAGGTCGAGCGCCGATCCACGGGAGCCCAGGACGTTGCCGAAGCGAACGCTCGCGAACCGCGTCGAGCGCGACCCGCGATAGTTCGTGGCCGCGCTGACGAGCTTCTCGGCGAGGAGCTTCGACGCGCCCATGACCGACGTCGGGTTCGCCGCTTTGTCCGACGAGGTGAGGACCATCGTCCCGACCCCGGCCGCCAGGCTCGCGTCGATGACGTTCTGGGTCCCGGCGACGTTCGTCTGAGTCGCCTCGAACGGATTGAACTCGCCCGACTCGACGTGCTTCAGGGCCGCGCAGTGGAACACGGTGTCGATGCCGTCCATCGCCCGGACCAGGCGATCGCGATCGCGGATGTCGCCGATCAGGAACCGGACGTTGGCTCGGTCGCGCAGACGCTGGCGCTGATAGAACTGCTTCGTCTCGTCGCGGCCGAAGACCCGGATGACCTCCGGCTCGAGACCGAGGAGATGGTCGACGAGGCGGGACCCGATCGTGCCCGAACCGCCGGTGACGAGGATCCGTTGGCCGCGGAACGATGCGCTGGCGGTGATCGGGTGTCCTCCTGATGGCAGGCGCCTGCCCGAGTGTCAGTGGGCGCGCCCACGCGACCGTCTCCGGGGAGCCGGCGGGCACATAGAGTACGATACCGGCCCGTCCGGCCGCTTCCGGCCGTCCATCCTCCCTGTTCAGGAACCGCATTCCCCCATGACCATCCGAGTCAGGCCCGTCGATCGCGGGCGATCGAGCCGCGACCCGAACCGTCGGACGCTCTACATGAACGTTGCGTTCGGCATCACCGTCCTCGTCGCCATCCTCATCCTCGTGATCGTCCTCGCGACGAGCTGGTATGGCACCCACCTCGCGGCCGCTGCGACCGTCAACGGCCAGACGATCACGAAGGACCAGTTCGTGGAACGGGCGAACGTCGAGGCGTTCCGCCTCCGCCAGCTCGGCGGCCGGGTCACCGCGGAGCTCGACGCCGGCCGGCTCACGTCCGCCCAGGCCGAGGCCCGGATCAGTGCGATCAACAACCAGCTGGACGATCGCCAGCTCGGGTTCAGCACGCGGATCATCGAGAAGCTGATCGACACGAAGCTCCAGGCGCAGCTCGCGGCCGAGATGGGCATCGTCATCACGCCCGAGCAGGTCGACGCCCGGATCCTCGAGGAACGAACGCGCAAGGAAGAGCGCCACGTCTGGCTGATCTCGGTCAAGCCCGAGGTCGACAAGGACAAGACCGATCCGACCGATGCGCAGAAGGCGGCCGCGAAGCTGAAGGCCGACGGCGCGCTCACCCAGATCAAAGGCGGCAAGACGTTCGAGGAGGTCGCCAAGGCCACGTCCGGCGACTCGACGGCGGCGGCCGGCGGCGACCTCGGCTGGATCGACGACACCGCTTCCGAAGACCCCGATTGGCAGGCCGCGCTGTTCAAGCTCGACGCGAACGGGCTCACCGACGTGATCCTCGGTGCCGACGGCACGTACCGGATCGGCCGAGTCACGGAGATCGCGCCGGCGGAAGTGGACCCGCTTTGGGACCAGAAGCTGGCCGAGGCGAAGATCAGCCAGGAGGCCTATCGCGCGGCCGTCACGAGCGAGGTCACCCGGACGACCCTCGGCGACAAGATCGTCGCCGACGCGAGCAAGGAAGGGCCCCAGAAGCAGGTCCAGGAGCTCTACATCAGGGCCCCGGAGACGACGCCGGGCCAGGGCGCGATCAAGGTCCGCCACATCCTGTACTCGCCCAAGGACGATCCGAGCGGGGCCGGCGCGGTGCCGTCGGACGACCCGACCTGGTCCCAGGCGGAGCTCTCGGCGCGGGCGGCCTACGCGAAGATCCAGGCCGATCCGAAGCAGTTCGACATCCTCGCCCGGACGGAAAGCGACGAGTCGGGCGATCTCGGCGACGATGGGACCGGCGGCAAGCTGCCGTACGTCGATCCCACCAGCCAGCTCGACCAGGCGTTTGCGGCGGAGATCTTCAAGGAGGGCGTCAAGCCGGGCGATCTCCTGCCGCCGTTCAAGAGCTCCTTCGGCTGGCACATCGTCCAGATCATGTACGCGCCGCCGGACATCGATGAGATGACCAAGCTGAAGACGCAGGCCCAGGAGCCCGGAGCGGACTTCGGGCAACTGATCCGGGACTTCTCCGAAGGTCCGAAGGCGGGCAAGGGCGGCGATCTCGGCTGGGTCGGACAGGGTCAACTCGACGACCGGCTGATGGAGAAGATTCTCGCGACGCCGGCCGGCTCGTTCACGGACATCATCGACCTCAAGGACGACGGCCTGTACCTGTTCAAGGTCGTCGCCGAGAAGACCGCCGTCCCGGACACGGATCAGCTCGCGACGATCAAGTCGGACGCGTTCGACAACTGGTACCGCGGCAAGAAGGCCGCGGTCACCGTCACCCGCGACCTGCTCGCCAGCGCCAGCTAGGGTCGATCCACGGTGCTCGACGCGCTCGTCGCCGAGGCACGACTCCGCTGGGGGCTCGACCTCGCGGCGGGGCTCCAGGTGATCGCCGCGGAGCATCTGGCGGGGACCCCGCTGGAGCCGTCGCGGCCGGCGCTGATCGTCCCTGCGGCCGTGCTTCGGATCGATGCGACGGCGGCGTCGCGGTCCGTGCCGGCGCGTGGCGGCGCGCCCGACACGGCTGCGGCCGGGTCCGCCGCCGGGAGCGCGCTGCCCGGGCGTCACGGCCATCCGGGCGACGACGCGGTGGCGCTCCTGCGCCGGCTCTACCCGGCCGATCATCCGGTCGGCCGGTTCGGGGCAGCCGAGGGTGCGACGGTCGGCGCGCTCGCGATGGACGTCCTTGGCGGCCCGATCTATCTCGGGCCGGTCGCGCCGGAGCGTGCGGTCGCGAGCCCGTGGGCGATGCCGTGGATCTCGTTTCGCCTGCGGCTGCCGGACGGCTGCCCGTGGGATCGGGAACAGACCCACGAGTCGCTCCGGAACCATCTGCTCGAGGAGGCGTACGAGGTCTACGACGCCCTCGCCGCCGGCGCCACGCCGGCCCTCGCCGAGGAGCTCGGCGACCTGCTCCTCCAGGTCGTCCTCCACGCCCAGCTGGCGGCCGAGGCCGGCGTCTTCGACCTGACCGACGTGAACGCGGCGATCGCCTCGAAGATCGTCCGTCGCCACCCCCACGTGTTCGGCGACGCCGAGGCACGGACCGCGACCGATGTGAACCGCCAATGGGAGCGGATCAAGGCCGAGGAGCGCGCCGATGCCTTGGACGGCCCGACGGCGGAACAGGGCGCGAAGCCGCCCAAGGGCGCGCTCGACGGCGTCAGCCGGATCCTGCCCGCCCTCGCGGCCAGTCAGGAGATGCAGGAACGCGCGGCGAACATCGGCTACGAGTGGCCGACGATCGAGGGCGTCCTCGACAAGGTCCACGAGGAGCTCGCGGAGCTGCGGGCGGCCGCGACGCCCGCCGAGCAGGCCGAGGAGTACGGCGACCTCCTGTTCGTCCTGGTCAACGTCGCCCGCTGGCAGGGGATCGAGGCCGAGGCCGCGCTGCGCGCGGCGAATGAGAAGTTCCGACGCCGGTTTGCCAGCGTCGAGCGCCAGGCGGCGGAGCAGGGCGTCAAGCTGCGCGATCTCGACTTCGCCGCGCTCGACGTGCTCTGGGACACCGCCAAGACCGAAGAGAAGGAGACCGTCCGATGATCGGCAACCGCCCCCAGGTCCGCGCCGACGGCCGGCTCCCCACCCAGCTCCGCCCGGTCTCGTTCGAGCTCGGCGTCCAGAAATGGGCCGAGGGCTCCTGCATCGTCCACTTCGGCGACACGCGGGTCCTGTGCGCGGCCACGATCGCCGATCGCGTCCCGCCTCACCTTCGCGGGAAGGGCACCGGCTGGGTGACCGCCGAGTACTCGATGCTGCCGCGGGCCACCGCCGAGCGGACCGACCGCGAGTCCGTGAAGGGCAAGCTCGGCGGGCGGACCCATGAGATCCAGCGTCTGATCGGGCGCTCGCTCCGCGACGCGGTCGACCTGACGAAGCTCGGCGAGCGGACGATCTCGATCGACTGCGACGTCCTCCAGGCCGATGGCGGGACGCGGACCGCGTCGATCACCGGCGGCTACGTCGCGCTCGCGGCGGCGATGATCACGTACGGGATGGATCGCCACCTCGTCGGGAAGGTCGCCGCGATCAGCGTCGGGCTCGTCGGCGGCGAGGCGCTGCTCGACCTCGACTACAGCGAGGATTCGCGGGCGGACGTCGACTTCAACGTGGTCGGCACCGATGCCGGGACCTTCGTCGAAGTCCAGGGCACCGCCGAGGGTCGCCCGTTCGATCGCGCGGCGATGGACGGGCTCATCGACCTGGCCTCGTCCGGGCTGGAGCAGCTCTTCATCGCCCAGACCGAGATCCTGGCAACCGTCAAGCGGTGATCCGTTCGTCGTCCTCGCGCCGCCTGGACGCCGGCTGCGCGCCGGGCGGGCAGTGAGCTCTCGGCCGCGTCTGCTCATCGCCACGCACTCCGCCCACAAGCTCGCGGAGCTGCGGGAGCTGCTCGCGCTGGAGCACGCCGAGCTCGTCAGCCTCGACGATCTCGGGATCACCGACGACCCCGACGAAACCGGCGCGACGTTCCTGACGAACGCCCGGATCAAGGCCCGCTTCGGAGCGCGGCGGACCGGCCTGCCGACCCTTGCCGACGACTCGGGGATCGAGGTCGACGCGCTCGGCGGCGGGCCTAGTGTCCGCACCCGCCGCTACGCCGGGCCGAACGCCACAGACAACGACAACAACGCGAAGCTGCTCTCGGACCTCGACGAACTCCCGCCGGAGCGCCGCGGCGCACGCTACGTGTGCATCCTCGCGCTCGCGCTGCCGCGCCCGGGAGCCGCGGACCGCGCCGCCGTCCCGATCCGATCCGTCCGCGGCACGACGCGCGGCCGAATCGCGACGAGCCCGCGCGGGACGAACGGCTTCGGTTACGACCCGATCTTCGAGCCAGAGGGTGAGCTGCCCGGCGGCCGAACCTTCGGCGAGTGGACGACCGAAGCGAAGCATGCGATCTCGCATCGCGGCCGCGCCGCCCGGCGGATGACGCCGATCCTGCGCGAGCTCGGGTTCTAGGGAGCCGCGGGTGCCGCCGATCCGCTCGATCTGCGTCTTCTGCGGGGCCGCAACGGGTCGCGACCCGAGCTACGTGGCCGCCGCGGCCGCCACCGGGGAGCGGCTCGCCCGAGACGGGATCCGCCTCGTGTACGGCGGCGGCCACCTCGGGCTCATGGGCGCGGTCGCCGACGCGGCGCTCGCGGCCGGCGGCGAGGTGATCGGCGTGATCCCGCGCGGCCTCGTCGAGCGCGAGCTTGCCCACGCCGGCCTCACGGAGCTCCACATCGTCGAGGACCTCCACGAGCGGAAGGCGCAGATGGCCGAGCTCGCCGACGCGTTCCTCACACTCCCAGGAGGGCTGGGCACGCTCGAGGAGCTCGCCGAGGTCCTGTCCTGGGCCCAGCTCGACCTGCATGCCAAGCCGATCGGACTGCTGGACGTCGACACCTACTTCGCGGGACTGGAGGCGTTCCTCGACCGGGCCGTCCGGGACGGGTTCCTGGCCGAACGCCATCGCGCGCTTCTCCTCCGCGACGACGATCTCGACCGGCTGCTCGCGCGGTTCACCGCCTGGGAGCCGCCGACCGGCCGGTTCGCGCGTCCCCGACCCGTCGAGCCGCCCCAGGTCTAGGCCAGGCGAGCCCCGGTGTCGGGCCGGGCGCGGCCCTCATCCGGCTCGGCCGGTCGCCGCGACGACGGCCCGGGTCAGCCGATCCGTGCGCAGCGCGTCTGCATACGTCGAGAGGACGCGCTCCGGTGCACCCACCTCGACCGCATCGAGGAACGCCGCGGCCTGGACCTCGTACGGGTCGCGACCCGGCGGCACCGTGCGCGGCGCAGTGCCATCGTCGAAGACGACCTCGCAGCTGCCCGGCGCGTCGCCGACTCGGCGGATCGTCACGAGGAGATCGCCGGCGGCGATCTCCATCTCCACGACCGAGCCTGCCAGCCGTCGGGTGTTGGCGAAGCTCCCGATCGCGCCGTTGGCGAACCGCAGGATCGCGGCGGTCGCATCCACGACGTCGGTGCCCTCCGGCACAGATGGTTCCTCGCGGGTCGAGGCAGCGCCGGTCACCGTTGCCTCGCCGACGAGGTGCCGGGCAAGGTCGTACAGGTGCGTCGCCTGCTCGACGACCTGGCCTCCGCCGAGCTCCTCGCGCCGCCACCACGGCGCAGCCGGCGTCCCCGACAACCAGCGCGCGGTCACGAGATGGATCGTCGTGCCGGTCAGCCGATCGTGGACCTCGGCCAGGGCGTCGAGCCCGCGGAAGTGATAGCCGACGGCGGCCACGAGACCGCGCGCGGCGATCGCGGCCGCGATCCGCGCCGGCCCAGCGGCGTCCGTTGCCGCGAGGGGCTTTTCGGCGAGGAATGGGATGTCCCGCTCGATGAGCTCGGCGAGCACGGCCGGCGCCACGTGCGGCGGCACGGCGACGACCACCGCCTCCGGACGCTCGAGGTCGAGCAGGCGCCGGACATCGTCGTACACGGCCGCGCCGTACGGCTCGGCGAGCGTCGCCGCATGCGTGAGGCGCGTTGACGCGACGCCGACGAGCCGGGTTCGCCCGAGCCGATCGAGTCCAGCGATGTGGAACGGCATGATCCACCCCGCGCCGACGAGGGCGACCCGGAGCCGGCCGTCCCCGTTCCGGGTCAAGGCGCGGTCGAGGTCCCAGGCGTGGAGGAGGCCGCCGGCGCGCCCGACGCGCCCGGGCTCGGGACCGGCCACGTCGGATCCGCGCCGGGCGGCCCGAACACGACCTTCACCATCGCCCGGATCCGCGACGGGACCGGCACGAAGATCGAGCCGTAGCGCGTATTCCCGCCCGACTTGATCATCGGCGACCCCAGGACCACCTTCGTCGTCGACGACCCGCCGATCTGCTCGGCAAGCGCGGCGAGCAGCGGCAGCTGGTCGATCGGAAGGTCCGTTCGGACGGACGCACCGACCGCGTTCAGGAGGCTCGGCAGGTTGAACAGGATCCCGGCACTCACGGCGCGATTACGGAGCGCGACGAGGACCTCCTGCTGGCGCGCGGCGCGGGTCAGGTCGCTCTCACCGTCCGACTTCCGGATCCGGGCGTAGGCGAGGGCGTCGGTGCCGTTGAAGTGATGCGGCCCCGGCTCCACCGACCAGCCGCGCCTGCCGTCGAGGCCAGGGTATTTCGGGTCGTCGAGCGCCTTCTTCACGTTGATGTCGACGCCGCCGACCGCGTCGACCATGTTCGCGAACCCGGCGAGGTCGACCTTCGCGTAGTCGTGGATCGGGACGCCGAGGAGGGCACCGATCGCATCCTCCAGCGCCCGGACGCCACCTTGCGGGTAGTCGGCCGGATGGCGATCGGCCCAGCTCATCAGTGAGTTGATCTTCGGGCCGAAGACGTTGCCGTTGCCGAGCGGGACGCTGGCGAGGTCGCGCGGGATCGAGACCATCGAGACCGTCCGCCCGACCGGGTCGAGCGAGACGACGATCATGGAGTCGGTCAGGGTCTCGGTCCGGCCCGGCGCCGCGTCGACGCCGATGAGCAAGACGTTCAGTCGCTCGGTCTCGCCGGGTCCGGTCGGCGTCGAAACCGAACGGGCGCTCGATCCGCTGAAGATCTGGCCGAACATCGATTGGGCGGCGGTGCCGTAGCTCCAGGCGAGGGCGTGGGGCAGGGCGGTGATCGCGAGGACGACGACGAGCCCGACCGCGCCGAGCCGACCTGGGAATCGCGGGTACCGCCGGTCCATGAACGCGTGGACGACCGCCGCGGCGCGCCAGACGAGCACGATGACGTTCACGACGAGGAGCGCACTCAGCACCGACGGCGCGATCAGGCGGGCGACGAGCATCGTCGGACGATCGGACTGGACGAAGAGCCAAATGAGGGCGACGACGACGAGCGTCGGGAGGGTGAATGCGAGAGCGGGCCGGATCCGGCCGTTGAGCGCCTGGCCGAGGCCTGGGATCAGCGCCGACGCGACCGCGACGATCAGGCGGCGCCGGTCGCCGCGGCGACGCGGCGCGGCAGGCTGGTCATCGGCATGCTCCAGCTCGACGCGATCGATGGGGCGTTGGCGCCGCCGATTTGGCCGCGCCTGGTCCAAGGGGTGGGAACGGCGAGCCCGGAGGGGCGGGGCATCAGAGTCGCGGATGGATCGCTCGGCCATTCGCTCGGGAGTGTAGCTGCAACGGCGGCGACGGTTTGCTCGCGGCGGACCCGGCGGCCCCGGCGGACGTGGTGACGCCGGGCGATCGATCAGCCTGCCAGTGATCGCCCGGCGTCCTGTCTGTGACGCGCGAGGTCCGGGCGCTGTTCCGCGCCGACCTTAAGACCGCCCACATCGCCGTCAGGACACTGCGAGAACACCGGGCCGGCGCGGCCCCACCTCGACTTCAAAGGAGATCCGCCATGCGGACTGGAACCAGCAGCGGCTTCGGCCGCCTTCGACCCATTGCCCTCGGCTCGGTCCTCGTCGTCTTCGCCGCCTGCGGCGGGGCCGCCGCGACGAGCGCGCCGCACGAGACGACGAAGCCGGGCGATCCGGTCGTGGCCGTCGACGAGAACCTCGGCGTGAGCGTCGGCCCGGCCGCGTCGCCGGTCGTCACGACGATCGACGTCGGGAAGGAGGCCTGGTTCGCCGGCTTCCACGTGACCCTCGGCACGGCCACGCTCGAGACGAAGAACGGCCGCGGGACCGTGAAGATCGAGACGACCCTCGAGAACACCGGCGAGGACAGCGCGCGCCTCGACGCGACGATCCGCCTCGTGTCCGCGGGTGAGACCGCGACCGAAGGGTTCGACAATGACGTCCCCAGCGTCGACGGCCTGGCCTCGGGGAAGGGTCTGCTGTCCTTCCGCGTGAAGGACACGTTCACGTTCGACGATGCCGTCCTCACCCTCGGACTGCCGACGATCCAGCAGGCCGTCCTGCCGCTCAAGGGCGGCGCGGACACGACCATCGCCCTCGAGCCCTCGGTGCTGACCCTGTCCGGTAGCGGCAAGGCCGACACGCTCAAGCTCGACGTCACCGGCGGCGAGATCCGGGCCGACCAGCCCTGGTCGCACGGCCAGATGAAGAAGGGCACGCTCGTCCTGACCGTCCGCTACTCCGCGACGTTCGACTCCGGCTTCGCCGGCGGGTTCGCGTTCACCGGCGAGAACGTCGGCCTGGAGCTGCCCGACGGGACGACCGTCGGCGTCATCCAGGACGGGCTGAGCCAGTCGGTCGAGCTGCTCGCGCCGCACGGCACGAAGAAGGACCTGCTCTCGCGGTTCGAGGTCTCCGACCCGTCCGAGGGGACGTACACGCTGATCGTCCGTAACGGGGATGCGAGGGGCGAGATCCCGTTCACCCTGGACTGACGCTCTGGGCTCTGGGCCCGCTCGCGATTCGAGGCGCCGCCGGCTCCCCGGCGGCGTCTTCGCGTCCCGCTCAGGCGATCCGAGCGAGCGCCTCGGCCGCGACCGCGCACGCGGCCACCACAGCGACCGGCGGCATGCGTCCGATGACGGCCACGGCCGCGACGGCCGCGACGACCGCGTCGAACGGGCGCAGGACGGCGCTCGTCCAGACCGGCGTCACGAGCGCCGCTGCGAGGATCCCGACCACCGCGGCGTTCGTGCCCGCGAGCGCCCGCGCGACATCGCTCGAGCGGCGGATCGCGCTCCAGAACGGCAGGCTGCCCCAGATCAGCAGGAAGGACGGGACGAAGATCGCGATCAGCGCGATCGCCCCGCCAAGGCTGCCGTTCGGCTCCGGGATCTCGGCGGCGCCGAGGAAGGCAGAGAACGAGAAGAGCGGGCCCGGGACGGCCTGCGCCGCCCCATACCCGGCGAGGAACCGATCGTCCGCAACCCAGCCCGGCTCGACGACGGTCTCGTGGAGCAGGGGCAGGACGACATGGCCGCCCCCGAACACGAGCGAGCCCGATCGATCGAACGCTTCGACGAGCGCGACGGTGTGATCGGAGGTCGCCGACCGCAGGATCGGCAGCCCGACGAGGAGGACGACGAACCCCGCGAGGCAGGCGACAGCGAAGCGCCGCCCAATCGGGACGATCGGGGCGACCTCGTCCTGGCGCGCTCCGATCGCTCGGTGGAGGGCGAGCCGTCCCAGGAGCCCGCCGCCAACGATCACGCCGACCTGGATCCACGGCGATGGGATCGCGAGCGTGATCACCGCGGCGACGAGGACGATGAGCGATCGCGGCACGTCTGGCGCGAGCGACCGCCACATCGCGAGCACCGCGGCAGCGACGACCCCGACTGCGGCAAGCTGGAGACCGTGGACCCAACCCGCCGACGCGAGGTCGGCGGCCGTCGTCAGGAGCGCGAACGCAACGAGCGCCGCAGCCGATGGCAGCGTGAACCCAAGCCACGCCAGCACTCCCCCGAGCCGCCCGGCGCGGATCGTCCCGATCGCGATCCCGAGCTGGCTGCTGGCGGGCCCGGGCAGCATCTGGCTGAGTGCGACGAGGTCGGCAAAGGCCTGCTCGGTGACCCAGCGCCGCCGCTCGACGTACTCCCGCCGGAAGTAGCCGATATGGGCCACGGGCCCACCGAACGAGGTCAGACCCAGGCGGGTGGCCGCGACCAGCACGTCGAGCCGTGATGACCGCGTGTCGTCCACGGCGGAAAGCCTATCCGGTGGCCGGGCTGCCGGGCCGTAGAATGACGCGGCGTCGGGGTGTGGCGTAGTTGGCAACGCACGTGCTTTGGGAGCACGAGATCGTCGGTTCGAGTCCGACCACCCCGACCACCAGTCCTCCGTCGGTGACGAACGAACGAGCGAACAGGCAGGACTGATGATCCTCCCCAAGGTCCGAGACCCGAGGTTCATCACCGTGCGCCGCGGCGGCAGCCTCCGGGACGACGATCACCATCTGCTCGCGGTCTGGGCGGCCGATTGCGCACAGCACGTCCTGCACCATTTCGAGCAGGCGCGGCCGGGCGACGATCGTCCGCGACGCGCGATCGACCTGGGGCGTGCCTGGGCCCGGGGTGAGATCCCGTGGAGCGAGGCCCGGACGGCCGCCGGCCATGCCAACGCCGCGGCCCGAGACCTGAGCGGAGCGGCTCGCCATGCCGCGTACGCCGCCGGTCAGGCCGGGGCGGTGGGCCACGTCGCGGCGCATGAGCTGGGGGCTGCCGCCTACGCGATCCGGGCGGTCTGGGCGGCGTCCTCCGAGGTCGAGCGTGTGGATGCCGGTCGCCTGGAATGCGGTTGGCAGAGGGCCCAGCTTCCCGACGAGATCCGGGAGCTCGTCCTCGACGACCAGCGGCTGCGCAACGCATTGTGCTGGCTCGCCTTCGACTGCTGAACGGCTCACGCCCGGTCGCGGCCCTGCGTCGGGACCATATCCTGCTCAGGTGAAGGACCTGACCAGGGACGAGCTCGAGGCTGCTCATTGCTGGGATCCGGAGGATCTCGCGCCGCGCCGGATGACCGCCTATCGCCAGCGGACCCGCTATCACAACGCACGCTGGCGGGAGGCGCACGGTCATCCGATCGGCACGCAGCCGATCGTTCCCAAGCGCGACCGGCCCGCCCGGCTCGTCGGCAGCCGGCTCCCGCTCGACTACGCCCAGAAGACCGGCGCGAACTTCCTGACGGCCGGCGCGCGCGCCGCCGCCGGCGCCCGAGACGCGACGACCGAGCCGTACCAGACATTCGACCACCAGCGCTTCTGGGCGGACCTCCTCTGGTCGCCGTCGCTCGCGGTCAACCTGTTCGGCGACCTCGCGGCCGATCCGCGGATCGCCGATCGGGCCGTCCGTACCTGGTGGCCCGACGCGCCGGGCACCGTCCGCGAGGTGCGGTTCGCCCACTCGCCGGGCCGATTCGACCCGAGCTACCTCAACAGCCTGCGGACATTCGATGCCGCGTTCGTCCTCGACCGCGGCGACGGGACGCAGGGGATCGTCGCGGTCGCCGTCCTCTACCACGAGCGGGCGAAGCCCGAGACGCCGAAGCCGACGAACCTCTGGCGCTACGAAGAGGTCGCAGAGCGGTCGGACGTGTTCGCGCCCGGCGCCCTCGAAGAGGTCCGCGGGACGTCGCCGTTCTGCGTCATGTGGCTCGAGCACCTGCTGATGCTCTCGATGCTCCAGCACCCCAGCGGCGCCTGGAGCTGGGGCCGGTACGTCGTGATCCACCCGGCCGCCAACAGCGACATCGTCGATCTGTGTGCCCGCTACGAAGGACTGCTCAGCGACGCCTCGACCTTTGCGTCGATGACGCTCGAGGACCTGCTCGACGCCGGGGCACTCCCGGCGCGGACGATCGCGCTGCTCGGGGAGCGCTACCTGCCTAGGTGATCTCCGCGACCCACTCGCGCAGACGCGGCAGGTGCTGACCGTCGTGCTCGGCGCCCGACTTGTAGACCCACCAGTCGGCTGCCTCCGAGCGCTCGGTGAGCCGCATCCAGACCGTGAGCATCTGGGATCGAGCCGAGATCGCCTGGGCCCACACCGTCGACCAGTCCTGGTCGCGGAGCGCGGCGAGGAACTGGGCGTTCAGCGCGTCGATGTCGAGATGCTCCTCGACGTACGTCCCGGACTCGATCCGAAGGAGTTGGATCTCCGACTGGGCCATCCACGTGCCGAGATGGGAGACAACATCCTTCACGGTCCAGTCCGGGTCGCGGTAGTAGCCGGGTCGCGTCCGCTGCTCCGGCGTCAGCGAACGACAGAGCGCGACGATCTCGTTCCAGAGCTCGCGCTCGCGGTCGATCTCAGGGCCGTACGGCGCATCGAGGGTGGCGGCGTCTTCGATCGTGTTGTGCGTCATCCGCCCATGATCCGCCTTCGGTCCAGCCATCACAATGCCGGGATGGTGAGCCGCCGATGACCCGCCCCGTCCGCGTCGGGATCCAGCTCCCGGAGGTCGAGCGCGAGGTCCGCTGGCCGGAGCTCGTCGGCCTCGCCCGGACGATCGAGGACGCCGGCTTCGACGCGGTCTGGGTCGGCGAGCATCTCCTCTATCGCTGGCCGAACCGCCCCGCCCGCGGGCCGTGGGAGGCGTGGACGCTGATGGCGGCCCTCGCGGCCGCGACGAGCCGCATCAGGCTCGGGCCGCTCGTCGCTTGCACGAACTTCCACAACCCGGCGCTCCTCGCGAAGCAGGCGGCCACGATCGACGAGATCTCTGGCGGCCGGTTCGTCTTCGGGCTTGGTGCCGGCTGGAACGAGACCGAGTTCCAGGCGTTCGGCTTCGCCTACGACCACCGCGTCGACCGGTTCGAGGAGGCATTCACGATCATCCGGACGCTCCTCCAGGAGGGCGAGATCGACTTCGACGGGCGCTTCTACCAGGCTCGGGATTGCGAGCTCCTGCCGCGGCCGCGGCCGGGTGGACCGCCGCTCCTCATCGGGTCGAACGGGCCGCGGATGCTCCGGATCGCGGCGCCGCATGTCCAGGCGTGGAACACGTGGTATGCCGACACGAACAACACGCCCGAGGGCGTCGCGCCGCTCCGCGACGTCGTGGACGCCGCGTGCCGGGATGTCGGCCGTGACCCGGCCGCGATCGCGCGGACGGTCGCGGTCCACGTTCGGATGCCGGGTGGCCGTGGCCGGACGATGGGCGGCGAATCGACGAACGATCGGATCGTCGCGCTCGAGGGCGACCCGGAGTTGATCGCGGAGGGCCTGGGGGCGTACGCAGGGGTCGGCGTGAGCGAGATCCAGGTGGTCCTCGACCCGATCGACCGGCCCTCGGTCGAGCGATTCGCAGCGGTCCTTCCGATCCTCGATCGGGGCTGATGGCCGCACGGTTCCCTCGTGGCGGTACCTTGGTCAGGGGTGAAAACGCTGCGAAGGTCGTGCTAGCATCCCGCCGGCGATGCGACATTCGAATCAAGCCGGCCGGGGGACCCGTCGGCTGCCCGTACTGGTGGTCGGCGTGTTCGCAGTGATCCTCGCTGCCTGCGGCTCGAGCAACGGATCGGCGCCGCCTTCCGTGGCCGCGACCCCCTCGCCGACCCCTGATCCCCACCTGAGCGAGCCCGTCACCGCGGATCAGGTCTACACCATCTTCTACAAGGCAAAGATGGAACCGCAGTGCCCCAACGCCAACCTCGGCAACGGGAACCCGCGGATCGTCAAGCAGATCAACTGCACGGTCGGCGGCTGGCCCCTCCGGATCATCCAGTACAAGTCGAGCGCGCTCCTCACCGACTCGCTCGACTGGCAGCCCGGTGACAAGCCGGTTGGCGACGAGGCGCCGTACAACTGGGCCGGGCTCAACATCCTGATCCAGTTCGGCCCGATCAGCGCTCGCGCGCCGGGCGAGCCGGAGCAGGCACGTCAGACCTCGGCCGCTTCGTTGTTCGCGATCCTCGACCCGCTCCTCTGGCCGATCGCCCAACACTCCGTCGTCCTGATCCCCGGCA
Organism: Candidatus Limnocylindrales bacterium; assembly: GCA_036505555.1. Classification (GTDB taxonomy): domain Bacteria; phylum Chloroflexota; class Limnocylindria; order Limnocylindrales; family CSP1-4; genus CF-46. The sequence continues at coordinate 17,854 of DASXTH010000322.1, read as the reverse complement.
GAACCCCGGATCCGACGCCGGCCCCGTCTGTCTCGGCCGCCCCGGGCCCTTCGAAGGCGCCCACGAAGACCCCGAAGCCGAGCAAGGCGCCATGACGACGACCCGTCGGCCCGGAGGCCGTCCGGGCGAGGACGTGTCGGAGCTCGACAAGCGGATCATCGAGCATCTCCAGCAGGACGGCCGGCGGCCGTTCACCCAGATCGCGGCGGACCTCGGCGTCTCGGAGGCCGCGGTCCGCGCCCGGACGAACCGGCTCGTCGAACGCGGCATCCTCCAGGTCGTCGGCGTGACCGATCCGCTGAAGCTGGGCTTCCAGCAGATGGCGATGATCGGGATCCGCTGCGAGGCGGATCACCTGATGAGCGTGGCCGCGAAGTGCGCCGAGATGCCCGAGGTCGACTACGTGGTCATCACCGCGGGCACCTACGACATCCTCATCGAGACGGTCTGCGAGGACAACGAGGGCCTCCTCCGCTTCCTCGCCGAGCGGCTGCGCACGATCGAGGGCGTCCGCGACACCGAGACGTTCGTGTATCTGCGGATGGTCAAGCAGTCGTACCAGTGGGGAACGCGCTAGGCGCCGCACGACTGACGAAGCTGCTTGGCAGGCGTGGCGTGACAATATCGAGTCCGGTGCCTGGGAACTGACGTCCAGCGACGGACTCGTGACGGATGCGCGGTGACCGCCTTCGTCTGTGCGTCGAACCGTCCCCCGATGCGTTGCCCGTGGGCACCCGAATTCGCGGGTTGACCGGCAGCCACTCCGGCGCGAACGACAGTCGCGCGACGTCCGACAAGATACGATGCCCGTACCGGGGCAGTAGCCCCTGGCGTGTCGATTGACGAGGTCCGAGCGTGCCGGTCGACCCGACCCAGGCGCAGACGCTGATTCTCCTCGCCGTCGTTGCCAACCTGCTGGTGATGGCGGCGGTCGTGATTCCGCCGCTGCTCGGGCGGCGCGGCCCACTCCAGGGAAGCTCGGTCGCTTCCGACGCCGGCGATCGGAAGACGGCCGATTTCGCGGCGATCCTCGGCGACAGGAACGACGTCGACATCACCGACCCCGGCGACGTCCCGCCCGGCGCCTACGACCGGGTGGTCCGGGTGGTGTCCTGGGTGTTCATCCTCGCGACGTCGACGATCATCGCCGTGACCGGGCTGTGGCGCGACACCCAGCCGGCGATCTTCACGCTCCTCGGGGCCGCCGGACTGTTCGTCCTCGTCGTCCACGACCTCCTGCCCGTCGGCGCGCTCGGTACGGCGAAGTTCGTGCTCGAGGGCAGCGTCGCGGTGACGTTCGCGACGCTCCTCGTGGTCCTGACCGGCCGCGACGCGAGCCCGTTCTTCTTCACCTTCCCGCTGATCGTCGGCGGCGCGGCGCTGGTGGTGAGCCCACGCGTGACGTTCGGGCTCGCCGGGGCGGCGTCGATCGCCTACATCGCCGCGATCGCGCCACCCGGTTCGGGCGGATTGCCGCCGATGACGGTCGCAATCGTCGGGATCAACATCACGGCGCTGATCCTGCTCGCTTACGTCGCGATGGTCATCGCCCGCGAGCAGCGCCGGGCGCGCGACGCGGCCATCCGGCTGTCCACAATCGACAACCTCACCGGGCTCTTCAACCGGATGTTCTTCTTCGCTGCCGTCGAGCGGGAGATCGCCCGGAGCGCGCGGTCCGGGCGCGGCTTCTGTCTCCTGATGATGGATCTCGACGAGCTCAAGCAGATCAACGACCGCCACGGTCATTTCTTCGGCGACCGCGTCCTGCGTGGCGTCGGCGAGGTGATCCGCTCGGGCGGCCGGCGGATCGACACCGCCGCCCGGTACGGCGGCGACGAGTTCGTCGTCCTCCTGCCCGAGACCGACCCGACCGGCGCGTACGTCCTCGCCGAGAAGATCCGTCTGGGTGTCGCCGACCTCCGCGTCGACGTTGCCGGGTCGATGATCCAGCCGTCGATCTCGATCGGCGTCGTGAGCTACCCGGAGGACGGCCGCACGAGCGACGAGCTGATGATCACCGCCGACAGCTCGATGTACCGCTCGAAGCGGGCGGGCAAGAACCGGGTGACCGGCGTGCCGGTCATGGACGAATCGGTGGTCGGGCGGCCGGATCACGACGGCTCGATCGACGGGGCCCGCGAGAGGGCCGACGAGTCGGTGTAGGATCGGCCGCATGGCCGACCCCGCCGATCCGCGCGCCGATCCGCGCGTCCAGCCGAGCGACCCGGAGCCGACTGGCTTCGCAACCCGCGCCATCCGGGCGGCGCATCGCCTCCCGGTCGTCGACCAGAAGCCCACCTCGGTCCCGATCTACCAAACGGTCACGTTCTCCGCGGACGACGCCGAGGAGCTCGGGGCGGTCGCGAATCGCGACATCCCGGGCTACGCCTACGGCCGCCTCGACAACCCGACGGTCGTCGCCTTCGCGTCCGCGGTCGCCGAGCTCGAGGGCGCCGAGGCCGGGTTCGCGTTCGCGACCGGCATGGCCGCGATCCACGCGGCCCTCGGGACCGTTCTCTCGGCCGGGGACCGGGTCGTCGCCACCCGCGCCTCCTACGGCACGACCCGCGCTCAGCTCGTCAACGTCTTCGGCCGGCTCGGCGTCACGACCGAGTTCGTCGACGTCACCGACCTCGCTGCGGTCGAGCGGGCCCTCGCCACCGCCCCGACCCGTGTCCTCTACGCGGAGACGATCGCCAACCCGACGATCGTCGTCGCCGATCACGCCGCGCTCAGTGAGCTCGCCCACCGCTACGGCGCGCTCTACCTCGTCGACAACACCTTCGCGTCGCCGTACCTGTGCCGCCCCTTCGAGCTTGGTGCCGACCTCGTGATGGAGTCGGCGACGAAGTACATCGGCGGCCACAGCGACGTGATGGCCGGGGTCGTCAGCGGCTCGACCGCGCTCGTCCACCGGGTCCGCGATTTCGAGGTGGACACCGGCGCGGCGCTCGATCCCCACGCCGCGTTCCTCGCGATGCGCGGGCTGTCGACGCTCGCGCTCCGGATGGAGCGCCATTCGGCGACGGCCACGGCGCTCGCGGCCTGGCTCCAGGCGCAGCCCGGGATCCGCCGGGTATGGCACCCGGCGCTGCCGACGCATCCCCAGCACGCGGTGGCCGAGCGGCAGCTGGCGCGCGGCGGCGGGATGCTCGCCTTCGAGTTGGATGGCGGACGCGCGGCCGGCCGGGCGTTCATCGACCGCCTGACCCTGACTGAGCGGACGGCATCGCTCGGCAGCGTCTTCACGATCGTCAGCCATCCGCCGTCGACGACCCACCGCCAGCTCGACGACGCGGCGCTCGAGGCCGGCGGGATCACGGCCGGGCTCCTGCGCTGCTCGACCGGGCTCGAGGATCTCGACGACCTGATCGCCGACTTCGCGCGGGCGCTCGAGGCCGCCCGGGCAGCCGGACCGGCGCCCGTCGCCGGCGCGCGTGCAACCGCGGACGGCGGCGGCGCGTCGCTGGGCGGGGGCGCGGACGTCGCCGACCCGCGGCCCGCCGAACCCACTCCCGTCTGATCTCGTTCCGGAGGATCCCGCGATCGCCAGTCCCGTGAGGACGTGGGCCGAGACGGCCCGGCCGCCGACGCCCGACGTGTTCGAGCGCCTCGGTCGGCTCGTCCTCCGCCTGTTCACGTCGGTCGACTTCGCGGTGATCCAGATCATCGCGCTGTCGATCCTGGCCCTCGTCGGCATGACGCTGCGGCAGCTGCCGTCGTTCGCGTTCCGCTCGGTGGCGGATTACGAGAACGCGATGTCCGACATCCACGCCCGCTACGACCCGACCCTCGGCCGCGGCATCGTCGACGCCCTCGAGCGGCTCGAGCTGTTCCACGTCTTCACCTCGACGTGGTTCACGCTGGGGCTGATCGTCCTCGTCATCTCGATCGTGATCTGCACGCTCGATCGGACACCGCGCTTGTGGCGGCAGTCCAAGGTGGTCCGGATCGCCCAGCCCGAGGCGTTCTACGACCCGGCGCTGCCCGATCGCGCGGCGATGACCGGTGTCGATGCGGGGGCGGTCCGGGCCGCGCTGCGCAGCCGGCGCTTCGTCGTCCGCGAGGCGGAGATCGACGGCGTGCACTACGTCTATGGCGTGCGCAACCGCTGGACGAAGCTCGCGACCCTGATCAGCCACTCCGGCCTGATCCTGTTCCTCGTCGCCGGGCTGGTGACCTGGATGTTCGGGCACGAGGAGGGCCTCGTCGTCGCCGAAGGGGACTCGCTCACGGTCCAGCCGATCGGGACGCCCGATCTGCTGCTCGTCAAGAACTACGATTTCGAGGCGCCGGGCTTCCTCGAGACCGGCCAGGCATCGGACTTCACGACCGATCTCGGCGTCTTCCAGAACGGCCAGGAGATCGCCCGCAAGACAATCCGGGTCAACGATCCCCTGGCGGTCGGCGGCTACACGTTCCACCAGAATGGGTTTGGCCCGGCGCCGGTCCTCCTCGTCAGCGACGCGGCCGGCAAGCCGCTCTGGGATGGGCCTGTGCCGCTCACCGACTCGGTCGACGGGTTTCCGTACGGGACGCTGTCGGTTCCGGGGCGGGACATCGGGCTGAGCCTGCTCCTTCGTCGGTCCGCGGACGGCACGGGCGTCGTCCTCGCCGTTCCGTACCGTGTCGTGGGTCGGGAGAGCGACGGCTCGCCGAAGATCGAGTACCTCGACAACGCCGCGATCGCGGTCGGCGCCGGCGAGGCCGCGGTCCCGCTGGGGCTCGACTTCTCGATCGGCGTCCGGCGCTTCTCGGAGTACACGCTCTTGATCGCCAAGAACGACCCGGGGCAGGGGATCGTCTGGAGCGCGTTCGTCTTCCTCATCATCGGCCTCGCGATCACGTTCTACTTGCCGCGCCGCCGGGTTTGGGCGCGACTCTCGCGCACTGGTGAGCTCCGGCTGGCCGCCCGGTTCGATCGCTACGTCGATCTCGAGCGGGAGCTCGGCGGCCTGCTCGACGACCTCGTCCGGCGGCGATCGCCGGCCGGCCTGGCCTGACCTCCGGGGGTTCGAGCCTCCCGATGGCCACCCTCGAGGATCTCCGCGCGGCCGTCCTCCCTGGGGCGCGCTGGGTGGCCGCCGGTCCGGATGTCGCGCCATCGACGGCGACGAGCCTGGACCTGGCATGGGTGCGGCTCCTGCGCCCCCGAGAGCCCGCGTTCGACGCGCTGGAGCGAGGCGATGTCGCGCTCGTGCCGCGAGCGGTCTTGCGCGTCATCGCTCCGGATCCCGAGCAGGTTGCAGGGCTTGTCCGTGGCTGCGCCGAGTCCGGAGTCGGCGGGATCGTCCTGGTCGGCGAGGGCTCGACGGACGACCCGGCAATCGTGGCGGCCGCGGCGCCGGCCGGCCTGCCCGTGCTCGACGCCGGCCCGGGGGACCCGGCCGCACTCGAGCGAAGCGCCATCGGGTTCCTCGTCAATCACCGCGCCGAGCTGGAGCGCCAGGCCACGCTTCTCGAGACTCGGCTGGAGCAGGTCGCCCTCGGCGGCAGCGGACCTGACGGTCTCGCCGCGGCGATTGCCGGCTTCCTCGGGCGGGCGGTCGCGATCGAGGGCCGCGGCGGGGTGACGCTCGCCGTCCACGTACCGCCCGACGTCCCGTCATCGGCCGCCGCGGTCGCGGCCTATCACGACCGCCGGCGAGCCGCGGCGACCCGGATCCAACTCCCGATCCCCGGCGATCCCGGCGCAAGCAGCGGGGCGCTCGTGCTGCTCGGCGATCGCGCTCCGAGCGAGCTCGAGCGGGTCGCGACAGCCCGGATTGCCGGCCTCGTCGCGCTCGAGCTGGCGCGCGACGAGGCGCTCGGCCGTGCCGTCGAGATCGCGCGGCACGAGCCGCTGCCGGCAGATGGGCCGCCATGGGTCGTGATCGTGGCCCGTCAGGCGCCGGGCGGACCGGACGGAGCCGACCACGACGATGCCTCGTTCCTCGGGTCCGATGCCGATCGCCGCGAGGCTGTTCGGCGCGAGACGCTCCGCCGCGAGGCCGTTCGGCGCGAGATCCGCTCCCTCGCCCCCGCTCGCCGGCTGTCGCTGCGCGGCGACGTCCAGAGCGTCGAGCTCCGGATCGTGGCCGCGATCGACGACGCCGACCCCGACGGATCGGGCATCGGCAACCGGATCGGCCAGCTGCTCGGTCGGATCGTCGCGGTCTCGCGGCCGATCCAGGCAAACGCGGACCGATCGGCGGCGGAGGCGGACGCGAGAGCGACCCTCGAGGCCGTCGAGGCGCTCGCCGATCCGCCGGCCGTCGCTCGGGCGGACCGCCTCCCGGCGTACCGGCTCCTTGGCAACCTGCACAACCTGCCCGACGGCCGCCGGCAGGCCCGGGCGCTGTTGGCGCCGCTCCTCCGCGGCCGGCCCGACATCCGCCGCGAGCGTCTGGCCACGCTCCGCGCCGTACTCGACCAGCCGGGCCTGGCCGAGGCGGCGACCGTGCTCGGGGTCCATCGGAACACGGTTGCGTACCGGGTGCGCCGGATCGAGGCCGCGACGGGGTGGCGGCTCGCCGATCCCGAGTTGCGCCTCCCGCTCGCGCTAGCCATCAGACTTGTGCAAGATGACTAACACTGTGAGCGCGCCGCAACCTTCTCCATCGGGCCCGCGGACCGTATCCTGAGCACACACGGGCCACGGACCCTTCGATTCGTGCGTCCAGCACAAGATCAGCCCTCAGGAGAACCATGACCGCTCGTACCACGGCGCTTGCCGAGATTGCCGATCATCGGGTCGCTTCGACCCAGGACTACACCGAGCACGCCGGCGAGGAGATCTACGGCGAGTACGTCTTCCATGAGGTCGCCCAGCGGCAGTACCTCGCGAAGCCGATCTTCCGTCGCCTGCAGCGAACGATCGCCGGCCTCGAGCCGTTCGATCCGATCATCGCCGACGCGGTGGCCCACGGGGTGAAGGAGTGGGCGCTGGCCCACGGTGCGACCCACTTCACCCATTGGTTCGTGCCCATGACGGGCTCCACCGCCGAGAAGCACGACTCGTTCCTGACGCCGACCGGCGACGGCACGACGATCGCCGAGTTCTCGGGCCGAAACCTCCTCCAGGGCGAACCCGACGCAAGCTCGTTCCCGTCGGGCGGCATCCGGGCGACCTTCGAGGCGCGCGGCTACACGGCGTGGGACGTCACCAGCCCGATCTTCCTCCAGGTCGAGCCGAACGGCGTCACAATGACGATCCCAACGGCGTTCGTCTCGTTCACTGGCGAGGCGCTGGACCACAAGATCCCGCTCCTCCGATCGCAGGAGGCCGTTGGTGCCGAGGCCCTCCGCGTGCTGCGCTGGTTCGGCAACACCACATCCAGCCGCGTCTTCACGAACATCGGCCCCGAGCAGGAGTACTTCCTCGTCGACCGCCGCCTCGCCGAGCAGCGGCCCGACCTCGTCCTGACCGGCCGGACCCTGTTCGGTGCCCCGTCGCCGAAGGGCCAGGAGCTCGAAGACCAGTACTTCGGCTCGATCCGGCCGCGGATCCTCGCGTTCATGATGGATCTCGACCGCGAGCTCTGGCGGCTCGGGATCCCGGCCCGCACGCGCCACAACGAGGTGGCTCCCGGCCAGTTCGAGATGGCACCGGTGTACGAGCCGACGTCGGTCGGGTCGGATCACAACATGATCGTCATGGCCACGATGCGGCGGCTCGCGCCGCAGCACGGCCTGACGTTTCTGATCCACGAGAAGCCCTTTGCCGGGATCAACGGCTCGGGCAAGCACAACAACTGGTCGATGGGCACCGATGACGGCGAGAACCTGCTCGACCCGGGTAACGACCCGCACGAGAACGCCCAGTTCCTGGCCTTCCTCGTCTCGGTCATCCGCGGGGTCAATGCTCACGCCGACTTGCTGCGGGCGAGCATCGCCGACGCCGGCAACGACCATCGCCTCGGCGCGAACGAAGCGCCACCGGCGATCGTCTCGATCTTCCTCGGGTCCCAGCTCGAGGATGTGATCGAGCAGCTTGCGAAGGGCGGGGCGTCGGCCTCGAAGAAGAGCGGGTCCCTCGAGCTCGGCGTCACGTCGCTGCCCGCGCTGTCGAAGGACGCAACGGACCGCAACCGGACCTCGCCGTTCGCGTTCACCGGCAACAAGTTCGAATTCCGGGCGGTGGGCTCGTCGGCGCCGATCTACTGGCCCCAGACGGTCCTCAACGTCGCCGTGGCCGACGCCCTCAAGGAGCTCGCCGACGCCCTCGACAGCCTCGAGCCGGGCGACTTCGACGGCCTGACGAAGATCCTGTCCGAGACGGTTCGCGACAACAAGCAGGTCCTGTTCGAGGGCAACAACTATTCCGAGGAGTGGCACGCCGAGGCCGCGGCGCGCGGCCTGCCGAACAACAAGAGCACCGTCGATGCACTGCCGGCCCTCACGACGGACGAGGCGAAGCGGCTGTTCTCGTCCTTCGGGGTCCTGTCCGAGCGGGAGCTTGCGTCTCGTGTCGACATCAACTGGGAGCGCTACGTCAAGGTCCAGAACATCGAGGCGAGCTGCGCCATCGACATGGCCCGGACGATGATCCTGCCCGCGGCGGTTCGCTACCTGGGCGAGCTGGCGGCGGCCGGATCGTCGAAGGGCGTGCTGACCGTGTGCGAACGCGTGACCGGGCTGACGGATCGGCTCGTCGAAGCGACGGACCGGCTCGAGCACGCCCAGCATGACGCCCACGAAGCGGGGTCCGTGCACGAAGAGGCACGGAAGTTCGCGGACCGGGTGATTCCGGCGCAGCAGGCACTGCGTGAGGTCGCGGACGAGCTGGAAGCCGTCGTATCGGACGAGTACTGGCCGCTGCCGAAGTACCGCGAACTGTTGTTCGCCTACTGAGAGTTCCGGGCGGCGCGCGGGCGTCCGCGCGCACCATCCTGCGGAGGACCGCGGCTGCCCGCCGACGCCCATCGAGTCGGGCGGAGCCTGCCCGTCGTCTGGTTCGATTCGGCATGGCGGCATGCTGACACTCGGCGCACACCGAGCACGTACGTCACGCGACGAGCCGCGCCACCAGCTCGCGGAGGTCGGGGTGGAGCCACGGGCCGCTGCCGACCGCGGCGTTCGCGGCGGCGTGGTCGGCGGAGCCTGTCGCCGGGATCGCGACCGCCACGCGCGGATCCGAGAGCGTCCAGCGCAACAGCGCCTCGGGCCACGACTCCAACCCGGCCGCCCGGAGCTCGGGCGCGAAGGCGCGCCCGAGAAGCCCGCCCTCGCCGAACGGCCGCATCGCAACGACGCCGATCCCGAGCTCCTCCGCCAGCGGCAGGATCCGCGCCTCGGCCGCCCGCTCGGCCGGATTCACGGGCACCTGGATGGCCTGGATGCGGCCGCTGTGCATCGCCTCCTCCAGGTCGTCGACGGCAGAGCTGCTGAAATGGGTCACGCCGATCGCACCGATGCGGCCCGCCTCGCGCTCGGCCTCCATCCACGGGAGATGGTCTCGCCATCCGACGAGGTTGTGGACCTGGAGGAGGTCGATCCGTCCGCCGAACCACGCGAGCTGCCGCTGGTAATGGGCGCGGCCGGCCTCGATCGACGGTGTCCAGACCTTCGTCGCGACGAAGGCCTCGGCCCGCCGATCGCCGAGGGCGTGCGCGACGACCGCCTCGGCGCGGCCGTACATCGGCGACGAGTCGACGACGCGGACGCCGCCCTCGAACGCCGATGCGACGACCCGGTCGGCGACGGCCTGTTCGGATGGTCGAAGGTCGAAGACGCGCCACGTCCCGAGGCCGACCACCGGCAACGCCGGACCGTCGGCACCGAGCCGGCGGCGCTCCATCATGTCGCGGGCTCCGGCGCCACCGGCAGCGCAAACGCGAACGTCGATCCGCGGCCGAGCTCGCTCTCGAGCCACAGCCGCCCGCCGTGCTCTTCCACGATCTCGCGCGAGATCGGCAGTCCCAGGCCGGTCCCGCGGGGCTTGTCCGTCAGCGTGTCGCCGGCCTGGGCGAACGCCTCGAAGACGCGCTCCCGGTCCGCCGCGGCGATCCCCGTCCCGGTGTCGGCGACCGACACGACGATTTCGCCGTCGGCGGCACGGACGCGGACGGTCACCGAGCCCGCGGCCGTGAACTTCACCGCGTTCGAGATCAGGTTGATCACGACCTGGATGAGCCGGTGGTGATCGCCGGTCACCGACGGCACGGCGGATGGCGCCTCGCGGACGATCTCCAGCCCGGTCGTCGCGAAGAGGGCGGAGGTCGCGGCAAGCGCCTGGTCGACGACCGCGAGCAGGTCGATCGGTTCGCGGCGGAACTCCATCCGGCCGGCCTCGATCTTCTGGAGGTCGAGGACGTCGTTGATCATTGCCGTCAGGCGCTCACCCTCGGCGGCCATGATCCCGAGGTTCTCGGCGATCTGGCGGACCGCCCGCTCCAGCTTCGGGTCGGAGGCGACGCCGCCGCCCGGAAGGCTGCCCAGGGCCGGCTCCACGACCTCGTCGAACCGCTTCCGGACGAGCTTGGTGAACCCGACGACCGAGGTCAGCGGCGTCCGCAACTCGTGGCTGACACTCGCAAGGAACGTCGACTTCATCGCGCTCGCGGCCTCGGCCGCCGCCTGGGCGGCCACCGCGGCCTCCGTCGCGTCTGCCAGCTGGGCCGTCCGGGTCGCCACGCGCGCCTCGAGCTCGCGGTTCGCTTCCTCGATCGAGGCGTAGAGCTGGGCGTTCTCGACCGCCGCCGCCAGCAGGGACCCGACCGTGAAGAGGAGCGGCCCGATCGATCGCTCGAGCTCGCGGCCCGACAGCCGGTTGTCGACCGCGAGCACGCCGACCGTTCGTCCGCTCGTGACCAGCGGCGTCCCGAGGAACGAGGTCACCTCGAGCGCCCGCGCGAAGAGCCGGTTCGGCTCGTACGCGTCGGTGTCGACGTCCCGGAAGACCATTGGGCCGTCGGCGAGCGCGAGCTGAACGAGCGTCGAGCGCGTCTCGGACAGCGCGAGGTGGACCTGCCCGACCAGCGCCGCGACCTCCGCGCTGCCGCCGATCGCACGGCCGTCCGTCAGGTGCTCGCCCTCGGCGTCAACGAGGAGCACGAGCGCTCGATCGAAGGGCAGCCGATGGACGACGGCGTCCAGCGCCCGACCGAGAAGCTCGTCGAGATCGAGGGTCGAGCTCAGCGCGCCGGCCAGCTCGTTGAGGGTGACGAGCTCGGCGAGCCGCCGCTGAAGCTCGGCCCGCGACTCCGTCGTCTCCGCGGCTTCGCGGGCGAGCGCCGACCGCTGCTCGTCGACGACCGCCCGCTGGGCCGTCGTCTCGCGCGCCCGGCGGGACGCGGCGGCGCCGTACATGACGAGGGCGGCCGGCAGGAGCGTCGCGCCGACGGTCGCGAGGACATCCCAGCCGGGCGGCCGAGCAAGGATGACCGCGAGGACGGCGATCGAGCCGGCGATCCCGGCGACCGTCGTTGGGGCGATCCGGATCAGCGCGCGCCCCGCCGACTCAGCCGACCCGCGCGCCGGGCGCGTCGCTGCTCCCGGTCCGGGCCCAGGTCTGGGCGCAGGCCGGTCCCGCGATCGCGGCGATCGCCGCGAGCAGCTTGAGGTCCGCCGCCTGGTACTCGACCGGGCGCCGGGTCGCGGCGCCGAGGACACCGATCGTCCGTCCCCGGGCGACGACCGGCGCGAGGATCAGCGAGGCGAGCTCACGCTCTGCCGCCGAGGCGCGCGGGTCGGCCGCGACGTCGTTGACCTCTTCCGCAACCGCCGAGCGGGCGACCGCGCCGACGATCCCCTCGCCGTTGCCGTTCGTCCGGCCGGCCGTCCCGTCGGGGGCGTCGCCGGCGATCGCCTGGAGGGCCCCCGCGGCGTCGAACAGCAGCAGGAACCCGCTCCCGCCCGCGGGCAGCCGTGAGGCTTCGGCCACGACGATCCGCCCGACCGCGGTGACGTCGAGCTCGCCGCTCAGGCGGTCGGCCAGCTCGTAGACGAGGTTCAGCTCGCGATAGCGGTCGAGCGCCTCTCGGGCGAGACTCCGCTTGTCGGCCTCGCGGGCGACGGCGTACGACAGGACCGCGGCGATCGCCCGGGCGGCACGGTCGCCCTCCACCCAGCCCGCAGTCTCGCCGTCGACTGTGATCGGGAACCGCTCGAACCCGATGCCGCCGGCCTCCCGCTCCAGGATCACCAGGCCCTCCGGATCGCTGATCCGGACGCCGGCGTTCGTCCCGGACAGCAGCGCCGAGAGCATCGGCGCCACGTGCCGGTGGCGGATGATCAGCCGGGCGAGGTCGTGGTCCATCAGCTCGCCCCGGCCAGCCCGAGTGCCTCGCGCGCGATATCGAGCAGCTCGTCAGGGTCGAACGGCTTCGTCAGGTAGCGGTCGGCGCCCGCGGCGAGCCCCTGCTCGCGATCGTAGGCCTGGCCCTTGGCCGTCAGCATGACGACCGTCGTCGACGCCAGACCGAGATCCTCCTTGATCGCCCGACAGACCTCGAAGCCGTTGAGCTTCGGCATCATCACGTCGAGGAAGACGAGCGCCGGGTGGTGGTTGCGCACGACGTCGAGGGCCATCTCGCCGTCCGAGGCGGTCTGGAGCTCGACGCCCTCGTCCTCGAGCTCCTCGAGCGTCTGCTCGATCAGGAGCCGGATGTGCTGCTCGTCGTCGACGATCAGAACCGTTGGCATGAAGTCCTCGCGGGCAGGGGGCGGGCGGGTGAGCGGACTCGACGGTGACGGGCGGTCGGGACGTGATCGCGGGTCGTGGGACTCGCGCCAACGATGCCGGAAACGGAGGGCAGGCGCAACGTGCGATCCCGCCCCACTCAGCCAGTCCGGATCGGTCAGGATTCGGCGAGATGACCCCCGCCCGTCTCCCGGTCGCCGTCCCGGCACGCCCGATCGATCCGGACCTCACGCTGTGGCTCCTGTCAATCGCCCACGCGGTCAACCATGCCCAGGCAGTGCTGCTGCCCCTGATCTACCTCCGGATCATCGACGAGTTCGGGGTCACCGAGTCGCAGGTCGCCTATCTCGCGGCCATGGGCGCGTTCGCGAGCGGAGCGGTCCAGCTGAGCTACGCGAAGCTCACCCGGATCGTCTCACGACGGGTCCTGCTGGCGTCGGGCGGTGTGCTGTTCGGGGCCGGGTTCGCGGCGCAGGGCCTGGCCTCGAGCTTCCTGCCGTTCGGGCTGGTGAACGTCGTCTCGCGGATCGGCGGCTCGCCGCAGCACCCGGTCGGGAATGGTCTCCTGGCCGAGCAGTTCCCCGAGGAACGGCGCGGCTTTGCGATCAGCGCCCACATCAGCGGCGGGAACGTCGGGACGGTGATCGTCGCGCTCGTCGGCGCCGGCCTCATCGCGGCGTTGGGCTGGCGCTGGGTGGTCGTCCTGTTCGGCATCCCGGCGGTCGTGATCGCCCTTGCCATTCTCGTCTTCGTGCGCGAGAGCGGCGGCGATCGGAAGGCCGCCGAGGAGCACGGCTCGGTGCGCGCGGCGTTCGGGAGCGTGCTGCGCGACCCGTCGCATCGCTGGATCTACCTCGCGTCCATCCTCGGCGGTGGCGGCCGCGGCCTCGGCGTCGTCAACCTCTTCGCGCTGCTCTACCTGACCAGCGTCATCGGCCTCCCCACCTCGACGACCGACGTGATGTACGGCGCCCTGATCGTGATGTCGGTCCCAATGCCGCTCATCGCCGGCTGGCTCTCGGACTACGTCGGTCGCCGCCCCGTGATCGTCGGCGTCTACCTCGGCGGGGCGGTGGCGTTCGTCGCCTTCGTCCTCGCCGGCCCCTCCCTGACCGGTCTCTGGATCGGGATCCTCCTCATGGGCCTCTTCAGCTTCGCCGAGTCGCCCCAGCTCCAGGCGCTCCTCGCCGACATCGCTCCGCCCGCGATCCGCGACACGTCGTTCGCGCTCTATTTCACGCTGGCGTTCGGTGTCGGCTCCCTCTGGACGGCGCTCTACGGCGGGATCATCCAGGTCGCCGGCGACAAGGCCGGGCTGCCGTTCGTCTTCGGGCTGATGGCGGTTTCGTTCGTCATCGCGGCGCTTTGCGTCATCCCGATCCGGGAGCCCGCCCGCCGCACTCGGAGCCCGATCGAGGTCGACTGAAGCCTCTGCTATGATGCCCGGGCCCTGAGACAACGGGCATCCGGTCGGGGCGTGGCGCAGCTTGGTAGCGCGTATCGTTCGGGACGATAAGGTCGTGGGTTCAAATCCCGCCGCCCCGACCAGCAACCCATCGGCCACGTGCCGATCGGGCCACCATCAGACGGCTCTCAGCGGCCGTCCCGACCGTGAGGCCACATGCCCACCCGACGGACCAGCCCGCGTCGCACGGCGACCCGCCAGAGCGCGACCTACGAGCGGCCTGCGAGCCCGATGGATGACGTCGCCGAGCGCGGCTGGCTCGAGAGCGCGGCCCCTTGGCTGGCGATCCTCGCCGTCGTTCTCGCCGCCGCGTCGATCGGCTTCCTGATCCTCCGGCCGGGCGGCGCCGACCTCACCGCCTGCCGCCAGGCGGCCTGGTCCGCAATCCCGAGCAAGGACGATCTCCCGCCTGACTGGACGCTGGGGGCGACCGACCTCAACGCAAACGGAGTGACGGTCTCGCTGCTGGGCCAGGCGCCGGAGGACGGCAGCACGGGCCAGCCGGTGGTCGTCGCGAGCGTCACCTGCTACGGCGATGCGGCCGCGACCGCGCTCGACGAGAACCGCAAGGCCGCCAAGCTGGTGAGCACCGAGATCGTCGATCGCACGGGATCGGACGCCTACGACGTGACCAACCTGAACACGGGCGGGACGACGACGTTCCTCCACTACGGCGGTCTGGTCGGCCAGGTCGCGGCCTCGGGCCCGGTCATTGCCTCGGACCGGAACGCAATCACCGATGCCCTTGCGATCGCCATGGGCGACGTCAAGGTCGCCGGTGTCGCCCCCGAGGCGAGCGACGAAGCCCAGGCGAGCGATGAGCCCATCTTCTCCGAGGATCCGGGCGTCGAGCCCTCGTACTCGCCCTTCGCGCCGGATCTGGAGGCGGCCCTGCCGACGGCGATCGTCGACCACACGGCGACGGCCTCGCCCCAGCCGACGATCCCGCTGACGGTCGTCAGCAACAGCGCGACCGAGATCTTCGGCCAGGATCCCGGCTCACGCGCCCTCGCAGCCCGGATCCGGGCCCTGGGCGGCACCGTCGAGCAGCTCCAGGTCGCCCAGGCCTACGACGAGACGGGCGCCATCGATCTCTCGATCATCGCGTTCCGGCTCCCGAAGGTCGATCTCGCGAAGTTCCGGTCCGCGATCATCGACACGTGGCTGGGAGCCACTGCCGAGGGCGTGAAGCAGACCGCGGTGACCCTCGGCGGCAAGGCCCTGACGAAGATCGACTACGGCGACGGGGCCACGAGCGTCTACGTCTACGCCAAGAATGACTACGTCGTGGTCATGGACACGAAGGACCTGGACATCGCCACGCAGGCGGCCGAGCAGCTGAAGTAGGTCGGCCCCAGCGACAGGCCCCGCGCTACTTCTTGGCCGGCATCGAGCCCGCGAGCGCGAGCCCGCGCTCGACCCAGCGCCGGATCGCGGCGTCGTCGGCGATGTCGGCCTCGGGGATCGCCACGAACGACTTCATCGGCTTGCCGGGCACGGGCTCGAACGATTCGGCGCCGCCCGTCTTCGCATCCTCGATCTCGTCGTCGGGCAGCCGCACGACCCAGCGATCCGCGAAGAGCCCGGTCGCCATGTTGCCGCCGACGAACGCGGCCGGGTAGCCGAACATCTTCTTGCGCCCGACATCGGGGTAGCCGTCGAGCACCGCCGAGAACCGCTCGACGAGCTCGGGCGGCGACTTGCTGAACGTCGGCATCACTCGCTCGGCCATCGTGGGTCCTCCGTCCGTGTGGTTCCGGTACGGCTGGCAGCACACCTTAAGCCGACTCGAAGGCCGGCGGCGGATGGTGTGGGCCGCACGCACACCGACCACGTCGAACAGGAGCACCCACGATGACCCCACGCCAGATCGAGCTCGTTCGCACGACCTTCGCCATCGTCGAGCCGATTGCCGATACCGCCGCCTCGCTCTTCTACGCCCGACTCTTCGAGCTGGACCCGTCGCTGCGGGAGCTGTTCCCGAGCGACCTGACCGCGCAGCGCCGCAACCTCATGCAGACCCTGACGGTCGTCGTCCGCGGCCTCGACCGGCTCGACACGATCGTTCCCGCCGTCGAGGCGCTGGGGCGACGACACGGCGGGTACGGCGTCCGCTCTGAGGACTTCGAGACGATCGGCGCCGCGCTCCTCGACACCCTCGCGGGAGCGCTCGGCCCGACGTTCACCACCGAGACTCGCGCCGCGTGGGCCGCTGCGTACGGACTGCTCGCGTCCGTGATGGACGGCGCTATGGATCAGGCCTCGTCCGCGGCCTGACGACGATCCCGCTTCACGCTGCCCGAAACAGGACAGAGCTGAGTCGCATCCTCGACCTCGATCCCGAGCGGCCACGCGGACCATCGGCTGCCGCGCGGCGGCCGGACGACGAACCCGCGGATCGTCGTGTGTCCATTGGGCGACAGCCCACCCTCACCCGACCCTAAGGCCACCTGAAGACCGATCGCGATGCTGCGCTCCAGCACATCGCCACACCGACGGCCGTCACCCCGGCCCACGCACGCGAAGGACCGCCCGATGAACCACTCGATCGAAATCGACCCCACGGTCACGAAGCTCCGCCGCGTCGGCCGGCTGTCGCGCCGGCGCATGCGCGTCGACGGTGCCGTGCTCGGCAACGGCCGCCATACCGACGGCACGCTGACGGTCGAGATCAGCGGGCTCGGGTCACCGATCGCCGGCGTCCCCGACCTGTTCGAGTGGGAGGCCGATCGGCCGGTCGCGCTCGTGATCATCCGCTCGGGGATCGACGGCGAGGACGTCTCGTTCCAGGTCGGCCCCAGCACCCACGGGATCGCGCGGAGCACGGGCCCGAGCGATGGCACGGGCATCCGCTACGTGGCCTTCTGCTACGACGCGGCGCCGAGCCCCAGCCCGGTTGTTGCCCTGCCGGAGGCCAGCCGGGCCGAGCCGATGGCCGTGCCCGCGGCGGCGGCCGTCGCGACCCCCTCGCAGCCACGCCGCCGGATCGCGGCGCCCGCGTTTGCCCCGACCGGTCGCGAGCGGCGGTCGGTGCTCGATCTGATCCTTCGCGGCAGCGCCGTCCGGCGCGCCTCCGCCTAGGCCTTAGATCGCCGCGATCGAGCGCGGCGCATCGCGCGGGCCGAACGCCGGCGGACGCAGCCCGCTCATCTCGAGGAGCCGTACGACGCGCGCCCGATGGCCGCGCCACGGCTCGAGCAGCTCGAGCATCAGGGCGTCCGTGCCGCGGATCTCGCCGGCCAGGGTGAAGGCCACGAGGTTCGGGAGGTGGAAGTCGCCGACGCTGACGGCGTCGGGATCGCCCGTCGCCCGGAGCATCACCTCGGCGGCGGTCCACGGGCCGATCCCAGGCAGGGCGGTCAACCGCGCGTAGGCGGCATCGCGCGACAGGCCCGGAACCTCCTCGAACCGGATCGCGCGATCGGCGACGCGCCGCACGAGATCGGCCCGACGGCGCTCGACGCCGAGCGGGTGGAACGCGTGGTACGGGACGGCGGCGAGGGCTGCGGGCTCCGGCAGGAGGCGAAGGCCGAATGGACCGGGCGCCGGCTCCCCCCACTGACGAATCAGCCCGCGGAAGCCACGTGAGGCCTCTCTGCCGGTCACCTTCTGCTCGAGGATCGCGGGGATCAGCGCCTCGAGCACGGCACCTGTTCGACCGAGCCGAAGCCCGCGGTGATGTCGGTCCAGCTCGGCAACCAGCGGGTGATGAGCGGGCTCGAACCCGGATCGGTCGTCGTCGAGGCCGATCAGGGCGGGGACGCCGT
>DASXTH010000321.1:0-3427 GCA_036505555.1 Candidatus Limnocylindrales bacterium | reverse complement strand
TCACTAAAATAGATCAGGCGACGGAGGACGAGCCGACCATGGGCGATTACCACATCCTGATGCAGTTCGACATCGCGGCTGACCAACCGACCGTCCACCGAGCCCTCTCGACCGAGACCGGCATCCGGTCGTGGTGGTCCTCGCGGACCGAGCTGGGCGAAGGACAACTCCGCGTCTCGTTCCCGGACGTGCCTCAGCCGTTCGAGTTCGCCGTCGCTCGCGACGACGAGGCGCGGGTCGAGTGGGTCACGGGCGGGTTCCCGCCGTGGTGGGCCGGGACGACGATCCGCTGGGATCTCGCGCCCAATCCCGACGCTCCGGGCACCCGCCTGCAGTTCGGCCACCGCGACTACGACGCCGACAACCCCGTGATCCCGATCGTGACCCCGGCCTGGGCCCAGATCATCCTCCGCCTGAAGGGCTACGCGGAGAGTGGCACCCCCCAGCCCTTCTTCGACTTCTGAGGCGCGCCATGGGCATCGATGTCACCGCCAGCCTCCGGATCGAGGCTTCGCCCGATGCCGTCGCCGCGATCGAGTTCGACCCGCTTCGCGACCCCGAATGGATCGGCGGCGTCAAGACCGTCGAGACGCTGACGCCGCCGCCGATCCGTCAGGGCTCCCAGGTGCGCCGTCTCGGCGGCTTCCTCGGCCGTCCGATCGAATGGGTGATGCACGTGGAGGCGTTCGAGCCCGCTCGGCTCGTCGCGATGCACGCGCTGAAGAGCCCGTTCCCGATGGACGTCGACTACATCCTCGAACCGCTCGACGGCGGACGCGCGACCCAGGCGAGCATTCGGATCCGCGGCACGGGTCGGGCGATGTACGGGCTGCCGTCGGCGCTCACCGGCCCGATGGTCCGCCGCTCGGTCCAGGGAGATCTCGGGCGGCTGAAGCGGATCGTGGAGGCGCCGCCAGGTTCGTGAACCCGGACCGCTCGCTGCGGGTTCCTCCGCCCTACGAGCGGGAGGTCGCCCTCGGTCGAAGCCCGTCCATCGAAAGGGTGAGGAGTCGCTCGGCCAGGGCCGGCCCTTCGGGCGACGTCTCGGCGGCAAGGGCGAACGCCTTGGCCATCTTCAGGATGTCGCCGAGCGGGACGTCCGCGCGGATGGCGCCGGCGTCCTTGGCCCGGTCCAGGAGCGTCGAACCCGCGGCGTTGATCATCCCGTGGCATTCGGCGAACAGGGTGCTCGCGCGACCCTCGTCGCTGAGCGCCGCCGCCAGGCCGCGCTTCTCGGACACGACGGTGACGAAACCGCGGAGCCAGTCGAGGAGCGCCTCGGCTGGAGGCTCCACCGCGGTTAGCCGCTCGCCCTCGGCGCACAGGCGCTCGACGCTGTCGCGATAGACGGCCTCGACGAGCGCGAGACGAGTCGGGAAGTGGCGGTACAGCGTCCCGGACCCGACCCCGGCCGCCTTGGCGATGTCGTCAAGCGGGGCGTTGGCTCCGTCGGCCGCGAATGCTTCGCGCGCGGCGGCGATCAGGAGCTCGATGTTGCGCCGTGCGTCGGCCCGCAGCGCGCGAGCCTGCGAGGGAGGGGCGTGAAGGTTGTCGATGGGTGACGTTTTCATTCGGGACTTGATAACCGGGGACAGTCCCCGTATAGTGACCTCTGACGAACCGGAGAGTTCCCCCGGTTACTGGCCAATCGTAGCACTGCGGACAAGCGCCGGTCACGAGCCTGCCGTCCGCGGACTGCCCACCCCAAGGAGACACCCCAGCTCATGTCCTCCGCGTTCCCCGCCTCGGCCTCCACTCGCGACGACCGCTGGCTCGCGCTGACGGTCCTGTGCGCCGGCATGCTGATGATCGTCCTCGACGCGACGATCGTGAATGTCGCTCTGCCGGCCATCCAGCGCGACCTCGGTTTCAGCCAGTCGAGCCTCGCCTGGGTCGTCAACGCCTACCTCATCGCGTTCGGCGGCGTCCTGCTGCTCGCCGGTCGCCTCGGCGACCTGCTCGGCCGTCGGCGGATCTTCCTCGCCGGGCTCGCCCTGTTCACCGCGGCGTCGCTCGCGTGCGGGATCAGCGTCAGCCAGGAGACCCTGATCATCGCCCGGTTCGTGCAGGGCGTCGGCGGAGCGATGACCTCCTCGGTCATCCTCGGGATGATCGTGACGATGTTCACCGAACCGCGCGAACGAACCCGCGCGATCAGCCTCTACAGCTTCGTCGCCTCGGCGGGAGCCTCGACCGGGCTCCTGGCCGGCGGCATCCTCACCCAGAGCCTCAACTGGCACTGGATCTTTTTCGTCAACGTGCCGATCGGCATCGTCACGGCCGTGTTTGCCCTCCGGCTGCTCGAGGACGACGAAGGTCTTGGCCTCGGCCAAGGCGCCGATGTGCCGGGCGCCGTGCTCGTGACCGGGGCCCTGATGCTCGGGGTCCTGACGATCATCCGGACCAGCGATGTCGGCTGGACCTCGATCGAGACGCTGGCGGGCGCCGCGGCGTCGCTGATCGCCCTGATCGCGTTCGTCGTCCGCGAGGCACGGACCGCCAACCCGCTGCTGCCGCTGCGCATCTTCCGGTCGCGCACGGTCGCCGGCGCAAACGCGGTCATGCTCCTGCTTGTCGCCGGGTTCTTCGGGACCTTCTTCGTGGGGAGCCTCTATCTCGAGCGGGTCCTCGGCTTCGATGCTCTCGGGATCGGCCTCGGGTTCCTGCCGGTCAGCCTGAGCGTCGGGGTGATGTCGTTTGTCTTCAGCGAACCGCTGATCACCCGGTTCGGTGCGCGTGCGGTGCTGCGGGGGAGCCTCGTGCTCGAGCTCGTCGCCCTGGTGTGGTTCGCGCGACTGCCGGCCGACGCGTCGTACTTCGTCGATGTCGCGCCCGCCCTCGCGCTGATCGGGATCGGCTCCGGCCTCGCGTTCCCGGCGCTCGTCGGGCTGGCGATGTCCGGCGCGACCAGCCATGACGCCGGTCTCGCGTCGGGCCTCGTGAACACGACCCGCCAGGTCGGCGGGGCGCTGGGCCTCGCCGCGATGGCGTCGGTGGCGACGATGCGAAGCGTCAGCCTCTCGACCGCGGGCGCTTCTCCGGCGGCCGCCCTGACCGGCGGCTCGCAGCTCGCGCTCGAGCTGGCGGCGGGGTTCGTCGTCCTTGCGATCGTGGTCGCGCTGACCGTCCTCCCGGCGGGCTCGCGGGCATCAGGCGGGGCGCGTGCGTCCGACGAGGACGAGGCGCCGGGGTTCGACGCCATGCCCGACGCCGCCTGAGATCGGCCGGCTGATCCCGGCCGACTCAGTTGCGGACCGTGATGTTGTCGGCGGTGACGGAGAACGTCTGAGCGGCGATCTCGTTGCCGATCTGGACGGATGCGACGCCGGCCGAGCCGAGGCTCGCGCTCGAGGTCAGGTAGATGGTCGAGCCGTTCAGCTGGACCTCCACCGTGCTCGCGGTCCCGTTGACGACAGCCCGCACGGAC
>DASXTH010000320.1:0-8378 GCA_036505555.1 Candidatus Limnocylindrales bacterium | reverse complement strand
TGGCCACGAGACCGTTCTCACTCCATTTCAGGCGCGGCTACGCCGCAGGTACGACGCCGAGGGCGGGGGTGGAGCCCACAATCGGACTTGAACCGATGACCTCTTCCTTACCAAGGAAGTGCTCTGCCAGCTGAGCTATGTGGGCCCGGGCCGATCGCGGGTTATTCCGATTGTGATGGTGGGCAGGGAGGGAATCGAACCCCCACAGTCGAAGACGGCTGATCTACAGTCAGCGGAGCTCACCACCTGCTCAACCTACCCCCTGGGAAGAGCGATGGGCCAGACTGCGGCCCGTTGGTGAAACCCATCGCCCGGATCTGCACTTGGAGCCGACGACGGGACTCGAACCCGGAACCTGCGGTTTACAAAACCGCTGCTCTACCAATTGAGCTACGTCGGCGCGGCGCAGGGCCATACCGCAGAAGGACCCTTCGGCGCCGGGGAATGATACGGTCCGGCCCGCGAACCGGTCAAGCGAGCCGAGCGTGCGGCCGAGCCGTCATCACTCGGGCGCCGGACCACCCGGGAGCAGCCCGTCCGACGGCGACTCCGGGCCGTCACTGGCCGTGTCTTCGACCCTGGCTGCGGGCTTGGCCTTGGGCTTGGGCTTCGCCTTCGATTTCGGTCGCGGCCTCTCTGCGCCGGCCGCCTTCGTGCGCTTTGCCTTTGGGGACGGCTCCGTCGTGGGCGCGGTGGCGGCCTTGGCTCGTTTGGCCTTTCGCGGGCCCGCGGCCGCGGGTTCGGTCGCGGTCTCGGCCTCCGGAGACGCACCCGCGGTCGCGGAGTCGACATCGCCAGCAGACGTCGGCAGCGGCGCTGCGGAGGCGCCCGCATCGCCACCCGGGTCGCGCTGGGCGACCGCGGCGAAGAGGAGGATCGAGCCCGCGACCGCGGCGTTCAGCGAGCCGATCGTGCCGCGCATCGGGATGCGGACCGCGAGATCGGCGCGCCTTCGGACGACCGGCGACAGGCCCTGACCCTCGCTGCCGACGACGATCGCGAGCGGTCCCCGGAGATCGGCCTGGGCGGCGGTCATCGGCGCATCGGCTTCGGCGGCCGCGACGCGCAGGCCGCGGATCCGGAGATCCGACAGCGCCCCGGGCAGGTCGTCGACCGGGCAGAGGAGGAGGTGCTCCACGGCGCCCGCCGATGCCTTGATCGCGGCCGGTGTCAGCGGGGCCTGGCGGTGGGTCGGAAACACGATGCCGTGGACGCCGGCGGCCTCGGCGCTCCGGAGGAGCGTCCCGACGTTCTGCGGATCCTCGAGCGAATCGAGGACGAGGACGAACGGGGGCTCGTTCCGCTCGACGGCGCGCGCGAGCACGTCATCGAGCCCGGCGTACGTTCGCGGCTCGACGACGAGCGCGATCCCCTGGTGGCCATCGAACCCGGCGATCGCGGTCAGCGTGCCGCCTTCGACCTCGACGACGGGGATCCGGAGCGATGTCGCGTGGAGCACGAGGCGTTCGAGGGCCTGACGGCGCTGTGGCACGACCAGCAGACGACGGGCCGGCCGGCGGGCGACGAACGCCTCCTCGACCGGGCGGCGTCCGGCGACGAGCTCTTCGTCCTCACCGAGGAGGTCGGAGGGTGCGACTGCTGGCGGCGGGGCGAACCTCGGCGGCGCCTCGCGCCAGGGACGTTCCGCGCCCGGGCGAGGATGGGCCGGGGCATCGCGCCAGGGCCGTGCGGGACCGCGATCAATGGCGGGTCGCGAACCGCCGGACCGCGGACCGAACGGCCGATCCGGGCGATGCGACCGCTCGGGTCGATCCGGGCCGGGCGCATCGAACGCCGGTCGGAATGGCCGGTCCTCCGCCGGCCCCCGCCGGGTCTCGCGTGGTTCGTCGCGACCGTGGCCGGCAGGGCCGCGACGATCGTCGAACCGAGGCCGATTGCCGAACGGCGGCCGGGACCCGGGAGCGGCGCGTCCGGCAGGTGGACGGCCGTGGTCGAACGGGCGACCACCGGGCGCCCCAGGCCGCGGACCACCGGGTCCTCCGGGCCGCGGACCACCGGGCCGCTCGCCGCGATCCGGGCGATCGGCCCCGCCGCCGCCGAACCCGAACCCACGCCGTCCGCCACCGGGGCCCGCGCGATCACCCGACTCGAAGCGATCCGGCCGGTCGTGCCCGCCGCCCGGGCCTGAGCCGCGCCGATCGCCGGGCCCGCGATCCCTTCGGTCGCCTCGATCCCCGCGATCCGGTGGTCCGAACCGATCCCGCGGGCCGTTCGGCCGACCCGGCCCGCCAGGACCCCGCGAGCCGGGGCCCCGATGGGTCCCTCCGGGTCGCCCGGGCCCTCGGCCGGCGCCGGGGCCGCGCGGCCCGCCCGGCCCCTTTCCTCCCCCGGAACGACGCGGCCGCTCGCCGTTGCGGTCGCCTTCGCGTCGATCAGCCACGAGCCGTCTCCAGCTGCCGCCGCCAGCGCTGGCCGTCGCGGGTGTCCTCGACGGCGATCCCGCGTTCGGCGAGTTCGTCGCGCAACCGATCGGAGGCTGCCCAGTCGCGACTCGCGCGGGCCGCGGCCCGCTCGTCGAGCAGCCGTCGGCTGTGAGCGTCGACGTCCTCGTCGGCCGCCGGGAGCACGGCGAGCACCTCGTCGAACGATCGGATCGCGGCGAGCGCGCGCTCGGCGTCGGCGGTCGAGAGCAGGCGGTCGTCGATGCGGCGGTTGAGCTCCCGAACGAGGTCGAACACGGCTGCGAGGGCGGCCGAGATGTTCAGGTCGTCGTCGAGGGCGTCGCCGAAGGCGGCGTCGGCGTCGGCGATGACGCCGGGAAGGTCGGGATCATCCGGCCGATCCTCGTGGTATCCGGCCAACGCGGCGACCGCGGCCTCGAGCCGCTCGAGCGCCGCGCCCGCCGCCGTGAGGGAGTCGTCGCTGTAGTTCAGAGGCGCGCGGTAATGGACCGCGATCAGCGCATAGCGAAGCGCGCGCGCGGAGACGCCGGCGTCGAGCAGGTCGCCAACGCGGGCGATGTTCCCGGTCGACTTGGCCATCTTCGTGCCGCTCGTCTGGAGGTGGGCGCAGTGCAGCCAGGTCCGGACGAACGGCAGGCCGGTCGCCGCCTCGCTTTGGGCGATCTCGTCTTCGTGGTGCGGAAAGATCAGGTCGACGCCCCCGGTGTGGATATCGAACGACGGCCCGAGATGGCGCATCGACATCGCGGAGCACTCGATGTGCCAGCCCGGCCGGCCGACACCGATCGCCGTGTCCCACGACGGCTCCCCCGGTTTCGGGCCCTTCCAGAGCGCGAAGTCCCGCACGTCGTCCTTTCCGTACTCGTCCGACTCCACGCGTTCGCCGACCCGCATCTGCTCGGGGTCGAGCCGGGCGAGCCGGCCGTACGTCGGCCACGAGGCGATCCGGAAGAAGATCGAGCCGTCCTCGGTGCGGTAGGCGTGGCCACGGTCGACGAGCCGCGCGATCAGGTCGACGATCTGGTCGATGTGGCCCGTCGCCCGAGGCTGGACGTCGGGCGGGGTCATCCGGAGGCGCTCGGCGTCCGTGCGGAAGACGGCCAGCCAGTGATCGGTCAGGTCCTGGATCGTGGTCCCGGAAGCCGCGGCACCCTTGATGATCTTGTCGTCGATATCGGTGATGTTCATCACCCAGGTCACGCGCAGACCGCGCCGCCGCAGGTGGCGCACGAGGACGTCCGCGAACAGGAAGCTCCGGAAGTTGCCGATGTGGGCCGGGCCGTAGACCGTCGGGCCGCAGCTGTAGATCCGGACGTGGCCCGGCTCGATCGGCTCGAGCGGCCGGATGTCGCCGGTGAGCGTGTCCTGGAGACGGATCGTCATCGGGCTGCGGTCTGCGGCCGAAGGACCACGATCGCGGTGGCCGAGATGCCGCGACCGGCTCCCTCCATCCCGTCGAGGTTGCCGGTCGACGCCTTGACGTTGACCGCGGCCGCGTCGACGCCGAGCAGGCCAGCGATCCGGTCGGCCATCTCGGGCAGGAGCGCGGCGAGGGGCGGGCGAGCGGCGACGATCGTGCAATCCAGGCCGGCGACGGTCAGGCCGGTCTCGTCGACGCGCCGGACGACGGAGGCGAGCAGCTCGGTGCTGGCGATCCCGCGCGGTGTCTGCGGACCGGCCGGGAACAGCCGCCCAAGATCGCCGAGTCCCGCCGCGCCGAGGAGCGCGTCGGCGACGGCATGCAGGACGACGTCGCCGTCGGAGTGCCCGTGCAGCCGAGGCGCGTTCTCGATCGTCAGGCCACCAAGCGCCAGGCCCGACTCGGGGCCGAACGGATGGCTGTCGGAGCCGATGCCGACGCGGGCCGCGGCCCCCGCCGGCGCACCGATGGCCTGCTCGACGCGGGCGAGGTCCGCGGGCAGGGTCACCTTGAAGTTGCGCTCGTCGCCGAGGACTGCATGAACGGGGATTCTACAGGCCTCCAGGAGGGCGGCCTCGTCGGTGAACGTTCGTGGGCCATCGGGCGGGAACTGCCGATATGCGTCCAACAGGAGTCTGGCGAGGACGCCCTGCGGGGTCTGCGTCGTCACGAGCGTCGACCGGTCGATCGTCTCCGCGATCTCATCACCATCCACTCGCTTGACCGTGTCCGCGACCGGCAGCGTGGGGATCGCGGCCCCGTGGACCTCGGTTGCTCGAGCGACCGACTCGATGAGTTCGAGGGAGACCAGAGGTCGCGCGCCATCGTGAACGAGGACGACGCGGTCGAGTCCGTCGCTCGGCGGATCGCCGCGCGTCCCCCCTCGAAGGGCTTCCAGCCCGCGAGCGACGGATTGCTGTCGTCGTTCGCCACCGAGTGCGATCTGTGTGACGCGATCGGGCAGCCATGAAGCGGTCGAGATCGACCCCATGTTGGCCCTCGACGCTACGACGACGATCCGGGCCACAGCCTCGGACGACGCCAGCGCCTCGAGCGTCCAGGCCAGGAGCGGCCGTCCAGCCACCGGCGCCAACACCTTGTCGACGCCGCCCATGCGATGCGACGCGCCGGCGGCGACGACGATGACGTCCGCCGGGCCCGGTCTGCTCAATCCAGGCGCGGCTGGGCGAAGATCATTCGGCCCGCGACCGTCTGGAGGACGCGCGTCACCGAAACGTCGAGATCCTTGTCGATGTAGCGCACCCCGCCCTCGACGACGATCATCGTCCCGTCGTCGAGGAACCCGACGCCCTGGCCAGCCTCCTTGCCTTCCTGGATGACGCGGACGCGGAGCTCCTCGCCCGGCAGGACCGCCGGCTTCACCGCGTTCGCGAGCGAGTTGACGTTCAGGACGCGGACGCCCTGGAGCTCGGCGACGCGATTGAGGTTGTAGTCGTTCGTGAGGATGGCCTTGCTGCGAACGCGCGCGAGCGCGACGAGCTTCGCGTCGACCTCGGCGACCTCGGGGACGGGCTCGTCGATGATCTCGATCGGGGTCGGCGAGTCCTTCTGCATCCGGGCGAGGATCTCGAGGCCGCGCCGGCCGCGGTTCCGGCGAAGCGTGTCCGAGCTGTCGGCGATGTGCTGGAGCTCGTCGAGGACGAACTTCGGGACGACGAGCGTCCCGTAGATGAAGCCCGACTCGACGATCTCCGCGATCCGGCCGTCGATGATCGCGCTCGTGTCCACGACGATGTGCGGGTCGCCGCTCGTCGCCGAGCGGTCCCCGTCCGGCTGGGGCCGGCGGACGAGGCCGATCGCCTCTGCGGCGATCAAGAGATCGTCGCGCTTCGCGACTGTCAGCCCGAGCATCCCGAGCCCGAGGAAGAGCGACACGCCGATCGGCAGGAGCGTCCCGAGCGGGTCCGGGAACAGGGCCAGCGGGAGACCGAGGAGCAGCCCCATCAGCAGTCCGAGCAGGAGCCCGACGACGGCCGTCACGAACTCCGCGGTGGACAGCTCCTGCGCCTGACGGATCAGCCAGCCCGCCGGGACCACGGTCAGGTACGGCAGGATCGCGAACCCGACGACGATCCACGCGACGACCCATGCGGCGAGCAGCCAGCCACCCGCGGGCGACGTCTCGAAGAGCTGCGCCGACGCGGCGAGCGCGAGCCCGACGAGGCCGCCCAGCGCGGCACCGAGCAACCGGATGTTGCGGATCACGTTTCCCTCGCGTCGTCCCTCGCGGGGACAGTGGGCCACACTCCCCGAGGCGCGCTGAAGCCGCCGTAGCCTAGCATCGTGCCGAGGTCGCCGCTACGCGTCGCGAGCGTTCCGGGCTGGGTGCGAGCGCCGCCTCGATCGCCTCGCGGAGGCTGCCGACGGCGACGACCTCGAGACCCGGGACGGCCGGGATGGCACCACCGCGAGACGGCCGCGGAACGATCGCCCGGCCGAACCCGAGACGGGCGGCCTCGCGCAACCGGCGCTCGAGCCCGACGACGGATCGCAGCTCGCCGAGCAGGCCCACCTCGCCGATCGCGACGGTATCGGACGCGATCGGCCGGTTACGGAGCGAGGACGCCAGGGCCAACGCAAGCGGCAGATCGAGACCCGGCTCGTCCACCGCCAGTCCACCGGCGAGGTTGACGTAGACGTCGTGACTCGCGAGCCCGATCCCGGCCCGCCCGAGGACCGCGACGAGGAGCGAGACGCGGTTCGCGTCGACGCCGCTCGTGGTCCGCCGCGGTGATCCGCCCGGCCCCGGCGCGACGAGACCCTGGACCTCGACGAGGAGAGGACGTGATCCCTCGAGGGTCGGCGCGACGACGCTGCCCGGGGCCGGCCCGTCGTGCTCGGTCAGGAACGCCCGGGCGGGGTCCGCGACCTCGCTCATCCCCGTTTCGCCCATCTCGAAGACGCCGACTTCCTCCGTCGACCCGAAACGGTTCTTCGTCGCGCGGAGGAGGCGGATGCTCGCGTAGCGTTCACCGTCGAGGGTCAGCACCGCATCGACGAGATGCTCCAGCGTCTTCGGGCCGGCGATCGAGCCGTCCTTGGTCACGTGGCCGACGAGGACGACCGCAATGCCCGCGGGCTTCGCGAGCTCCATGAGCCGGAGGGCCGCGCCGCGGACCTGACCCACGCTGCCGGCCGGTCCGTCGAGATCGTCGATCGTCGCGGTCTGGATCGAGTCGACGACGAGGAGCGCAGGCGCGTCGTGGCCGCTCGTCGCGACGTCGGCGATCCGGTCGATCGACGACTCCGTCAGGACGTGGATCGCGGCACCGGGGCCGGCGAGCACGCCCAGCCGCTCGGCGCGAAGGCGGACCTGCGACGCGGACTCCTCGCCGGTCGCGTAGAGCACCCGCTCCGGCCCGACGACGGCGGCCACGCCCGCTGCCGCCTGGAGGACCAGCGTCGACTTGCCGATCCCGGGTTCGCCCCCGACCAGCACCACCGACCCCGGCACGAGCCCGCCGCCGAGGACGCGGTCCAGCTCGCCGATGCCGACCGCCAGCCGTCGCTGCGTCGGCTCGGTGACGTCCACGAGCCGGGTCGACACGGCCCCGGCCAGCCCGCCGCGCGATTCGTTGCGGACGGTGCGCGGCTCGGCCCGAACCCGCGTTTCGACCAGGCTGTTCCACGCGCTGCAGACGCGGCACTGGCCTTCCCAGCGCAGGAACGATTCCCCGCAGGACTGGCAGACGAAGCGGGTCTGCGCGCGGCCGGATGCCTTGCTCATCGCCAGCCGATCCGGCGACCGATGGTCAGGCTTCGACCGGAGTCAGCGGCTCGGCAGCATGGATGTCGAGGCCGGCTTCCGGGTCGCGGTCAACCACGATCGTCGTGCCCGGCTCGTACTTGCCGAGCAGGAGGTGCTCGGCGAGGACGTCCTCGACCATGTTCTGGATCACTCGGCGGAGCGGTCGCGCGCCATACGCCACGTCGTAGCCGAGCTTGATGATGTGCTCCTTGGCGGCCTGCGTGACCTCCAGGTGCATCTGCTGCGCACGGAGCTGGTCTCGCACGCGCGCGAGCATCAAGTCGACGATCTGGGTGATCTCCTCGACCGTCAGTGAGCGGAAGACGACGGTCGCGTCGATCCGGTTCAGGAACTCCGGGCGGAAGCTGTTCTTCAGCTCGGTCGCGACCTTTTCCTTCATGAGCTCGTAGGAGGTGTTCGCCTGGGTCTCCGCGTCGCTGCCGCGGTCGCGGAAGCCGAGCGACGAGTTCGTCTGGAGCTGCTTGGCGCCGAGGTTCGAGGTCATGATGATGATCACGTTCCGGAAGTCGACCCGGCGGCCCTTGGCGTCAGTCAGCCGCCCGTCCTCCAGGATCTGGAGGAGGATGTTGAAGACCTCGGGATGGGCCTTCTCGACCTCGTCGAGGAGCACGACCGCATAGCTCTTGCGCCGGACGGCCTCGGTCAGCTGGCCACCCTCGTCGAAGCCGACGTAGCCCGGCGGGGCGCCGACGAGCCGGCTCACGTTATGGCGCTCCATGAACTCGCTCATGTCGATCTTGATGAG
>DASXTH010000319.1:0-13559 GCA_036505555.1 Candidatus Limnocylindrales bacterium | reverse complement strand
GGTCTCGATCCAATGACGGCACGCGCGACGGCACTCGCCTGCCGGTGAGCGCTCGTACACTGGGCCGGCGATGACGTCACCGGACGAGCCGAGCCCCTCAGCCGCGGGCGCTTCCGCCGCGAGCGGTCCGGGCGCGGGCGCCTGGGTGATCCTGCCGACCTACAACGAGGCCGACAACCTGGCCGGGATCGCCGCGGCGATCCTCGAGGCCCTTCCCGAAGCGACGCTCCTCGTCGTCGACGACGGCTCGCCCGATGGCACGGGCCAGCTCGCCGACGGCCTCGCCGTCGCCGACGCCCGGGTGCGCGTCCGCCATCGGCCCGCGAAGCAGGGTCTCGGCCGGGCGTATCTGGACGGGTTCGAGATCGCCCTCGCGGGCGGCGCCCGGATCGTCGTCCAGATGGACGCCGACTGGTCGCATGATCCCGCGACCCTGCCCGCGCTGATCGCGCCGGTCGCGGACGACGCCGCGGATCTCGTCATCGGGTCGCGCTACACGACCGGCGGCGGCGTGGTCGACTGGGGCCTGGGGCGACGCTTGATCTCGCGCGGCGGGAGCCTGTTCGCGCGGATCGTCCTCGGCCTGCGCCCGAACGACCTGACCGGCGGTTTCAAGGCCTGGCGCGCCGCGACGCTCGGGACGATCCCGTTCGAGGGCGTCCATGCCGGTGGATATGTCTTCCAGATCGAGATGACGTTCCGGGCGACCCGGCTCGGAGCCCGGATCCGTGAGATCCCGATCACGTTCCGCGACCGTCGGGTCGGCCAGTCGAAGATGAGCCGCCGGATCGTCGTCGAGGCGCTCGTCGTCGTCGTCCAGCTCCGGGGGGAGGAGCTGTGGTCGCGTCTCCGTGGCCGCGCGACGCCGGGAACGGTCGCCGGAGCGCCAAGCACGGTGGCCGCGCAGGACCCACCCGCAGATCCCGCCCCGGCGCCGGGCCCCGACCCCTCGTGACTCGGCCGGCGGCGCGGCTCGGCTCGACGGCCGCGCCGGAGCCGCCGCGAGGCGTCCGCGTCGTCCTCGACGCGCGCCCGCTCCAGGAGCCGGAGCGAGCCCCGCTCACCGCCGGCTACCTCGAGGCGCTCCTCGGCGCCTACGACGCGGACCCGCTCGCGGGTGAGTCGTTCGCGCTCCTCCTCCGATCCGACCTGGACGACCCGACGACGGCCTTCGCGCGTCTCGAGGTCATCGGCCGGCGGATGCTCCCGCCGACGCACCTCCTCCGCTCGGCCGCGCTCACGATCGACCCGTTCGTGCTCAGCGGGGCGAGCGTCGGCGCCGCCTGGAAGGCCGATGCCAGCGGTGCGGCCGGCGCCGTCTATCACGCGGCCGGCGGTGCGATCCCGCTCGCGACAGGATTGCCGCTCGTCGTCACCCTCCTCGACCTTGCGCCGTGGGAGCTTCCAGGCGCGTACCAACGCTCCCCGGCGAGCCGCCTCGGGCAGCGCCTCCGGGCACGCCTGCTGCGCGACGCCGCCGCGGTGATCGTGGGATCGGAGGCGGTCGCCGCGGCGGCGCGCCGCCTGCTCCGCGTCCGACGCGAGCGCCTCCGGGTCGTGCCGTTCGCGGCCCGCGCGGCGTTCAGCTTCTGGCCCTCGGACGGCGACGCACCGTCACCAGGCGGAGGAGCCGCGCGTGCGGAGCGCGAGCGGCTCGGGCTCCCCGAGCGCTATCTCGTCTATTCGGGCCGCTACGATGCGCGTCAGGACCTCGCGACCCTCCTCCGGGCGCTCGAGCAGCTCGCGACCGCCGGCCGTCCGGAGGGTCTCGCCGCGGAGGTCGCCTGGCCGCCGCGGGTGCTGCTCGTCGGCGCCTCGCCAAACGATCGCGCGTCGCTCGCCCGCGCCGCCGCTCGGGTCGACGTCGGCGATGCCCTCGCCTACGCGCCGCGCCTGTCCGACGAGCGCCTCGCTGCCCTCGTCCGCGGCGCGCGCGCGGCGATCCTGCCCGCGCTCTCGGACGCGACCGGCCTGCCCGCCCTCGAGGCGATCGCGTGCGGGACACCGGTCGCCGCCTCGGCCGTCGGAGCCTTGCCCGAGGTCGTCGGGGCGGCCGGGATCCTCGTCCCGCCGCGCGAGCCGGACCGATTGGCCGCGGCACTCGCGACGGTCTGGGCCGAGGACCCGCTCCACAGCCGCCTCGCGGCCGCGGCGCGCGAGCGAGCGCAGACCGACCGCCGGACCTGGGCCCAGGTCGCGGCCGAGACCCGCCGTGTCTATGCCGAGGTCGGGATTCGACGGGCCCGCGAGCCAGAGGGGGATGGCGCCGGCGGAAGCTAGAACTGCCGGAAGCCGGGTCCCAGCGGGGTCGGTGGCGCCGGCTTGCCGGCAGTGAAGTGGATGTAGTCGGTCGTCTTCATCACCTGGACGAAGGTCTGGCCGATCGTGAGCGTGACCGCCTTGCCGTTGGGCCCGAAGAACCGCGTGGGCGACGTGAGCGACGCCTTCTTCCAGGTCCCCTTGATCGTGACCCCATTCGTCGAGATCCAGGCGGTCCCGCTGCCGATGACCTCGCCCTCGAGGCGGTGCTTCTTCGAGCCGTCGTTCAGCGGGCCGAAGTGGACGACCATGACGATCACGTTCTTCGGCGCGACGCGCTTGTTCGTCGCCGCGTCGATCTGGCGCTTCTCGCCGGTGACCGAGCGCCGGTAGGTGTTCGACTTCCGGTCGTAGTCGAAGCGGATCGCGTTGACGTTGCCGTACGTCAGCTGGATCCGACCGCCGACCGGGCGGTAGCCGAGGACGGCATCGCGGGCGAACTTCCAGGGCCACTTGATCGGCCCGTCCTTCGCCCCGACGGCGGCCGCGATCGAGCGGAGCTGCTTGCCGGTCGTGTACAGGTTGTGCGGCGGGTCGCGATCCGTGCGACGGAACGAATTGCCCCAGCGGAACTCGTCGGCGTTGTAGACGAGCTGGCCATTGCCCTGCTCGCGGAGCGTCTGGAGCGCCTGCGGCGAGCCACCGGCATGGGCGTACAGCGCGCGCAGCTCGGCCGCCCAGGCGATGTAGTAGTAGCGCGAGCTCCGGACCGGCCCGACGTCGGTCGGGATGTTCTCCTGGAACACCATCATGTAGCGCGGGATCCCGCCCTCGGCGGGGGCCTGCCAGACGATCGACGCGGCGCTGAACCCGGACTGCGGACGGGCCGGCGACAGGTCGTCGATCATCACCGCGATCGGGTGGCGGGCCGCGGCTGCCGGGGTCACGAGGCGGCCCGTCAGCGGCGCCGGGACGAGGATCGGCGACGGCGTCGGCGTGGGCAGCGGCGGGGATGACGGGCCCGAGGACGGCAAGGTCGACGGCTCGGCGACCGACGGCGGCGGGCTCGGCGACAGAGCGGCCGACGGCGGCGCGCTGCCCAGGTTCGCGACGTGGCCCGGGTCCAAGGACCCGGTGGCGCCCGGCGACGAGGCCAGCGCGGCGAACATCCCCAGCCCGAGGCCGCCCAGGACGGCAAGCGCGCCGAGCGCCAGGACGGCCGCGCGATTCATCGGACCGGGTTCAGGTTGCGGACCATCGGTTGGGTTCCCCTCGAGCGACCGCGACGTGGGCGCGGTGCGGGCTGACCATCCAGCGGATGCGGCGGAGGGTCGGCGCCCGGCGCAGGATACTCCTCGGCCGTTCGCCACCGCAGTCGACGGTCCGACCGCCCGTCCCGTGACGGCACCGCCGTCCGTGCCGGAGCCTCGCTCCGTGACGGCGCCGGACGCGCGCGGTAGGCTGGGCGTCACGTCTCGCCGGGCGCAGGGACGATCACGCCGTGGGAGATCCATCAATGGCCGAGCGCGACTCCACCGACACGACGACCGACGCAACGACTGAGTCGACGGCCGACGACGCCCTTGCGGGGGCCGAGGCCGAGGCCGCTCGCGAGGCGGCCGCCGAGGCGTCGCCGAAGGTCGTGCTGCCGAAGGTGCGCACGAGCAGCAAGGCGTCGACGCCCGCGACGAAGCCCGCGACCCCGAAGGTCGCGGCGGCGCGGGCTGCGTCCGCAAACGGGGCGACCTCGGCGCCGGCGACGCTCCCCGTCGAACCGGCACGGAACGTGACCGGCGAGACGATCAGCATTCACCAGGGCGGGCTCCAGTCGGCGAACGCGACGAACATCGACATCCGCCAAGGCGGAATCGGCCGCGCCCGGGCGACGGACATCGCCGTGTCGCAGGGCGGGATCGGCGCGGCCCGCGCGGACCGCGTCTCGGTCGAGCTCGGCGGCATCGGCGCGGCGCTCACCGGCGACCTGAGCGTCACCCAGGGCGCCGCAGGATCGGTGATCGCCCGCGAGGCGCGGATCGAGCAGTCGTTCGTCCGGACCCTCATCGCGAACGACGTGCGGATCGAGCGAACGACGGGCGTCCTCTTCCTTTTCGCCCGCCGGGTCGAGGGCAACGTCCGCGTCCTCTTCGACTGGCGCGGCGCCGTCGCGTTTGGCGCCGCGTTCGGCGTGATCACGTCGCTGCTCCGGGGCCGCCGTCGCCGCTGAGACGTCGCTCAGGGCGGACGGCCCCGGCCGGGCCGCGGCCCCTCGCCGGTATACTCCCCAGAACCTTCGAGCCCCGCCCGCGCGCGACCACATTGGAGCCTCCACCGACCCGTGATCGATCCCTCCGCGCGTGTTCACGCGACCGCGGACCTCGAACCTGACGTGAGCGTCGGGGCGAGGACCAGCATCTGGCACCGGGCCCAGGTCCGCACCGGGGCGCGGCTCGGCAGCGAGTGTGTCGTCGGCCGGGACGTCTTCATCGACGAGGGCGTCGTTCTCGGCGACCGGGTGAAGATCCAGAACGGCGCGCTCGTGTACCACGGCGTCACCGTCGGCAACGGCGTCTTCATCGGCCCGGGCGCGATCCTCACGAACGACCGCTACCCGCGCGCCGTCACCTCGACCGGTGAGCTCAGTCGTGCCGCCGACTGGCAGGTCAGCCCGATCGACCTTCGTGATGGCTGCTCGATCGGCGCCGGCGCGGTCGTCGTTGCCGGCGTCACGGTCGGGAGCTGGGCAACGGTCGGCGCGGGCGCGGTCGTCACCCGCGACGTGCCGAACCACGCCCTGGTCGTCGGCAGCCCGGCCCATCGGATCGGCTGGGTCTGTGCCTGCGGCGCGCGCCTCATGGACAGCAACGGCGACCCGGTGGCCGCCGAGCCCGGCCGCTATCGAGCCCACCAGGAGCTCGTCTGCCCCGAGTGCGGTCGGACCTATGCGTACATTCCCGACGCCGAGACCCTGGAGGAGCGGTCCGGCCCGCGTCAAGGAGCGCCTGCATGATCCCGATCGCCCGCCCCGACATCGGCCAGGAAGAGATCGACGCCGTCAGCGACGTCCTCCGGAGCGGGATGATCGCCCAGGGCAAGCAGGTCAAGGCGCTCGAGGATGCCTGGGCGGAGTTCGTCGGCGTGAAGCATGTGATCGCGACCGGCAACGGGACCCTCGCATTGATGTCGATCTTCGCCGGGATCGGGCTCGAGCCGGGCGACGAGGTGATCACGGTCGCCCACACGTTCGCGGCGACCGCGAACGCGATCCTCTCGACCGGCGCGACGCCGGTGTTCGTCGACATCGAGCCCGACACCTACGTCATCGACGCCCGCAGCATCGAGCGTGCGATCACCCCGCGGACCCGGGCGATCTGCCCGGTCCACCTGTTCGGCCTCGTCGCCGACATGGAGATGATCCAGGCCATCGCCGACCGCCAC
Source organism: Candidatus Limnocylindrales bacterium (assembly GCA_036505555.1). Taxonomy (GTDB): domain Bacteria; phylum Chloroflexota; class Limnocylindria; order Limnocylindrales; family CSP1-4; genus CF-46. Next base: position 7,865 of record DASXTH010000319.1, on the reverse strand, counting down.
GGGCTCGTCGTCGTCGAGGACGCGTGCCAAGCCCACGGCGCGACGTTCCGCGGCCGCCAGGCCGGGTCGTTCGGGCACGGGGCGTTCAGCCTGTACGCGACGAAGAACATGACGACCGCCGAGGGTGGCCTGATCACGACGAACGACGACGAGCTCGCCGACTGGCTCCGCCTCTACCGGAACCAGGGGATGCGGACGCGCTACCAGTTCGAGATGCTCGGCTACAACTTCCGGATGACCGATCTCGCAGCAGCGATCGGGCGGGTGCAGCTCGCGAAGCTGCCCAGGAACACCGCCCGGCGCCAGGCGATCGCGGCCCGCTACGACGCGGCGTTCGGGGAGCTGCCGATCGGCCTGCCGATCACCCCCGACGGCCGGACCCACGTCTTCCATCAGTACACGCTCCAGGTGGGCGGCGCGCGTGATGCGATCGTCGCCGACCTCCGCGAGGCCGGTGTCGGCGCGGACGTCTACTACCCGCTGCCGGTCCATCGCCAGGAGTACATCCTCGAGCGCGGCCTCCACGCCGACCTGCCGGTGACCGACGGCGCCGCGGCCCACACGCTCGCGCTACCGATGTTCCCGGGCCTGACCGACGCCGAGCAGGACCAGGTGATCGACGCGGTGAAGGCCGCGGTCGAGCGCCATCTCCATCCGGGCGCCGCCGGCGCTGAGGCAGGGGCCGCAGCCGCGGGATTCGCCGCCCGATGATCTCGACCTGGCGGCCCGCCGGCGACCGCGAGCTGCGCGTCGGACTCGCCGGTCTCGGGTCGATGGGCCGGAACCATCTCCGGCTCCTGTCCGGTCGATCCGACATCCGGCTTGCTGCGGTTGCCGATCCGGTGGCCGCCGTGCTCGAGGCGGCCGGCGATCAGACCGGTGCGCAGCCCTTCGCGGAGCCACTGGCGATGATCGCGGAGGCGGAGATCGACGCGGTCGTCATCGCGGCACCGACGACGGCTCATGTGCCACTCGCGCTTGCCGCGATCGAGCGGGGGATCGCGGTCCTCGTCGAGAAGCCGCTCGCGGCCACGGTCGAGGAGGGGATGCGGATCGTTGACGCGGCGCGCGCGGCGGGTGTCCCGGTCCAGGTCGGGCATGTCGAGCGGTTCAACCCTGCGGTCCTCGAGCTCGGCCGGCTGATCGACGAGGGCTGGCTGTCGGCGATCTACTCGATCGCGTCCCGCCGGGCCGGCCCGTTCCCCGCCCGGATCCGGGACGTCGGCGTGACCGTGGACCTGGCGACCCACGACGCCGACATCCTGAGCTGGATCGCCGGGGAGCGGCCGTCGCGGGTCTACGGGGAGACCGCCCAGCGGATCCACACGACGAACGAGGACCTGCTGTTCGGGCTGCTCCACTTCCCGTCCGGCGCGACCGGCATGCTCGACGTGAACTGGCTGACCCCCGCGAAGCGTCGCCAGCTCGTCGTCGTCGGCGAGGAGGGCATGTTCGAGCTCGACTACCTGACCCAGCGCCTGACGTTCACCCGGGCGACCGACACGACGAACCCGCGCCTGATCGGCGGTTACGCGCCGACGTTCGAGGGGGAGGTCGTCGAGCTTCCGGTCGCGTCCGCCGAGCCGCTCGCGTCGGAGCTCGACAGCTTCCTCGGGATCGTCCGCCGCGGCGGCAAACCGGTCGTCGATGCCGAGGACGGCCTCTGGGCGGTGGCGATCGCCACGTCGCTCCTGGCCGCGGCCGCCGCCGGAACCGCCATCGATCTCTCCACGCTCTCCTCGAGGTTCGCACCCGCGTCATGACGATCGTCTCCCGCCCGACATCGGTCCAGAGCCTGCTCGGCGGCTCGATCGAGCTGCCCGTCCATGCCTGCGGCCACGGCCCCGCGATCACGGCCTCGCCGTGGACCGGCGAGCCCGGTACGGCCGGCGTCGTCGCCGTCGTCGGCGCCGGGAAGATGGGCCTCCCGCTCGCGGCCCAGTTCGCTGACCACGACTGGCACGTCGTCGCCGTCGACGTCCAGCAGAGCGTCGTCGACGCGATCAACGAGGGCCGCTCGCACGTGACCGAGGAGCCCGGTCTCGCCGAGCTGGTCGCGACCGCCCATGCGGGCGGCCGCCTGCGCGCCACGACGGACGGGACCGCGGCCGCGCGCGAGGCGGACGTCGTCGTCCTGATCGTGCCGGTCATGCTCGACGACGAGAAGCAGCCCGACTACCGCTACATGGACAGCGCGGTCGCGGCGATCGCGCCCGGCATCCACCGCGACTCGCTCGTGATCTTCGAGACAACGCTCCCGGTCGGCGACACCCGCGAGCGGTTCACGCCACGGCTCGAGGAAGCCTCCGGCTTGACCGCGGATCAGGACTTCTTCGTCGCGTTCTCGCCCGAGCGCCTGTACAGCGGCGCTGCGCTGAAGAACCTCGCGACCTACCCGAAGCTCGTCGGTGGGATTGGGCCGGCGTCGACCGCACGAGCCGCCGCGTTCTACGACGCGGTCCTCGACACCGAGGTCGTCGCGATGTCGAACGCGGAAGCCGCGGAGTTCTCGAAGCTGGCCGACACGACCTACCGCGATGTGAACATCGCGCTGGCGAATGAGTTCGCCCGCTACGCCGACCGGGTGAACGTCGACATCCATGAGGTGATCGCGGCCGCGAACTCGCAGCCGTACTCGCACATCCACCAACCGGGGATCGGCGTCGGCGGGCACTGCATCCCGGTCTATCCGCACTTCCTCCTGTCGCGCGCTCCTGAGCTGGAGCTCGTGGATCTCGCGCGCCGGACGAACGACGGCCAGGTCGGCGTGGCGATCCGCGCGATCGAGAGCGAGATCGGTGGGCTGGCCGGCGTGCCGATCCTCGTCCTCGGGCTGACGTACCGCCACGGCGTCCACGAGCTGGCCTATTCGCGGGCGCTGCCGCTGATCGAGCGGCTCTCGCACGCCGGCGCCATGGTGTCCGCCTACGACCCGCTCCTCACGTCCGAGGAGACCGCCCGCTGCTGCGCGACGCCGTGGGCTTGGGGCGATCGGGCGCCGTTCCGGGCGATCGTCACCCAGACGGCCGACCCGCTGTTCGAGACGCTCGACCCAACCTGGTTCCCCGATCTCGAGGTCGTGTTCGACGGCCGCGATTCGCTCCGCGAGCTGTCGTTGCCGGCGTCCGTCGCCTATCGAGGGATCGGGTCGCCGCGGCGCGCACGGGCCGCGGCGCCGACCCCCAGCGCGCGCTAGGCCGCGCTCCTTGCGGATCGTCAGCGTCGTCGGGACGCGGCCCCAGCTGATCAAGGCGGCGGCGCTCCTGCCGGCGCTGCGGCGACGCCACGACGAGGTCTTCGTCGACACCGGCCAGCACTACGACGAGGCGATGGCCGGGGCGTTCTTCGCCGAGCTGGGCCTGCCGCGGCCCGAGCACTCCCTGGGGATCGGCGGCGGGACGCAGGCCGAGCAGACCGGCCGGATGCTGCCGGCGGTCGAGACCGTCCTCGTCGCGGAGCGCCCCGACGCGGTCCTCGTCTACGGCGACACGAACTCCACGCTCGCGGGCGCGCTGGCGGCGGCCAAGCTCGGGATCCCGGTCGCGCACGTCGAGGCCGGCCTGCGCTCGTTCGACCGGGGGATGCCCGAGGAGATCAACCGGGTCGTCGCCGACCACCTGTCGCGCTGGCTGTTCGCCCCGACGCCCACGGCGGTCGCGAACCTCACCGCCGAGGGCATCACCGACGGCGTCGCCCTCGTCGGGGACCTGATGCAGGACCTCGCGGCGCGGGTCGCGGCCGAGGTCCGGGACCCGGCGACGCTCGCCGCGACCGGGCCGGGCCGCGAGCTGGGGCTGACGCCCGGCAGCTACCTCTTCGCGACGGTCCACCGAGCCGAGAACCGTTCGCCGGCCGCAGTGGCGGACTGGTCGGCGCTGCTGTCGTCGCTTGCCCGGCCAGATCGGCCGGTGGTGCTCGCCCTTCATCCGGGGACGGCGGCCGCGCTTGATCGCGCCGGCGTCCATCCATCCGACGACGTTCGGATCGTCCCGCCCCAGGGCTATCGGACAACCCTCACGCTCCAGCTCCACGCCGCCGCCGTCGTGACCGACTCGGGCGGCGTTCAGCGTGAGGCGGCCTGGCTCGGCGCCCCGTGTCTGATCCTGCGCGACCGGACCGAATGGCTGGAGGCCGTCGCGGACTCGGGCGGCCGGATGGTGGTCGTCGGCCTCGACGGGGCCGTCGCTCGCGCCGTGCTCGATCGGCTGGTTCCGGCCGGGACGGGCCCGGCGGGCGCCGCGAATCGCGCGGCCCGCCTCGATCTCGCCCCGGCTGGGGCCGGAGAGGCGATCGTGGCGGCGCTGGAGAACGCGTGACCGACGCCGACGACGGCCAGATCGTCCCGCAGCGCGCCGTCCTCGTCCTCCCGACGACTGCCGAGTTCGATTCGCGGACCTACCGGATCGCGAGCGCCCTCGTCGCGCGCGGCCACACGGTCACGGTGCTCGCCCGATTGCGTGCCGGCCTGCCCGCGACCGAAGACCATCCGTCGGGCTACCGGATCGTCCGCGTACCGGTCGCCGCGATCGAAGGCGCGCCGGTCCCGGGCGTCGTCCGGCTCGGCCGGGTCGCGGTCCGGCGCCTTCACGCCTGGCGGACGAAGACGCCGTACCGGCCGGTCCCACCGCTCGGAGCGCCGCCATCGTCAGCCGCCCCGGCCGCCGCACCGACGTCACGGGGCGCGGGCGACGACGACGCTCCGGCCCCAAGCTCGACGGCGACCGCCTCGCTTCCTCGTCGTGTCGCTTCGAGCGTCGTCCGACGGCTCGCGATCCCGCTCACGATCCGATCCCAGGCCGCCGCGACCCGCCGGGTCGCGCCCGCGGCCGATCTCTACCACGGCATGGCCTACATGGGGATCCCGATCGCGCTCGACCTCGGCCGGCGCAACAGCGGGAAGGTGGTCTACGACGCCCGCGATATCTACATCGATGCCGCGAACCTCGCCCGGATGCCACGGACGTTCCGCTGGCTCATCGGCCGGGCCGAACGACGCTGGGCGCGACGGGCGGACCGGGTTGTCACGGTCAACCGACCCTACGCCGAGGTGATGGGCCGGCGCTGGGGCCTGGAGCTCCCGCTGATCGTGATGAACTGCGCCTATCGGACGGATCCGCCCGATCCGAAACCGCACCGCTTTCACGATGCGCTCGGGCTCGACCCGGCGACGCGTGTCGTCCTGTACCAGGGCGGGTTTTCGCGCGATCGGGGGATCGAGCAGCTGATCGCCGCGATCCCGTCGATCCCGGACGCCGTCCTCGTGCTCCTCGGCTACGGATCGCTCCAGGCCGAGCTCGAAGCCGTTGCCGCCAACCCCGCAACCGGCGGCCGCGTCCGGGTCCTGCCGGCGGTGCCGCCAACCGAGCTCCTCGCCTGGGTCGCCAGCGCCGACGTCGTCGCCATGCCGATCCAGCCGACGACCCTGAACCACCGCCTCACCACCCCGAACAAGTTGTTCGAGGCCATCGCGGTCGGCGTCCCGGTGGTCGCGAGCGATCTGCCCGGGATGGCTCCGACGGTCCGCGAGGCGGACGCCGGCCTCCTCGTGGACCCGACCGATCCGGTCGCGATCGCGACGGCCTGCCGCACCCTCCTCGACGAGCCTTCGGTCGCGGCGGCCGCGCGCCGGACCCGAATCCTCGCCGCCGCCCATGCGACGTTCAACTGGGAGACGCAGCTGGCCGTGCTCCTCGCGGAGTACGAGCGGCTCACGGGGAAGCGCTGGTGACCAGGCCGCGGCGCGCGGTCGTCCTTGTCGCGAACCCCGCGAACCCGTATTCCCGCGGGCTCCGGGTCGCACGCAGCCTCGCGGCCGCGGGCTGGGAGGTCGAGATCGCTGCGGTGACCGGCGAAGATGCGCCGATCGAGGAGCGAGACGGCGATGTCGTCACTCGCCGCTACGCGCCGTCGGGTCGGTGGGCGGCGCTCGCCGCGCCGCCGCAGGGCCCGCCCTCGCTCGCTCGCAAGCTCGTCGTCCGTGGCCATCGCCTGCTCGGGCGGATCGTCCCGCCGTTCCGCCGCTTCCCGGCGCCCACGCCCGACGCGATCCGGAAGATCGCCTTGTGGCCGCTCCCGATCCGCGGCTGGTGGGCGACCCTCCGCCGCGAGCTGCCGCCGGCGGATCTCTACCACGCCTGCGGGATCCTCACGATCGGCATCGCCGCCGACCTCGCGAAGGCCGCGAAGGCCGCCGGCCGTGAGGGCCGGGTCGTGTACGACGTCATCGACGTCATCCTCGACTCGAACAACTACGACCGCATCCCGGGCCCGCTTCTCGCGTTCTACAAGTGGAAGGAGCGCCGCTGGGTCCGGCGGTGCGATGCGATCGTGACCGTGAACGAGCCGATCGCCGACCATCTCGTCCGGATCTGGCGGCCGCGCGAGCGGCCGACCGTCCTCCTGAACTGCCAGCCGCGCTGGGATCGGCCGGAGCCGCGGCCGGACCATATCAGGGCGGCGACCGGCATCCCACCGGAGCGAGCCGTGGTCCTGTTCCTCGGCCGGCTCGGGCGCGAGCGCGGACTCGAGGAAGCGGCCGAGGCCGTGCTCCAGGCCGGCGACGCGGCCCTGGTCATGCTCGGTTGGGGGCCGTGGGCCGACGAGCTCCGGGCGAAGGACGCCGATCCGCGCTTCGCCGGGCATCACTTCACGCTCCCGCCGGTCCATCCCGACGACGTGCCCGCGTGGACCGCGTCGGCGGACGTCTCGATCATCGCGGTCCCCGCGAACTCGCTGAACCAGCGGCTGTCGACGCCGAACAAGTTCTGGGAGAGCCTGACCGCCGGCACGCCGATGGTGCTCGGTCGCGACCTGAGCGTCATGCGGGCGATCCTCGAGGAGGGCGACATCGGTGCCGTCGCCGATCCCGCCGACCCGGCGGACCTTGCCCGGGCGCTCCGGCTGCTGCTCGATGCGCCTGCGGCCGAGCGCGCCGCCCGGAGTGAGCGCGCGCTCGCGCTCGCCCGGACCCACTACAACTGGGAGACATCGGTCGAGCCCTACCTCGCGCTCGTCGACTGGCTCGTCCGGCGGCCGTCCTGACATGGCGCCCCGTCCGGTCGCGGTCGTCGTCCACGCCTACTTCGAGGAGGACGCCCGCGTCCGTCGCAAGGTCGAGGCGCTCGTCGCGGCCGGCCACCCGGTCGAGGTCATCGCCCTCCGGCGGCCCGGCGAGGCGCGGCTCGTCGAGCAGGGCGGCGTCCGGATCCATCACCTCGACGTCGGGCGGCACCAGGGGGCGGGTCTCGGGACGTACCTGCTCGAGTACGGCAACTTCTTCGCCCGGGCGGCCATCGCCCTGATCCGCGCCCATCGGCGGCGGCCGTTCGCCCTCGTCGACGTGAACAGCCTGCCCGACTACCTCGTCTTCGCCGCCCTGCCGCTCCGCCTGGCCGGCGTGCCGATCATCCTCGACCTCCACGAGGCGATGCCCGAGTTCTTCGAGAGCCGCTTCCCGCGGGCGTCGAACCCGATCATCCGGACGACGCTGCGCCTGCAGGAGCGCGTTTCGATCGCGGCGGCCAACGCCGTCGTGACCGTCAACGACTCGCTCGCCGGCCGGCTGACTGCGCTCGGCATTGCGCCCGACAAGGTGACGGTCGTTATGAACAGCCCCTCGACCGAGCTCTTCTCGACCGTCGGGCTGCCGACCCGCGCCTTCATGGCCGACGGCCGGCTCCGGCTCGTCTATGCCGGAGCGCTCACGCCGATCTACGAGCTCGACGTCGTCCTCGGGGCGATCGCCCGCATCGCCGCCGACCGCCCCGAGCTGGGTGTGACCGCCGCGATCTACGGCCGCGGCGACAGCGAGCCGGCCTTTCGGGCCCGCGCCGCCGAGCTCGGGATCGCGGACCGGATCGACTTCG
>DASXTH010000318.1:0-2706 GCA_036505555.1 Candidatus Limnocylindrales bacterium | reverse complement strand
GCGCTCGGGCGCCTCGCCGAGCTCGGCGTCGACGTCCCCGGCGAGGTGTCCGTCGCGGGCTTCGACGACATCTCGACCGCAGCCCTGACAGCCCCGAGCCTGTCGACCGTGCGCTTGCCTCTGCGCGAGCTCGGCCGGCGTGGCTTCGAGCTCGCCGGCCGGCTCCTCGCCGGCGAGGACCCGGCGCCTGTCAATCTCCCCACCCAGGTCGTCCTTCGTGGGTCGACCGGACCGGCCGCCCGATGAGCCATGCCCTCGCCGATCGGGTCGTCCTCGTGACCGGCAGCAGTCGAGGGATCGGCGCCGAGATCGCCGTGAAGGCGGCGGTCGCCGGCGCGCGCGTCGCCGTCCACTACCGCCAGGCGTCGGACGTCGGCGACGCGACGATCGCCCGAGTTCGCAATCTCGGCGCGGACGTCGAGGGGTTCGCCGCCGATGTCGCCGACGGCGCGCAAGCAGAAGCCCTCGTCGGCCGGGTGATCGAGCGGTTCGGCCGGATCGACGCCCTCGTGAACAACGCCGGCCTGACCCAGGTCGGACCCTTCCTCGAGCTCGACCCTGCCGAATGGGACGCGGTGATCGCGACCGACCTCAGCGCCGCATTCCACACGTGTCGCGCCGCACTCCCGTCGATGCTCGAGCAGGGCAGCGGCTCGATCGTGAACATCGCGTCGCGGCTCGGCCAGATGGGGATCGCCGAGACGGCCGCGTACAGCGCCGCGAAGGCGGGACTGATCGGCCTGACCCGCTCGCTCGCGCGCGAGTTCGGCACGCGCGGGATCCGGATCAATGCCGTGGCACCGGGCGTGACCATCACCGACATGACGACCGACCTCGTCGAGAGCGACGAGGGCCGGCGCCGGATGCGTGACATGGCGATGGGCCGGTTCGGGCGCGCGGACGAGGTCGCCGAGGCCGTGATCTTCCTGCTCTCGGACGCCGCCAGCCTGTTCACCGGCCAGACGCTGAACCCCAACGCCGGCGGGTACATGCCGTGACGGACGAGTGAGGAGCCCGCGTTGAGCAAGGTCATCGAGGTCCGTGACGCGGTCGGGCTCGTCCGCGACGGCGCGACCGTCGTCGTCGGTGGCTCCGGCGCGGGCCACGCGCTGCCGCAGCGGTTCATCGACGAGCTGGCCGCGGTGTTCACCGAGACCGGCCGCCCGCGCGACCTCACGACGGTCCGCGTCGTCGGCATCGGCGACTTCGCCGATCGGGGGTTCTCACAGCTCGGCCTGCCCGGACTCCAGCGCCGGACCATCGGCAGCAACATCGGCAACGAGCCGCGTCTCGGCGCGTTGGTGGAACGGAACGAGATCGAGAGCTACTCGTTCCCGCAGGGTGTCCTCTCGCAGCTGATGCGCGAGATCGCCGCCGGGCGGCCGGGGCTGGTGACCCACGTGGGCTTGGGTACGTACGTGGATCCGCGCCAGACCGGCGGCAAGCAGAACGCCCGGACGACCGAGGATCTCGTCGAGCTCGTCACCCTTCGCGGCCGCGAGTGGCTGCTCTTCCACGCGTTCCCGATCCACGTCGCGGTCATCCGCGGCACGACCGCCGATGAGGACGGCAACATGACGATGGAGGGCGAGGCCGTCCAGGCGGAGATGCTCGCGATGGCGATGGCCGCCCGGAACAGCGGCGGGATCGTCATCGCCCAGGTTCGTCAGCTCGCGACACGCGGCAGCCTCCGCCTCCGTGACGTGAAGGTTCCGGCCGCGCTCATCGACCACATCTACGTCGAGCCGGATCAGTGGCAGACCTACATCACCCGCGACTCGCCGTACTACGCGGGCGCGCTCCGCAGGCCGGTGCGGCCGGAGCCGCCGCTCCCGCTCGACGTCCGCAAGATCATCGCCCGGCGCTCGCTGCTCGAGTTCTCGCCCGGCGCCATCTGCAACCTGGGGTTCGGGATCAGCCAGCTGATCGGCCGGGTCGCGTGGGAGGAGGGGATCACCGACCAGCTCGTCCTCACCGTCGAGCAGGGGATCTTCGGCGGCGTCCCGGTTGCGGGCAACGAGGGCGGCGCGGGGTTCAATTACCAGGCGATGATCGACCAGCCGTACATGTTCGACTTCTACGACGGCGGCGGTCTCGACATCGCGAGCCTGTCGTTCGCGGAGGTCGACGCGGAGGGCAACGTCAACGTCCACGCGTTCGAGGGCCGCGTTCGCGGCCCGGGCGGTTTCCCGAACATCAGCGCTCGCACGCCGCGGATCAACTTCGTTGGGACGCTCACGGCGCAGGGCCTGGAGCTGGCGATCGACGGGAGCGGCGTCCGCGTCGTCAGCGAAGGCAGCCTGCCGAAGTTCGTTCCGTCCGTGCGCGAGGTGTCGTTCAACGGGCGCCTGGCGCGCGAGCGCGAACAGCAGGTCCGCTACGTCACCGATCGGGCGGTCTTCGCGCTGGCCGACGACGGCCTGGTCCTGACCGAGGTCGCTCCGGGGATCGACGTCGAGCGCGACGTCCTCGGGCGGATGGGCTTCCGGCCGCGAGTCGCCGGCGACCTGAAGCCGATGGATACCCGGATCTACGCGGCTGGTCCGATGGGCCTGGCGGCCGACTTCGCGTCCCGATCCGAGGCCCGCGCGTGAGCGGTCTCATCGAGCTCACCCTCGGCCGGGTCGCGCATCTGGAGCTCGTCAACCCGCCGCTCAACCTCGTGACCGCGGCGTTGCTCGTGGAGCTCGACGAGGCGCTGGTCGC
>DASXTH010000317.1:0-4772 GCA_036505555.1 Candidatus Limnocylindrales bacterium | reverse complement strand
CCACTACGACGTCGAGAAGACGATCACGTCGCTCGGCACCGGCGAGGCGCTCGTGACGGTCCTCTCGCCGCGTGGCGTCCCGACGCCGCTCGCCGCGATCCGGGCCTGGACGTCGGCCTCCGGCAGGGCGGCCATCAGCGAGTCGGGTGGCAGGATCCGGGTCGCCGCAAGCGGCGTCGGGGTCCCCCGCGGCGTCAACACGGTGACCAGGGCCTCGCCGGTGCCGAGCGACGTGATCGTCTTCTCGACGTCGTAGTGGTCGGTCATCGGGAAGGTCCGGGCGGTCTTGCGGAGCGCGTCGGCGTCGTCCGGCGTGAACGCCCGGAGCGCGTGCTGGACGCGGTTCCCGAGCTGGGCGAGGACCGGCGACGGGACGTCGGTCGGCGCCTGCGTGACGAAATACACTCCGACGCCCTTCGAGCGGATGAGCCGCGCCGTCCGCTCGATCTGGTCGAGCAGCGCCTCGGATGCATCGTCGAAGAGGAGGTGCGCCTCGTCGAAGAAGAAGCAGAGCTTCGGCCGCGGCAGGTCGCCGACCTCGGGCAGGGTCTCGTACAGCTGGGCGAGCATCCAGAGCATGAACGTCGAGAAGAGGCTCGGCTTGTCCATCACGTCGCGCAGCTCGAGGACCGAGATGATCCCGAGGCCATCGGCCGTCGTCCGGAGCAGGTCGCCGACCTGGAACTCGGGCTCTCCGAAGAAGTCGTCGGCACCCTCCTGCTCGAGAACGACGAGCGAGCGCAGGAGGACCCCGACCGACGCGGGCGACATCCCGCCGTACTCCTCGAGGATCGGCTTGCCCTCGTCGGATGCGAGGAACTTCAGCGTGGCCTCGAGGTCCTTGAGGTCGAGCAGCGGCAGGTCGTTGTCATCGCAGTACTTGAAGATCAGCGACAGGATCGAGGTCTGCGTCTCGTTGAGATCGAGGACCTTGCCGAGCAGCAGCGGCCCGAACGAATGGACGGTCGCCCGGACCTGCGCGCCGAGCCTGCCGGACAGCGAGAGGAGCTCGACCGGGTGCCCGGACGGCTCGAACGTCCAGCCCATCGAGGCAGCCCGCTCGATGACCTTCGGGTTCGTCGCGTCGCCGGGCGCCGCGATCCCGGTGACGTCGCCCTTGATGTCCGAGATGAAGACCGGCACGCCCGCCTTCGAGAGACCGCCCGCCAGATGCTGGAGGGTCTTCGTCTTCCCGGTGCCGGTCGCGCCGGCGATCAGCCCGTGGCGGTTCATCATCGAGAGGGCGACCTGGACACGGGCGTCATTCACGAGCTCGCCGTCGAGCATCGGGCTGCCGATGACGAGCGCCGGCTCGGCCAACGCATAGCCCTGGGTCATCTCGTCACGGAAGGCCTGGTCCATCGATCGCTCCGGCAATGGGTGGGCGGGTTCAGGCGGCATCGAAGGGTATCATCGGCTTGGGAGACGGCCGGCTCGTCGGGAGGAGATCGCGATGCTCGGAGAGTTCCGCGCGTTCATGCTGAAGACGAACGCCCTTGCGCTGGCGATCGGCGTGATCATCGGCGGTGCGCTGGGCACGGTCGTCACCTCGCTCGTGAACGACGTGATCATGCCGCCGGTCGGGCTCGTCCTCGGCGGGATCGACTTCGCCGCCCAGAAGTGGGTCCTCAAGGCCGGCGACGCGGACACCGAGGTCGCGATTCGTTACGGGACGTTCGTCAACGCGATCATCGCCTTCATCGTCATCGCGTTCGTCGTCTGGCAGCTGAGCAAGATGCTCATCAAGGACGCGCCGCCGACCGAGGTGAAGACGTGCCCGTTCTGCAAGGAGCCGAACGCGATCGACGCGTCGAAGTGCCGGGCCTGCGCCAGCGTGATCTGACGAGCTGCCAGCCCGCTAGTCCTCGCGAGTGCGCGGGTACGAGCCCGCGATCCGGACCATCTCGGTCTCCGCACGAAGATCGTCCAGAGCCGCGGCGCAGTCCGGGTCGTCGGCGGCGGCGTCCGCGTCGACCCAGAACACGTACTCCCAGCGCGCCCGCTTCGTCGGGCGCGACTCGAGCGAGGAGAGGTTGACGCCACGCGCCGCGAACGCGCCGAGGCAGCGATGGAGCGAGCCCGGCACGTTGCGAACGGCAAAGACGAGCGTGGTCCGAAAGCCGTCGGTCGCAAGGCGTGACGGCGGGATCGGCGCGTCCGCGCGGCCGAGCACGGCGAACCGCGTCCGGTTGTCGTCCCCGGCCTGGATGTCGGCGGCGAGGATCTCGAGGCCATAGAGGTCCGCGACGCGAGGCGACGCCACGGCGGCTGCGTGGCGCTCACGGCGTTCCGCGATCATCCGCGCGGCGCCGGCGGTGTTGTAGGTCGTCATCACCTGCCACTCCCGCGAGCGGAGGAAGGCATCGGCCTGGACGAGCGCCTGGCCATGGCTGTAGACGCGCTCGATCCAGTCGAGGCTCTGGCCGGGCAACGCCAGGAGGGCCAGCCGGACCGGCACGGTGACCTCGCCGAGGATCCGTACGCCGCGGTCGTGGAACTCCGCGAGCAGGTCGTAGGTCTCGCGGATCGTGCCGGCGAGCGAGCTCTCGATCGCGATGACGCCGGCGCCGGCCGATCCGTCCGCGACCGCCTCGAACACGGCACGCCAGGTCGGAACCGCGGCCCGCTCGCGATCCTCGCCGAAGAACCCGATGACGGCCTCCTCGGAGAAGGCGCCGGGCTCGCCCTGGTAGACGACCTGCGTCCCGTCGGTCATCGGCTCAGTGTCGCCGATCCGGACCGTGCCTTTTCGCGGCGCGACGGCTAGTGGTTGAACCAGTCCGTCGTGTCGATCCGGCCGGCTTCCTCGTCGAGCTCGGCGCGCTGCGCCTTGGCGTCGTGCGGCGCGACCCGCGCCCGCTTCCTGTTGCCGGCGGTCTCGGTGGCACCCTGCCAGTGCTCCTCGGCGAGGAGCTCGTTGATCGCGTCGATGTACGCCTCGATCGAGGCGGCGATGATGTTCGTCGAGGTGACCTCGCCGGTGTACCGACCGGCGGCGCGCGGACCGGCCGCGGCCTGCGGCGGCTCGATGGAGACCGTGACCCGGCCCTCGGCGTCCGGCCCCTCGGCGACGGCATGGACGTCGTACGACAGGAGGCGCGGGTGCCCGGTGAGGACGCCGGCCAGCGCCTTGTCGACGGCCCGGAACAATGCGTCGACCGCGCCGTTGCCGTCGGCCGAGGCCTCCCACTGATGATCGCCCGCGGCGATGACGACCGCGCCGCGGCTGTTCGCGTTCGAGCCGGAGGTGACCGTCCACCGCGCGAGGTGGAGGGTGTCGCCGGGGTCCGTGGCGGGCGCTGCCGGGCGGGCGGTGGAGTCGGTGGCCATGGGTTACCTCCCGGTCGGTGACGTCGCCGCTGGGGTCACCGACGCCGTCGTGAAGTGTCGCTCGTCGCGGCGCCGGAGCTCGGCACCGGACTTCCAGATCGCGTACTCGAGCGAGTCGGCGAGGGCCTGCGCCGACGCCGCGATGATGTTCGTGTCGCTGCCCATCGTCGACCACTCCAGCGTGCCGTCGGACGAGTCGATGATCACCCTCGTCCGGGCGGCCGTCGCCGAATCGCCGTCGAGGATCCGGACCTTGTAGTCGTACAGGTGGACGTCGTCGAGCTGCGGATAGAACGCGCGGAGCGCCTTGCGGAGCGCGGCGTCGAGGGCGTTTACCGGCCCGTTGCCGTCCGCGGCCGTGTGGAGCACCTCACCGTCGACCTGGACCTTGACGGTGGCCTCGGCAAGGAGCTCGCGGCCCGCGCGCTGCTCGACGAGACACGTGTAGTCGACGATCGTGAACGGCGGCGCGTAGTCGACCTGGTGGCGGCGGATGAGGAGCTCGAAGCTCGCTTCGGCGCCCTCGAAGGCAAGGCCCTCGGACTCCAGCCGCTTGATCAGCTCGCTCAGGACCTTCGGGTCGACGACGCCCTCGAGCTGGTGGCCCAGCTGCTCCGCCCGGATCCTCGTGTTCGCCCGGCCGCCCAGCTCCGAGACGACCAGCCGGCCCTGGTTGCCGACGGTGGTCGGGTCGATGTGCTGGTAGCTCCGTTCGACCTTCGCGACCGCGGCGCCGTGGACACCGCCCTTGTGGGCGAACGCCGAGCGGCCGACATACGGCTGCCAGTCGTTCGGGCTGATGTTCGCGATCTCGGCGACCGATCGGCTGAGCTCGGTGAGCCCGGCGAGCGTTCCGCCGCCCGCGGGGACGAGCTGGTGGGACGTCTTCAGCGCGAGGTTCGCGAGGATCGACACCATGTTCGCGTTGCCGGCCCGCTCGCCGTAGCCGTTGATCGTGGCCTGGACGTGGCGGATGCCGGCCGCGACGGCGGCCATCGAATTCGCGACCGCGAGCTCGGCGTCGTTGTGGGTGTGGATCCCCCATTCCACCGGCGCGGCGGCCGCGTCCGGATCGCTCTCGAGCGAGCCCCGGACCTCGCCGACGATCGCGACGAGCTCGTCGGTCAGCGTGCCGCCATTGGTGTCGCACAGGACGAGCGTCCGGGCGCCGGCCTGGCGGGCGGCCCGGAGCGTCGACAGGGCGTAGTCGCGATCGGCCTTGTAGCCGTCGAAGAAGTGCTCGGCGTCGTAGACGAGCTCGCGACCGCGATCGACGACGAAGGCCACCGAGTCGGCGATCATGTCGAGATTCTCCTGCGGCGTGGCGCCGAGGACCTCGGTGACGTGGAGCAGCCAGCTCTTGCCGAAGATCGTGACGACCGGCGTCTCGGCGGCAACCAGCTCGCGCAGGTTCGGATCGGTCGCGGCCGTGTTGGCGCGAT
>DASXTH010000316.1:0-1736 GCA_036505555.1 Candidatus Limnocylindrales bacterium | reverse complement strand
CTCGTCCCGGACGCCTCGAGCGGCCGCCGCGGGTTGTTCAGCCAGACATCGACCCCGGCGACGAGATAGCGAGCGACGCGGATGTCGTAGTCCTCGAGGATGAACACGCGGCCCCGGAGCCGCTCGGAGCGCGACCGGCCGAAGATCTCCTGGATCACCTGCTGGCCGGGCCGGTCGGCCGGGTGGGCCTTGCCGGCGAACACGACCTGGACCGGCCGCTCCTCGTTCCACAGGATCCGGACCAGCCGGTCGAGGTCGCTGAACAGCAGGCCGGCGCGCTTGTACGTCGCGAAGCGGCGGGCAAACCCGACGGTCAGGATCTCCGGGTCCAGGATCGTCTCGACCGACTCGAGGACGCTGGGCGCCTCGCCGTGACGGGCGAACTGGTTGCGCAGCCGGCGCCGGGCGAAGATCGCGAGCTCCAGCTTCTCGCGCTGATGCGTCGCCCAGAGATCCGCCGTTCCCATGTCCCCGAGCCGCTCCCAGAACGGCCCGACGTCGCTCTCTTCATCGAGGTCGTCGAGGTCGGCGCCGAGCTCGCGTTGGAGCTCCTCGGACATCGCGCTGCCCATCCATGAAGGAACATGGATCCCGTTCGTCACCGCCCGGATCCGGTGGGGGGCGATCCCCGACCAGGTGGCGTCGGCCGTCTGGGCGTGGAGCTCGCTCACGGCGTTCGCGTCGTTCGTTAGGCGGAGCGAGAAGCCGGTCATGTCGAACTCGGATCGATCGCCCTCGGGCCCGAGCCCGATCTCGAGGACCCGGTCGATCGGGACGCCGCCCGTCCCCGGCCGGCCGTCGCCTTCGAGGAGCGGACCGGCGACGCGCCGGACGAGATCCGCGGCGAACCGTTCGTTGCCGGCCGAGACCGGGGTGTGGATGGTGAAGACGGCGTCGCGCGAAACCTTCGTGAATGCCTCGTCGAGCTCGTCGCCCGCCGCGACGTATTCGCGGGCCCGCTCCGCGAGCAGGAACGCCGAGTGGCCCTCGTTCAGGTGCCAGACCGCCGGCTCGATCCCGAGCGCGCGCAGCACGCGCACCCCGCCGACGCCGAGGACGAGCTCCTGGTGGAGGCGCATCTCGCGACCGCGGACGTAGAGGATGTGGGTGATCGGCCGGTCGGCATCGCTGTTCTCGGGGATGTCCGTGTCGAGCAGGAGGACCGGGGTTCGCCCGACCTGGACCAGCCAGACCGCGACGTACAGATCGCGATCCGGCAGGGCGACCGTCACGATCAGCGGCTCGCCGTCGCGGCCCTGGACGCGTCCGACCGGGAGCCTCGTGAGGTCGTAGTCGGGGTAGGCGTGCTCCTGGTGGCCGTCCGCGTCGATCGTCTGGTGGAAGTAGCCGCGCCGGTACATCAGCCCGACCCCGACGAACGGCAGCGCCATGTCGGAGGTCGTCTTCATGTGGTCGCCGGCGAGGACGCCCAGACCGCCGGAGTAGATCCCGAGCGACTCGTACAGGCCGTACTCGGCGCAGAAATAGGCGACAGGGCCGGGAAGCTCGTGGGCGTGGTGGCGGACATACCAGCGATCCGAGCCGTTCTGCATGTACCGGTCGAACTCGCGGAGGACGTCGCGGACCTCGGCCATGAAGCTCGTGTCGTCGAGGAGGCGGCTCCAGTCGACGGGTCCGGCCAGCACCGGGACCGGGTTGCGATGGCGGGTCCAGGTCTGGCGGTCGATCCGGCTCCAGATCACCCGCGTCCGCGGATGCCACGCCCAGTACAGGTT
>DASXTH010000315.1:0-3636 GCA_036505555.1 Candidatus Limnocylindrales bacterium | reverse complement strand
GTCCACCGAGCGTCCGGCGCCGGCAGGAGCGCCCCGAGCGGCGCCGCGGCGGGGAGCAAGCGCATCGGTCACCGGTCCCTCCCGGTCTGGCGGCGCGCCGCGGCGATCGCGGCGATGGCCTCCTTGAACGCATCGCCGCGGGCCGCGTAGTCGACGAACATGTCGAAGCTGGCGGCGGCGGGGCTGAGGAGCACCGTCGCGGGTTCCGGCGCACCCGCCGCCAGTGCCTCGCGGGCGATGGCGTCTGCGGTCCGGACGGATTCCTCGAGGGTGGCGGCACGCTCCGTCCGGGCGAGACCGGCGGCGCGGAAGTCGGCCTCCAGGCGTGGTCCGCTCTCTCCGATCAGCACGGCAGCCGCCGCTCGCTCGGCGACGACAGGCGGCAGGGCCGACAGGTCGATGCCCTTGTCCCGGCCGCCGGCGATCAGGACGATCGGCGGGTCGAAGGCGCGCAGCGCCGCGATCACCGCGTCGGGCTGGGTGCCCTGGGAGTCGTTGATGAAGCGAACACCGTCGATTGTCGCGACCCACTCCAGGCGGTGTTCGACGCCGTGGAACCCGGCCGCGGCTTCGCGGATCGCCGCCGGAGTGATCCCGAAGTGGAACCCGACGGCGATCGCGGCCAGCGCGTTGGAGACGTTGTGCCGGCCCGGAATCGCGAGCTCGTCGACGGCCATGACGTCGACCCCGGCGCCGGTCACGATCCGCCCGCGGACGACGCCCAACTCCCCGGCCCCCGGGGCTCCGAGCCGGTACATGGTGACGCGCGCGCGAGCGCCTTCACCGTACCCCGCCACGATCGGGTCGTCGCCGTTCAGGACGAGCGCCCCGGTGGGGTCGACGAGCTCGGCGAGCCGCCGCTTCACCCGCCGATACGCCTCGAGGGACCCGTGCCGATCGAGATGATCCGAGGTGACGTTCGTGTAGACCGCGACGTCCGTCCCATGGGACAGCGTCGGCAGCTGGAGCTCACTCAGCTCGATGACGACCCGGTCGTTCGGCGTGAGCTCCGGGAGCCGCTCGACAAGCGGGATCCCGATGTTCCCGCCGAGGACCGAGCGATGGGCGGGATCCGCGGCAAGGATCGCCGCGATCAACGACGAGGTCGTGGTCTTGCCCTTCGTCCCCGTCACCCCGATCGTCGCGGCAGGGCACAGACGGAGGAACAGGTCCGGCTCGGACACGAGCGCAGGTGTTTCCGGGTCTCCGGCCGCGCGAGCCGCCACCAGCATCTGGAGCGCTCGGCGGATTCGGGGCTCGGTCGTCGGGTAGTCGGGGTTGATCGACGGCGACGTCGTGACGAGCGCGGCGTCCGCCCAGGACTCGGCCGGGTCGACCTCGGGCCCCGCCAGCAGCCGAACATCGCGGCCCTCGAGCTGCTCGATCCCTGACGCGAGCTCGGCCGCCGGGCGTCCGTCGTAGACCGTGACCCGGGCGCCGGCGTCGGTCAGGAAGCGGGCGAGCGCGATCCCGCTCCGGGCGAACCCGAGGACCGTGATCGGGCGGCCGCGGAGGGCGCCATCGCGCACGTCGCCGATCGTCAGCCCATCGAGGTCGAGCGGCGTCGTCGTCGCCATCGTCGGGCTCACGCGAGCTTCTGGATCGAAGCGAGGAAGAGCGTCACCCCGAGCAGCCCGGCGAGGATCCCGATGATCCAGAACCGGAGCGTGATCTTCTCCTCGTCCCAGCCGGCGAGCTCGAAATGGTGGTGGAGCGGCGCCATCCGGAACACCCGCTTCCCGCCGCTCAGCTTGAAGTACCCGATCTGGATGATGTCCGAGGCCGTCTCGATGACGAAGATGAGCCCGATCAGCGGCAGCACGAGGATCTGGCCTGTGATGAGGGCAATGACCGCCAGGGTCGCCCCAAGCGACAGCGACCCCGAGTCGCCCATGAAGATCTGGGCGGGGTGGACGTTGAACCAGAGGAAGCCGAGCAGGGCGCCGATGACCAGCGCGCACAGGAACGCCAGGTTCGGCTGGGCCGGGACGTTCAACAGAGCGACGAGCAGGAACGCGACGAATGCGAAGACGAGGGTGCCGCCGGCCAGGCCGTCGAGCCCGTCGGTGATGTTCACCCCGTTGCTCGCGGCGATGATCGCGAAGGCGGCGAACAGGACGTAGATCGCCGGGTCGACGGTGACCGCGCCGACGAACGGCACCGCAATTTGGTCGATGCTGTAGGTGCGCTGGATGAGGAACGCGAACGCGAACGCGAAGACGACCTGCCAGATGAGCTTCTGAAGGACGCGGATCCCCTCCCCGGTCTTCGCGTTCAAGTAGTCGTCGAACGCGCCGAGCAGGCCGACGCCGGCGAGGGCGCCGAGCGGCGCGTAGATGCCGCCTTCGGGCGGCCAACGCAGAAGCAGATACAGGGCGAGGACGACGGCGATGATCAGTGCCCCGCCCATCGTCGGCGTGCCGTGCTTGACCTGGTGCGAGTCGGGTCCTTCGATCCGGATCTGCTTGGTGAAGCCGGTCGCCCGCAGGAGCCGGATGTACGGCGGCATGAGGATCACGACGATCGCGAACGCGAGGAGCAGGCCCTGGATGAGCTCGACGGTCATGCGAGCGTCCCAGGGCCGTCGAGGGCCGCGACCAGCTCGTCGACGAGACGATCGAGCTCGATCCCTCGTGAGGCCTTGACGAGGACCACGTCTCCGGGCTGAAGCATCTGGAGTAGACGCTCTCGCGCTGCGTCGCGGTCCGGGACGGCGTCAAATGACGACGCCGTCTGGCCTGCCGTGCCGATCCCGGCAGCGATCCCATTGGCGCCGCCTCCGACCACGACGACGTGATCCGCGATGGTCCCAGCCGCCTCGCCGACTCGTCGATGGCCGGCGTCGTGGTCGTCACCCAGCTCGAGCATCTCGCCGAGCACGGCAATCTTTCGTCCGGGAAGGCCGCCGAGAAGTTCGAGGGCGGCGATCACGGATCCCGGCGACGCGTTGTAGCTGTCGTCGACGATCGTCACGCCGCCGGCCTGGATCAGCTGACCGCGATGCGGAGCGCTCCAACCGCCGGCGAGCGCGTCGGCGATCGTATCGAGGGGCAGGCCGACGGCCACGCCGACCGCCGCGGCGGCCAGTGCGTTATGAACGGCCAACCGGCCGAGACCCGGGATCGCGGCGTCTCGCCGCCCGGCCGTGATGACCAGGTCGAAGGCCATGCCATCCACGCCTCGCGAGGCGACCCGCTCCGCGCGGACGTCGGCGTCGCCGGAGAACCCGTAGGTCATCGCCCGCGCGCGGGTCCGCGACGCCATCCGGCGGACCCGCTCGTCGTCGGCGTTCAACACCGCGACCCCGTCGCCGGGGAGTGCCTCGACGAGCTCGCCCTTCGCCTGCTCGACCGCCTCGATCGTCCCGATCCGCGACAGGTGGACCGCCTGGACGGCCGTGACGACGCCGATCTCCGGCCGCCCGATCGCGGCCAGGTCGCGGATCTCGCCGCCCACGTACATCCCCATCTCGAGGACCGCCGCGCGGTGCGAGGAGCGCAACCGCAGCACGGTCAGTGGCAGCCCGATCTCGTTGTTCAGGTTGCCCTCGTTCTTGAGCGTTGGCATCACCGCCCCGAGGACCGTCGCGATCGCCTCCTTGGTCGAGGTCTTGGCGATGGAGCCCGTGATCCCGAC
>DASXTH010000314.1:0-13449 GCA_036505555.1 Candidatus Limnocylindrales bacterium | reverse complement strand
GCCTCGGCCGCCTTCGCATTCGCCTGCTCGTTCGACTTGACGAGCTTCTCGAACTCGTCGCGGACCAGGTCGACGTCCATCGTGACCGCGACGTCCTGGATCGCGAGGAGGCCCACCTTCAGGGCCCGTTCGATCACGGCGGGCCGATCGGCCGGGTCCCGCTGGGCGAGGACCGCCGCGAGGGCCGGATCGCGCAGGAGGAACCGTTCGATGATGATCCGTTCGCCATCGACGCGGATCTCGTTGGTCGGGAGCGGCAGGATTCGGGCTTCCATGGCCCCGACTGTGGCCTGGGCCTGTGTCACCTAGCCTGTCACGACGCCGGCGCGCTCCGGCGGATCGTCGCCTCGATCAGCCCGTGCGGCTCCGTCGTCGAGACGTAGACCTCGCGATCGTTCACGATCCCGAACCGGCTCAGGTCGACGGTCCAGTGATGGAGGTTCGGCAGCGACATCGAGACCTCGGCCACCTCCGGGTGGCGCTCGAGGATCGCCTTCGCGACGATCCAGATCGACGCCTGCACGGACACCGAGTGGTGGTCCGCCATCGTCGCGAGGAACGTCGTCCGCACCGCGGCATGCGAAGCATCGAAGCCGACCGGAGCGCCGGCCTCATACGCCCAGGACGCGGTGACCTTCGTCGCCATGATCCGGTCCTCGGTCTCGGGCAGCGTCGTGAACCCGTCGCGCGGGAAGCCGCTGAACGCCGAACGCGTCGTCTTCATCACCGCGAGATCGCGGATCCCCGCCCGCACCACCACGGCCTCGCGCCCGACCGACACGAGCGCCGTCCGCGTCTCGGACGCGTCGCGGGTGAAGGCGTCGGGAGCCGCGCCGATCGGCCGCCAGGCGTGCTCGTCGATCGTCACTCGAGCGCGCGAGACCTGGTCGGCCGCGAGGAAGTGTCGCCCGAGCACGATCGCGAACGCCTCGATCGCGCCCGTCAGGTGCTCGCCCGCCAGCGCGTAGCACGTGTTCTTCATCGTGTCGGTCGCGATGACGCCCGAGTTGTCGCCGTCCGAATAGGACGTGGCGAAGTCGCCTTCGAGCGCGATCGCGATCGTCAGATCGCGGACCCGATGGGGCGTCTCGCCGCGGACGACCTTGACGAGGCGGATGGCCGACTTGCCGTAGCTGTTGGCGCCGACCTCGATCATGCCGTCACCTGCTCCGCTTGCTTCCGGAACCGATCGCGGGCGATCGCGACGACGTCGTGGAGCGCCCGCCGGATCTCGGCGTCGCGGTCGGCGTCGAGGGCCGCCTCGAGGACCGGCACGAGGTCCGGCCGGCTCCGGCCGTTGACGTGGACGCAGAACCGGAACCCGAATCGCCGCTCGTACTCCGCGTTGAGGATCTCGAGGTCGGCGATGGCCGCGGTCGACTCGCGGTCGTAGCCCTGTTCGCCGAACGAGAAGTGCGACACGGTCTCGGGTGGTGCTCCGAGCCGCGGGTGGGCGTCGATCAGCTCGAGCTGCTCGTCCTCGGGCATCACGAGCGCGATCGCGGCCGCGCGGGCGAAGAACGTCGATTCGTCGCGGTACGGACGCGCGGCGGCCAACCGGGCGAGGAACCGCGGCGCGCCCTCGAACCAGGGGGCCGCCGCCGCGATGAACGTGTCGGCGGGGAGCGCGTCGAGCGACGCCACGTCCACGGCTCAGCTGCCCCGGTACGTCGTCATCGAGAACGGCGCGAGGAGGAGCGGCACGTGATAGCTCCTCGTCGTATCGGCGACGCGGAGATCGACCGCGACCCGCCGGAAGAACGCATCGTCCTCGGGACCGATGTCGAACTCGAGCCGATAGTCGCCGGCGACGAGCGGACGCTCGAGGAGATCCCGGACGCGGCCGTCGGCGTCGGTGAGGGCCTGGGTCATCCGGATCGGCGCGGCGCCGACGTCGAGCCGGTAGAGCGCAACGCGGATGCCCTCTGCCGGCAGCCCGAGCCCGGTGTCGAGCACGTGGGTCGAGATCGTGGGCGCGCCGCCGTCGGCCACGCGTATCCTCCGTCCATGACGACGCTCCAGATCGACGTCGGCGACCTCCACTTTAGCGCCCGCTGGGAGCCCGCCGCGCCGCAGACGATCGAGGCGATCCGGCGGATGCTGCCGATCCGCTCGAAGCTCATCCACTGCCGCTGGAGCGGCGAGTCCACGTGGATCCCATATGGCGACTTCCGGCCCGGGATCGACTACGAGAACCACACCTCGCATCCGGCGCCGGGGATGCTCGCGATGTACCCCGGCGGCATCAGCGAGTGCGAGATCTTCTTCCCGTACGGGGCGTGCACGACATCGTCGAAAGTGGGGCAGCTCGCGGCGAACCATTTCGCCTCGATCGTCCCGGACGAGGGCTGGGCGGACCGGCTCCGGGAGATCGGGCGACGGTGCCTGTGGGATGGCGCACAGGAGATCGTGATCCGCGAGGTCGACTGAAGGGTCGCGCGTCTATGCTCGGCGGATGACGACGTCGGTCGAGCCGTTGGTTCCGGATCTCGTCATTCGAGGCGCGACAGTCGTGACGACCGGCGAATCGCGCAGAGCCGACGTGGCCGTCCGGGGCGGGACCATCGAGGCGATCGAGCCCGATCTCGGCGGGCCGGCGGCCGGCGCGGTCGAGGTCGTCGACGGGACCGGGCTCCTGCTGCTGCCGGGCGCCATCGACGTCCATACGCACACCCGCGTCGCGTCAGACGCGGAGCCCGACCGGTTCTGGCAGGACTCGTTGGCCGCCGCATTCGGCGGGACGACGACCTTCCTCGCGTTCAACAACCCGGGGACTGGCTCGTCGCCGGCCGCGCACCGCTCGATCCTGGCGGGGATCGACGAGTTCCGGCGCGTGACCGCCGCCGACTGCGCGGTCGATTTCGCGCTCAGCCCGGCGGTCCTCGGCGGGATGGACGATCCGCTCGCGGAGCTGCCGGCGATGGTCGACGCCGGCGTCCCGACGGCCAAGGCGTTCATGGTGTTCGACTTCCGGCTGGCCGATCGGGCGATCTTCGAGGCGATGCGGATCCTCGGCGAGCGTGGCGGCATGCTCGAGGTCCACTGCGAGGATCCGGTCCTCATCGATGCCGCGATCGCTTCAGCGTTGCAGCATGGTGATACGTCACCACGTCACCACGCTGCCACGCGGTCGACCGAGGCCGAGGCAGTTGCCACGCACCGGGCGATGGCCTTCGCGCGGGCCGCGGGCGCACCGGTCCACGTCGTCCACCTGTCCTGTGCGGCAGCGCTCCGCCACGTGGCCGACGCCCGCGCAGACGACGTCCGAGCGACCGCCGAGACCTGCCCCCACTACCTGACGCTGACGGACGCCCGCTACGACGAGCCGGACCCGCTCGAGTGTGCAAAGAGCGTCATCTCGCCGCCGCTTCGGCCACCGACCGATCGCGCCGCGCTCTGGGCGGGTCTTGCTTCCGACCAGCTGTCCCTCGTCGCGACCGACCATGTCCCCGACCGGGTCGCGGTCGAGAAGGGCGAGGCCGCCAAGGGCGTCTCGTTCGACCGCATCAGCAACGGCGCTCCCGGGATCGAGACGCTCCTGTCGGTCGTGTATGGCGAGGGCGTCGCCACGGGCCGGATCACGATCGAGCGGATGGTCGACCTGATCGCCACCACGCCCGCGCGCAGGTTCGGGCTGGATCGGAAGGGCGCGATCGAGGTCGGTCGCGATGCCGACCTGGTCCTGTTCGATCCCGCCATCCGACGGACGATCCGCCAGGCCGACCTCCATCACACGAGCGACTTCACCCCGTTCGAGGGCATCGCCGTCGACGGCGCGGTGCGCAGCGTGTTCGTCCGCGGCCGAGCCGTCGTCCGCGACGGACAGGCCGTCGGCGACCGTGGCTGGGGCCGGTTCGTCGAGCGCGGCGGGGCGGGCGCGTGATCGACCGGCTGCGGGCCCGGCTCGACCGTCGCGGAGGATCGAGCTCCGACGATGCTCGGATCCGTCTCGAAGGCCACGTCGGAAGAGCCATCGTCCTCGCCGTCGAGCCGCTCGGGCGGGAGCGCGATGGCCGGGTCGAGACCCGGATCGGCCTCGACGTCAGCCTGCCCCGCCATCGGCGGTTCACGACGGAGATCGTCGATCGGCTCGATCCCGTCGGGCGCACGCGGGTCCGAGTTGGGGCCGTCGTCCCGGTCGCCGCCGATCGCGCCGAGCTCGGACACGTCGTCCTGGATCTCGATCAGCTCGCGGTCAACGAGGAAGCGATCGCCGCCCTGGGGCCGATCGCCGGCGGGCCCGGCGGCCCGGTCAGGCCGCGGTCCGGACCCGGACCGGAAGCCGACCGCTGAGCGGCGCGCCGCCGGCGATCACCGCCGCGACCGCGTCGAGGGTTGGCGCCTGCACGCCGTACGACGCGACGACCGAGCCGACGTCGGGGTAGGCGTCGGCGTCCCACGGCGTGCGCAAGGCGACGGCGATCAGCGGTCGGCCGATCGCCTTGAGGGCCCGAGCGAGCTCGACGAGCGACGGCCGGCCGAGTGCGTCGACCGTTCCGAGGACGACGAGATCGGCCGCGCCGGCGCGCTCCCGGATCGCCACGATCTCCGCCGGCTCGATCGCAGCCTCGACGACGATCCCCTCGGTCGCGGGCAGCCGCGTCCGGATCGCCGCTGCGAGACCGCCCGCCGGCAGCCACGACGTCGTGTCCGCCGGTGTCAGGAGGACCGGTCGGGGCTCGATCACGAGCACCCGCGCGTTCGGATCCAGCCGACGGCCGAGGAGGCCGTCCCGGTCGCGAACCTGGGTGATGGAGCGCCGCGCGAGCTCGTCGGCCAGGACGCGATGGGTCGAGCCACCGACGACCTCGGCAGAAGGCTGTGTGAAGCCCGCGATCCAGTCACGGAGCCTCTCCAGCCGTCGGGCCGCGTCCTCGGCCGCCGCGAGATCGACGCCCGCAACCGCTCGCGCGAGCTTCGCCTCGACCCGCGTCTGGGCCGCGGGATCCGGGCCGCACAGGAGCAGGTCGATCCCGGCGGCCAGCGCGCCCGAGACGTCGGCTCCATCGGCGCCCTGCACCCCGCCCATGTCGAGCGCGTCGCTGACGACGAGCCCGCCGAAGCCGAGCTCGTCGCGGAGCAGCCCAATGACGATCTCGCGGCTGAGCGTCGCCGGCAGGTCACGCCGGCCGGTCAATGCCGGAACGGCGAGATGACCCGCCATCGCCACCCTGGCACCGGCCTCGATTGCCGCGCGGAACGGGACGAGCTCGCGCGCCCGGAGCTCGTCGGCCGACGCCTCCACGACCGGCAGTCCCAGGTGCGAGTCGCCGCCCGGCTCGCCGTGACCCGGCAGGTGCTTGATCGTGGCCGCGACTCCCGCCGACTGCAGCCCGCGGACCGTCGCCGCCGCCAGCCGGCCAACTGCCGCAGGGTCGTCGCCGAACGAGCGATTCCCGACGACCGGGTTGCGCGGGTTCGTCGCGAGGTCGCAGACCGGCGCGTAGACAAGGTTGACGCCCATCGCCCGGAGCTCCGCCCCGATCGCGACCGCGACCCGCTCCGCCAGCGCCTCGTCCCCGACGGCGCCGAGCGCCATCGCGCCGGCAAACGGCGTCGCGTCGTCGCCCATCGCGTGGAGCTGCCCGGTCTCATGGTCGGCCCCGATCAGGAGCGGCGGCAGTCCCAGCCGCGCTGCGGCCGCCTGGAGCTCGTCAGTCAGCCGACGGACCTGCGCCGCGGTCCGGACGTTGAGGTGCCGATAGAGCGTGACGCCGGAGGCCCGCCGGGCGATCGCCTCGGCCGCCGCCGGCGACAGCTCGAGGCCGTCGAACGAGACGAGGAGGTGATCCCGCCCGGTCACCTCAGCCCTTGACCGCGCCGGCCAGGCCGCGGACGAACCAGCGCTGGACGACGACGAAGAACAGCAGGATCGGGATGACCGTGAGGGTCACGCCGGCGGCCGTCGCCCGGAAGTCGGACACGAACTGGCCCTGGAGCGCGACGAGCCCGACCGGCAGGGTCAGGCCCTTCGGGCTGTGGAGCATCAGCGACGGCCAGAGGAAGTCGTTCCAGGAGGTCACGAACGTGAAGATCGCGACCGCGGCCAGCGAGGGCCGTACGACCGGCAGGAGGATCTGACGCCAGATCCGCCACTCCCCGGCGCCGTCGACCCGCGCCGCGTCGATCAGGTCGTTCGGGATCGCCCGGAACGCCTGGCGCATGAGGAAGATGTTGAAGGCGCTCGCGATCCCGGGGAGGATCACCGCCGCGAGCGTGTCGTAGTAGTGGAAGAAGTTCACCGCAAGGATGAAGCTCGGGATGTAGGTGAGCTGGGCCGGCACGATCAGGGTCGCGAGGAGCAGGTAGAACACCGCCTCGCGGCCGCGGAAGCGCATCTTCGCGAGCGGGTACGCCGCCATCGCGGAGACGAGCACGTTCAGCCCCGTCACGAGCACCGCGACGATGATCGAGTTCTGGAAGTACGTCGGAACCGGCAGGAGGGCGAGGACGCGCTCGTAGTTCGCGAACGTCGGATGGGCCGGGATGAACTGTGGCGGCACCGAGGTCAGCGGGTCGGCGGCGCCCTTCAGCGACGTCAGGAGCATCCACAGGAACGGGAAGACCGTGATGAACGCGAGGACCGTCAGGACGAGGTACCACGCAGCGCTCGACACGGCGCGCCGACCGCGGCGTCGAGCCCGCGGACGGGCGGCGATGGCTGCCGATGCGGCCGCGTCCGATAGGCTCATCGATCCGCGTCCTGGCGCTCGAGCAGCCGGACGTTCGCGATCGAGAACACGAGCGTGATCGCCAGCAGGATGAGCGCGATCGCCGCGGCATAGCCGGCGTGCTGGAGCACGAACGCCTGCTTCCACAGGTAGAAGACCATCGTGACGCCGGAGTCGAGGATCCCGCCGGTCTTGCCGGTCAGGATGTAGATCTCGTCGAACACCTTGAGCGCGGCGAGGGACGAGATGACGGCAACGAAGACGATCTGCGGGCGGAGGCCGGGCAGCGACACGTGCCAGTGCTTCTGGAAGTCGTTGGCGCCGTCGATCCGGGCCGCGTCGTACAGCTCCTCAGGGATGTTCTGGAGGCCGGCCAGGAAGATGACCGAGTAGTAGCCGACGCCCGCCCAGATCGTGAGCAGCATCGCGATCGGCAGGACGAGGGCAGGGGTCGAGAGCCACTGGATCGGGTCCTGGATGACGCCCCACGACTGGAGGACGCCGTTGATGAACCCGTTCCGGTCGAACAGCCAGCGCCACGACAGCCCGATCGCGATCGAGCCGCTGACGGCCGGCACGAAGTAGAGGGCGCGGTAGATCTGGATGCCGCGCAGCTTGCGGTTGACGATGATCGCGAGCCCGATCGAGAGGATGATCAGGATCGGGGTCACGAGCAGGTACACGAACGAGTGCGTCAACGCGAGCCAGAAGGTCTTGTCGGCAAAGACGTGGGCGAAGTTGTCGAGGCCGACCCAGACGGGCGGCCGGACGATGTCGTAATCGGTGAACGAGTAGTAGACGACCGCCAGGATCGGGTAGACGACGAAGATCGCGATCAGCACGAGGGCCGGCAGCAGGAACACGTAAGGCGTCGCGCGGAAGCGGTTCGTCATCGGAGAGATCCTGGTCGTCGACAGTGCGGGAGCGGTGGACAGAGGGAGAGTGGGCGGCCCGCCGGGGGGAGGCGCGGCGGGCCGCGGTCACTCGGTGATGTGCTGGCTTCCTACTTGATCAGCGCGTTGGCCGCCTTGACGGCGTCCGACAGCGCCTGCTGCGCGGGGACGTCATTGAACAGCGCGGACTCGACGGCCTTCAGGACGAGGTCGTTGACATCGGCCTTCTTCGGGATGGTCGGAACGATGTCCGCGTACGTGGCGATGATGCTTCCGGCGAGCGGCCGGGCGCTGTCCTCGATGAGGCCCGACGGCGTCGAGAAGAACGGATCCTCGAACGCCTTCGGGGAGGACGGGTAGATCGAGACGATCTTGCTGAACGCGACCATGCTCCGCGGGTTCGTGAAGAACTGCGCGAGGGCGATCGACGCGTTCGGGTACTTCGTGTCGCCCTTGACCGAGATGCTCATCAGGCCCTTGCCGGTCACGTTCGACTTGCCGAGCGGCGACATCGCGACCGCCAGGTCGTTGTAGAGGGTCTCGTTGTTGGACTTGACGTCGCGGATCAGGTTCGGGCCCGTCGCATAGAACGGAGCCTGGCCCGCCGAGAACAGGAGCAGTCCGGTCCGGTCTTCCTTCGTCGTGATGATCGAGTTGTCGACCGTGCCGGCCTTGACCATATCGACGTACAGCTGGAGCCACGCGACCGCCTCGGGCGAGTCGAACGTGAAGGTCTTGCCGTCGTCGCTGATCGGCTTGACGTTGCCTTCATAGACCATCTGGGCGATCAGGTCGTTGACGGTGAGCCGGATGTCGCAGACGGTGCTGGCCTTGTCCTTCAGGGTCTGGCACAGGTCCTTGATCCCGTCGATCGTCTTCGGGAACGCCGCCGGATCGAGCCCGGCCTTCTCGAAGAGCCGCTTGTTGATCAGCTCGACGTTCAGGCCCTGGTACCACGGGAACTGGTAGTTCTTGCCGTCGATGAGCTGTTCCTTCCACAGCCCGGGGAAGTAGATGTCCTTGACGGCCTGGGGGACCTTGTCGTCGAGGTTCAGGAGGAGGCCCCTCGACGCGTAGTCGGAGACCCAGCCCTCGCTGACCGAGAGGTTGATCACGTCAGGCGCGTTGCCGGCGGCGAACGCGTTCTTCAGGTCGTCCTGGAACGTGCCCTGATGGTCTTCCCAGTTGACCGTGACGCCGGGGTATGTGCCCTTGAAGCGCTCGATCGTTTCCTTGATGTAGTTGTCGAACGTCGGGGACAGATAGAACGTCCAGAACGTGATCGTCGCACCGGGCTCGATCCCGGTGATGACGGCTTCGGCGGGGTCGACCGCGAGCGGGGCCGCCGACTGGGACGGGGCCGCCGAGGCGCCGGCCGACGCTGGGGCCGTCGAGGCCGGCGCCGTCGACGGCGCGGTGGCTGCGGACGGGGACGGGGATGCCGACCCGGCGCACGCGACGAACAACAAGCCCGTCGACAGTGCCAGGGTCAACGTTTGCTTCAGCTTCACTGGTGTGCTCCTCCTCGAGTGACGATCCGCAAGACGCGGTTGGCCGCCGCGCGGCCGTGTTCCCTCAACCGACGGCTTCGCGTGCGACCACCCCCTCCATGTGGGGTCCGAGCAGGGCGATCGCCCCGCGGGTCCCGACGTCGTGATCCGAGCCGACGAGTCGGACGTCGGTCTCGGCTAGCAGCTCCGCCGCGAAGGGCGACGGAGCACCGATCCGGGCGAGGCCGGCCTGGACCCGCTCGAGGAGCGGCTCACCGGCACGGCTGATCCCGCCCCCGATGACGACGAGCTCGACGTCGTAGGCGAGGACGAGCTCGTGGACCATCCGGGCGATCGCGGCGGCCGCACGATCGACGATCCGGGCCGCGGCGGCGTCGCCGGCCGCGGCCGCCGCGAACACGTCGGCGGCGGTGGGATCGGCGACCGCGGCGAGGGACGTCGGCTCGCCGCTGGCGACGGCCGCGGCTACGGCCTCGCGTGCGGCACCGGCGATCCCGGCGCCCGCCGCGATCGTCTCGAAGCAGCCGCGCAGGCCGCAGGCGCACTGGGCTCCATCCGGATCGAGCACGACGTGGCCGATCTCGCCGGCGAGGCCGCGGACGCCGCGATGGAGCCGCCCGTCGAGAATGACGCCAGCCGAGATCCCCGTCCCGATCCCGAGATACACGAGATCGTCGGTCGCCCCGAAGGGCGCCTCGCGATGGAGCCCGACGGCCGCGGCGCGGACGTCGTTCTCGACGATGCACGGAACGCCGAGGGCGACGCTGAGCCGGCGGCCGAGCGGCAGATGCTGCCAGCCCAGGTTGACCGCGAACGTCACGTCGCCGCTCGCGCTGTCGACCCGGCCCGGGACGCCGAGGCCGACGGCTTCGACGTCGGACATCGAGCTGCCGGACTCGGCGACGGTGTCGCGGATGACCTCGACGATCTGAGCGATCGCCTGGTCCGGCTCGGACGACGCGGCCGGCACGTGCCGCCGGGCGAGGACGGTCCCTGCCGCGTTGACGACGAGGACGGCGATCTTGCTGCCGCCGATGTCGACGCCGACGCGGATGGCGCCGGTCCCGGTCGCGCTCATCGGGCGAGGCTCAGGCCGAGCTCGCGCGCGACGAGCAGGGCGGACGCGCCGCGGACGACGACGTTCGTCGTCGGGCGGGCGACGCTGATCTCGATGTCGTCGGCGAGGAGCGCGAGGGCGCGGTTGCCGGCCTCCCGTCGCACGGCGGCGAGCCACGGCTCGCCGAGCTCGGTCACGGGGCCGAGGAGGAGGATCCGACGGATGTCGAGCGCGCCGATGAGACCCGCGATCGAGGTCCCGAGAGCCGCGCCGGCCTCATCGGCGATCGTCATCGCCCAGGCCTCGCCGGCCTCGATCGCCTCGCGTGTGGCGGCAATGTCGGTCGGGCGGCCGGTCGCCTCGGTCGCCCGGGCTTCGATCGCCCGCATGCCGGCCACGGTCTCGAGGCAGCCGGTCCGGCCGCAGCGGCAGAGCGTTCCGTTCTCGTCGACGACGACGTGGCCGATCTCGCCGGCCCCGGAGCCGTCACCCTGGAACAGCGCGCCGCGGAGGATCAGCCCCGCGCCGACGCCGCGCCCGACGCGGATCGCGATGAGGTTCGGGACGCGGTCGCCGCCGGCGTACGTGTACTCCGCGAGCGCGGCGGCCTGCGAATCGTTCGCGACGTTCACGGGGACGTCGTAGCGCTCGGCGACGATCGGCCCGAGCGGCAGGTCGCGCCAGTCGAGGTTGACCGCGCGGCGGATCGTGCCGGTCCGGCTGTCGACGAGGCCCGGCGTCCCGATGCCGATGCCGAGCATCGGTGCGGTCGTGCCGTCGAGGAGCCGATCGAGGAGGTCGTAAACGAGCTCGAGGGCGGCGTCGCCGTCGCGGCCGTCGACGGGCAGCTCGACCGTCCGCCGGATCTCGCCGCGGAGATTGACGAGGGAGCCGGCGAAATGCTCCTCGCCGAGATCGAGCCCGACGACCAGGCGGGCGTCGTCGTCGACCTCGAGGAGGATCGGCGCCTTGCCGCCGCTCGACGGGCCGCGGCCGATCTCGCGGACCACGCCGTCGTCGAGGAGGTCCGAGACGACCGCCGAGACGGTGGTGCGGGTCAGACCGGTGAGGCGGGCGATCTCGGCGCGGCTGATCGGCCCGAGGTCGTAGAGCGTGCGGACGACGAGCCGCTCGTTGTGGACGCGGGTCTGCTGATGGGTCGCCTTGGTCGGGAGCGCCATCGGCCGGGTGGGTCCTCCTCACGGGCCGAGTCCGCGCTCCTCCGCGCCGGACTTCGTCCAGTCGGTGGACAAAGTGCGCCACTCCAGCTGCTTTGTCAAGTCGCTGGACAAAGATCGCCAACGGCTCGACCGCTACGGACTGACGAAGTCGAACCCGTAGATCGCGGTCATCCCGTACGCGAAGATGGCGATCCCCGCGACCCCGGCGATCGCCGCTCCCCGCCCCACGCCGCGCTTCATCACCGTCGCCAGCACGAGCCACAGAATCGGCAGCGCATCGACGATGAACCGGTAGCCGAACTGGGCGTAGCCGGTCTCGCCGTGGACGAGGTCGACGAGCAGGATCAGGGCCGCCGACCCCAGCGCGTACGCCACGAGCGGGTCGCGCAGCCGCGCCCAGATCACCCACAGGACGAGCGGCATCGTGAACGTCACGGCCTGGCCGGCCCACGTCGGGTGGAACCACGGGAAGTCATCCACGAATTCCCACTGCCGACCGAGCATCGCGAATAGCCCGCGCGGCAGGTAGTAGGGCGAGATCAGCCCGTGCGTGTACCACGGCTCGTCCAGCACCGACTCCCCGGTCCGCGACGTGATCAGGCCGTAGCCGAACTCGATCGGCGACCCGAACCGGATCAGGTTGTACGCCGCGATCCCGATCGCCGGCCCGAGCATGCCGAGCCCGACGTCGACCGTGGCCATCAGCTGCTCCTGGCTGGGCCGGCGGACCCGCGTCGGCAGCCCCACGTACAGCCCGACCACGAGCGGAAGCGCGAACACGACCGGCAGCCGGGCACCCACGGCGGCCGCCAGCAGGAGCCCCGCCAGCATGGGCGCCCGGTGCGCAAGAGCCAGCCGCAGGACGGCGATGAGCAGGGTCGCCGCGATCGTCTCGGCGAAGAGGTGCGTGCCGCCGACCGCCGACGCCCAGAACGCCTCCGACCCGACCGCCCACGTCACCGTCAGGAACAGCGCGGCTCGGACGTCCAACCCGACCTGGCGCATGAGCCCCCACATCAGCCAGACCCCGATCCCGCCGACGATCGCCGAGGTCAGGTTCGTGTCGAAGGTCTGGCCGAAGATCGCGACGAACGGCAGGACGGCGACCGTGGCCGTCGGCGGGAACGGAACGAACCATTGGCCGTGGTAGTAGGCCAGCTCGATCCACGTGTACTGCATCGCGTCGAGTTCGGCGTGGCCGTGGAGCCAGGCGTCGGCGAGAGGCAGGTACGGGTCGGTCGATTGCTGGTTCGGCCCGACCCACCAGTACAGCCCGAACGCGATGATCGCCAGGACCGGCCCGACGACGCGGAGCGCGAGCGCCGCCATCAGTCGAGGAGCGCGCCGGCGGGGATCGTCAGGAACTCGGTCAGGGAATCGTCGAGGACGAGCTCGTCGAGGATCGCCACGGCGTCGGCGAGGTGGCCATTCCCACCATCGGCACCGCCCAGCGCGGCCAGCTCCTCGTCGCGGATCGCGCTATAGAGACCACCCGTCACGAACCGGCCGTCGTCCAGCCGCGCGCCACCCACACGCCACTGCCAGAGCTGCGAGCGCGAGATCTCCGCGGTCGCCGCGTCCTCCATCAGGTTGTTGATCGCAGCGGCGCCGTTCCCCGCGAGCCAGGCATCGAGGTACTGGAGCGCGACCGAGACATTCAGACGGACGCCGTCCTCGGTGATGCGTCCGTCCGGCACCCGGAAGTCGAGGATGTTCGCGCCGGTGACGGCGACCTCCTCGCGCAGCCGGTCCTTCTGGTTCGGCCGGCCGCCGAGGACGCCGTCGAAGATCTCCGTCGCGAGCGGGACGAGGTCCGGGTGGGCGACCCACGTCCCGTCGAAGCCATCGCGCGACTCGCGCTCCTTGTCGTCGCGCACCTTGGCCATCGCCGCCGCGTTGACCGCCGGATCGCGTCGCGACGGGATGAACGCCGCCATCCCGCCGATCGCGTGGGCGCCCCGCCGATGGCAGGTCCGCACCAGCAGCTCGGTGTAGGCGCGCATGAACGGCGTCGTCATCGTCAGCTGGGCGCGCTCCGGAAGGATGCGGTCGGGCCGGCCACGGAACGTCTTGATGCAGCTGAACAGGTAGTCCCAGCGACCGGCGTTCAAGCCCGCGGCGTACGGCCCGAGGGCG
>DASXTH010000313.1:0-15685 GCA_036505555.1 Candidatus Limnocylindrales bacterium | reverse complement strand
GAACTCGGCGAGGATCTCGTGGGCGATCGCTTCGGCGATCGCCTCGAGGAGGCGGAACGACGTCGACTCGACGATCCGGCGGACGATCGCGTCGACGCGGCCGTAGTCGATCGTGAGCGCGAGATCGTCGTGGAGACCCGCGGGTTGGAGGTCGAGGACGAGCTCCACGTCGATCTCGAAGGGCTGCGGGGCGAGGAGCTCGTGCTCGTAGACGCCGTGGCGGCCCTCCGTCTGGATGTTGCGGAGGACGATCCGGTCGGTCATGGTCGGGCGGCCCGCACGATCGCGTCCGCCATCCGCGCCGTCCGGACGTTCGGCTCCACGTCGTGGACCCGGACCATGTCGACCCCGGCCGCGATGCCGAGCGCCGTCGTCGCCAGGGTGGCCTCCAGGCGCTGATCGGCCGGCAGGTCGAGGACCTTGCCGAGCGTCGACTTCCGGGATGTCCCGAGCAGGATCGGCCGGCCGAGTATGCGCAGCGCGGGCAGCTCGCGGAGGAGGGCCAAGTTGTGCGCTACGGTCTTCCCGAACCCGAAGCCCGGGTCGACGATGATCGCTCCCCAGGCGACGCCCGCGGCGAGCGCCCGCTCGATCGCCCGTTCGAGGTCGGCGAGGATCTCGGCCATCAGGTTCGTGTAGCGCGCTTCCGCGCGGTTGTGCATGAGGACGATCGGGACCTCCCGGCCGGCTGCGAGGCGGAGGAGTCCGTCGTCCGGGCCGATGCCCCAGACATCGTTGACGAGATCGGCGCCGGCGTCGAGCGCGGCGGCCGCGACGGCGACCTTCGTCGTGTCGACGCTGATCGCCGTCCTGGGCAACGCGTCGCGGACCGCAGTGATGACCGGAACGACCCGGGCGATCTCCTCGGCCTCGTCGACGGCGGCGTGGCCCGGTCGCGTCGACTCGCCGCCGATGTCGAGGATGTCGGCGCCGGCAGCGACCATCGCGCCAGCCTGCTCGACTGCCGCGGCGATCGGGTCGGCCTGGTCCCGGACATCCGCGGCCGTCGGGCTCGCGAGGAGCCCGTCGCCGGAGAACGAGTCGGGCGTCACGTTCAGGATCCCCATGACGAACGTCCGCGCGCCCCAGGCGAACAACGACGGACCGATCGTCAGCGACGCAGGCGCCGCCGGGATGCCGCTCGGCGCGCCTGCGGGCAGCACGAACGAGGGCGTTGCGGCCCCGCCGCCCGCGGCCGGGCGCGCGGCGACGACTCCCCGCGCGGCGGACGACGGATCGCTCATCGCGGTCGATTGTCGCCCGGATCGCGCAGCAGCGGATCGTCGACCAGGCGGGCGCGAACGGCCCCAACGAGATAGAGCGAGCCTGCGACGATCAGCGGACCGGGCGGACCGCTCAGCGCCCGGTCGAGGGCGGCCGCGAGGTCTGGCTCGGCATCGATCGTCCGCACGCCCCTCGAGCGGCTCCTCGCGGTCGCCCGCCAGGCCGCGGCGAGATCTTCCGCCGGGAGGGCCCGCGCGACTTCGACCGCGGTCGCGACGATCCACGCATCGGCGAGGGCAGTCGAGCCCGCCAGCGCGGCGACGACACCGGCGACGTCCTTGTCGGCCATCGAGGCCGTGAGAAGGGTCGGCCGGCCGGGGCCGAGGAACGGCCGGAGCTCGTCGAGGGCTGCGGCCAGCGCCGTCGCGCCGGCCGGATTGTGGGCGCCGTCCAGCAGCACATCCCGCCCGTCGATCGTGAGCAGCTCGAGGCGGCCGGGCCAGCGGGCCTCGGCGTAGCCGCGACGGCGCGCCTCACCGCCAACTTCGGCGATCCCGGCCTCGCCCAGGGCGTCGAGGATGGCGTCGGCGACCGCGACGTTCGCCGCCTGGTGGCGGCCCCGCAACCCCACCCGCGTCCGCCCGAGCCGGGCCAACTCGACGATCAGCCCATCGCGGTCGACGGCAATGACCGGTGCCGGCTCCACGATTCGGAGCGGGACCCCGAGCCGGCGGGCGCGGCGCGCCACGATGGCCCGCGCCGTTCCGGTGGCGCCGGTCACGGCACGATCGCCACGCTCGATGATCGCGGCCTTCTCGCGGGCGATGTGGGCGATCGTCGGGCCGAGCCGGTCGGTGTGGTCGAGGTCGACGTTCGTGATCGCGGCGACGCCGCCATCCCAAGCATGCGTCGCGTCGAGCCGCCCACCGAGCCCGACCTCGACGAGCGCGAGATCGACCCGCTCCTCGGCGAACCAGCGGAAGACGATCGCCGTCAGCAGCTCGAACTCTGTCGGATCGCCGAGCCGCCGCGGGAGCCGATCCGCGGCCGCGATCGCGTCCCCCACGAGACGCGCGAACGTGGCCGCGTCGACGGGCCGCCCGGCGATCTGAAGCCGCTCGCGGTACGAGACGAGGTGGGGCTTCGGCGTCTCCCCGGCACGAAGCCCGGCCGCGCGGACGGCCGCTGCCGCGAGCGCGAGGACGCTGCCCTTGCCGTTTGTCCCGGCGACGAGCGCCCCGCGCACCGCGAGCTGCGGGTCGCCGAGTTCGCGCAGGAGGGCCCGCGTCCGGCCCAGCCCCAGGCGGATCCCGAACCGGCCGCGCGCCGCCAGCGCCGTGAGCGCCGTCTGGTACGCCGCGCCGATCTCCGGCTCGCCCGGTCCTCCGCTTCCGTTTGCCGCGTCGGTCACTCGCGCGTCAGGTCGTCCTCGTAGAAGACGCACTGGTTGAAGCGCGGCGTCAGGCACACGTCGTTGACGTAGCCCTGCTCGAGGTGGACGCCGCCGCGGAGCTGGCAGCGCGATACGTTCGCGTCCTGGCGGATCAGCGCCTTCAGGAGATGTGGGGCCTGGATCGGGATCGCCCCTCGGGAGCCGGTCATGTAGAAGTGCGGGCACACGTTCCGCCGGAGGTTCGGCAGCCCGAACCCGCCGCGCGACGGTGGCAAGGCGGGCAGCGGCGCGCGTGCCGGCGGCCCGATCCTGCCGGGCATCCCGGGCCGGATCGGCATCGGCATCCGGACAGCCGGTGAACCGGTCGCGGCGGCCGCTGCGTGGTCACGACGATCGGTGAAGGAGGACGGGGCGTTGGGGCGGCCCGGCCGGCTCACGCGGGCGATCGGGCCGATGCCGAACGCGGGCCGGCCGATGGAGCCGGGCGGGCGGTCGCGCTTTGGGTCTCTTGCCTGCATCCATCCCCTCGAGGCGACGCGCAACGGGACGAGCGGGCCGCGCGCCGGACCGCGCAAGACTACAACCTGTCGCACTGAAACGGCCATCGGTCACGCTCGGTGCGCGACCGCGTGCGACAATCGGCGCCGATGACCACCCGGCGAGGCGCGCGACCACCGCAGGTGCGTCCGCGTCCCCCGTCCAGCGGGCGCCCGGCGCCCGCGCCGACGCGTCCCCGGGCGCCGTCGCCGGATCGCCTCGCGCCGCATCGCCGGATCGAGCGCGGGCCCGGGATCGCCCTGCCGTTCCGCCTGTTGATGGCCGCGGCCGTCGTCGCCCTCGGCGTGGCGGTCCTGCTCTTCGCCAACGGCGGCCTGGCCCGGATGGGCGCTGCGGTCGGCAGCGCATTCAACGGCTTTGTCGGCGACCTGACGCGGACCCCGGTGCCGAGCGTGCCGGAGTTGGACATCTCGGATCCTCCGACGCTCGAGGCGCCCGACGAGCCGTACACGAACCAGGCCCGTGTGGATCTCGCCGGGACCGTTCCGGCCGCGATCGCCGGCACCGCCGACACCCGGATCCGGATCTACGTGGCGATCGGCAAGGGCGACCCGGGAGTCGTCATCGAGCAGGCCGTCGGCCCGCGTCAGCAGTTCCTCATCCCGGGGCTGCCGCTGAGCCCGGGCGCCAACATCTTCACCGCGACGATCGTCGGCCCGAACGATGTCGAGTCGGACACGTCGGCGGCCGTGACCTACATCCTTGACACGGCGAAGCCGAAGATCACGATCACGGCTCCCAAGGCGAACGCGGTCGTCAACGCGAAGACCGTCCGCGTCACCGGCAAGACCCAGGGGCGGAGCACGCTGAGCATCCGGAACCTGACGACGAACGCCACGGTCACCGGCGAGGCCGACACAACGGGTCTGTTCAACATCTCGATCCCGATCGGGACCGGCCTGAACAAGATCCAGGTGACCGCCACCGATCCGGCGGGGAACGCGAACGTCGCCTCGGTGGCGATCCAGCGCGGCACCGGGGCGCTGACCGCGAGCGTCGCGGCCTCGTTCTATCAGGTCCGGTTGTCGAGGCTGCCGGAGAGCGTCGAGCTGACGGTCACGGTCACGAACCCCGACGGCAAGGCCCTCGCCGGCGCGAACGTCACGTTCACGCTCGCGATCCCGGGCGTGCCCGCGATCACCTCGTCGGTGCTCACCACCGGCGCGAATGGCCGCGTGTCGTTCACGACGACGATCCCGAAGGGCGCCACCGCGGGGCAGATCTCGGTGACGGCCATCGTCCAGACGGCAGACTTCGGCGACACCACCGACCGCACGGTCATCACGATCAAGAAATAGGCCCCTCGTTCGATCGGCCGCGCGGATCGCGTGACACGGGTGGTGCGCGCAGCTACCATCCTGTCATGCCGTCATGGCGCTGTCCGCACTGCTCGACGCCCCAACCGCTGGCGTCGCGGTGCTGGGTCTGCCATCGCTCGTCGACCAGCTGCGGCACCTGCCGGAACTTCCGCGGATCGGTTGCCGCGCGCGTCGGCTTCTGCGGCCTGGATCGCCGCCGCCAACCCCTGCTCGGTGACGAGGTGCGGGCGTGCTGGGAGGACGGCGCGATCGCCGGTCCCGACCGCCCGCCCGCCTGGCTGCCCGACCAGGATCCGGCGCTGGACCTGCCCGGTGGCTCGCCGATCAGCCTCGACCCGCCGGCGCGGACGCGGCCGGGACGTTCCGAACGGCTGTGGGTCGAGGTCGACGCCTCGCCGCGCTGATCTCCTCAGGGACAGCTGGCGGGCTTCGTCTCCTGCGTCGTGATCGTGATCTGCGAGCCCGGGGGCGCCTTCGTTCCGGCCGTCGGCGCCTGACCGTTGACGAACCACGCGTCGTTATCGGTCGGGAGGACCGGCCCCACGGAGAAGCCGTCGGCCACGATCTGGGCCTTCGCGTCGCCGACCAATTTGCAGACGTAGTCCCCGACCGTGATCGGCGCCGGTGTCGGGACCGGTGTCGGGACCGGCGTCGGGGCCGGGGTGGGCACCGGGGTCGGCGACGGCGTCGGGCTCGGTGAGGGGCTGGGGCTCGGGCTGGCGCTTGGCTCGGGGCCCTTCGAGAGGATGTAGGCGATCGGCGTGCCCTCGTTGACGAGGACGCCGGCGGACGGCGTCGTACTGATCACCGAGCCCGCCGGGATCAATGGATCGAATGCCTCGGTCTTCCCCCCGGGTTGGAGCTTGGCGGCGATGAGGAGGTTGAACGCCTCGATCTCGGTCTTGCCGCGGACGTCGGGCACCGCGACCGTGCCCGGGCCGACGGCGATCGTCACCTTGACGGTCCCACCGCGGTCGACCTTCGTCCCGGCCGGCGGGTCCTGGCTGAGGACGGAGTTGACCTTCGCGCCGCTCGCCTGCGCGGTCGCGGTCGAATCCAGCGTGACGCCCGTCTGCGTGGCCAGCGCCTGGGCTTCGGGCAAGCTCTTCCCGATGAAATCCGGGACCGTGACCTGGACCGCGGGCGTCGTCCCCGGGGAGGACAGGAGGTTGAAGACGAGGAACCCCGCAGCCGCGAGGATCAGCAGCGCGATGATGCCGGCCGCCCATACGGCTGGCGACGTCCCGCCGGGCTCCTCGTCCTCCTCGACGCGGCGAGCCGGCGGACGCGTCCCGCCAGAGCGGCCACCGGCGACGGGTGGACGTCGGAAGGCCGGATCGGCGGCCCGCGACGGCGCGTCTTCGGCATAGGCATCGGGGGCGTACGGGATCGCGCCGGGGTTCGCCCGAGCCGTCGCGGCTGTCCCGGCGAGGCCCCCGCCCGCCGCGGCACCGGCTGCGCCCGCGGCCCCGGCAGCGGCGGCCCCGCCGGCGAGCCCTCCGCCGGACGCGACGGTCGGCGTCGACCAGGTGGTCGTGCCCGTCAGGCCCGGCACGGCCGTGCCGGCGAGGAACGCCTCGAGCGCGGCCGCCATCGACGAGGCCGACGACCAGCGATCGGCGGGCTCGGTCGCGAGAGCCTTCCGATCGATCGCGGCGAGGTCTGGCGGCGTCGACGGACGCAAGGTGAGCGGATCCGGGGCCGGCCCGGCCAGCCGCGCCATCGCGACGGCCGCCGCCGAGTCCGCTTCCCAGGGCCGATGACCGGTCAGCAGCTCGAACAGGACGATCCCGAGCGAGTAGATGTCCGAGGCGGCGGTCGCCTGGTCGCCGCGGGCCTGCTCGGGGCTGAAGTAGTGGACCGAGCCGAGCGTCGTGCCGGGGAGCGTCATCTGGGCCTCGGCGATGGCCCGGGCGATCCCGAAGTCCGTCACCTTGACCTGGCCGTCGCGATTGATCATCACGTTGCCGGGCTTCACGTCCCGGTGGACGATCCCGCGCTGGTGGGCGGCGTGGAGGGCTCGCGCGGCCTCGGCGGTGACGCGGGCGGCCTGACGCGGCGGCAATGCCCCGGAGCGCTTGATGATCGAGGCGAGGTCCTCGCCGTCGACGAGCTCCATGACGATGAACGGCCCGGCCTCGTCCTGCCCGTAATCGTAGACGGCGACGATGTTCGGGTGGTTCAGCGACGCGGCGGCCTGGGCTTCGTGCCGGAAGCGCGATCCGAAATCCGGATCGCGCCCGTACTCGGGCCGGAGGATCTTGACGGCGACGTCGCGGTCGAGCTGGTTGTCGTGGGCCCGATAGATCCGGGCCATGCCGCCCTGCCCGAGCAGCTCGACCAGTCGATAGCGCCCGCCGAGGATCGTCCCGAGCTCAGCCAAGTGGGTCTCCGCTGCGGATCCGTGCCGTGGCGGCGACCGTTGCCGGACGACCCCGGGCGGTGACGCGCCGGTCGGATCGTACCGTACGACGTTCGTCGAGGCGGTCCGTGACTCTGCCGATCACCGTCAGCCTCCGGTCAGCCAGGCACGGACGCGGTCGAGGAACTCGAGCGAGCTGATCCCGTCGAACAGCCGTGCGCCGTGCAGCGCCCATTCCTGGACCTCCTTCAGCGCCGTCAGAACGGTCAAGACGGCGATCAACGCTGCAGGCCGCCACGCGAACCCCGGCCGCCAGTGGTGGATCCCCGCGACGACCAGGAACCATGGTTCGAACACGTTCGGAAACACGAGCAGGAGCGCGCGCTCACCCGTCAGCTCGAAGGCGACGAATCCGATGAGGCGGAGGACGTACAGGCCGACAGCGATCGACCGCTCCACGCCGGACCAGCGGAGAGCGACGACGAGGAAAAGCGCGAGGTAGACCTGGTCCGCGACCTTGTCGAACGCCTGATAGTCGGGGATCCCGCCGAGGTCGAGCGTGTCGCGGAGGAGCAGGTCGGACAGATCGACCAGGATCGCGAGCAGACCGCCCGCGAGCGGCCAGCGCAGGACCGGGACGGATCCCAGCACGCGGATCGCACCGATGACGAGGACCTCGAGGGTCACGATCTGGCGCTCATCGTCCGGACGACGCCCGGGCGCCGCGGCCGTTACAGCTGGAGGCCGCTCAGATAGTTCCGGAACTCGGGGGCAAGCTCCGGACGCTCCAGCGCCAGCTCGACGGACGCCTTCAGCCAGCCCATCGTCGTCCCGCAGTCGTAGCGCGTTCCCTCGAACTCGTAGCCGTAGACCGCCTGCTCCTGCATGAGCGCCTCGATCGCGTCGGTCAGCTGGATCTCGCCGCCCGCACCGCGCTGGGTCTGCTCGAGCTTGTCGAAGATCTTCGGCGTGAGGACGTAGCGGCCGATGATCGCCAGGTTCGAGGGCGCCTCCTCGGGCCGCGGCTTCTCGACGAGCCGGCTGACCTTGTGGAGGCGGCCGTGATTGAGTGCGCCCTCGACCTCCTCGCCGGCGATCACGCCGTAGCGCTGGGTCTCTGCGGGCGGGACGTCCATGACAGCGACGATCGACGCATGGGTCTGGTTGTAGGCGTGGATAAGCTGGCCGATGCACGGCCGGTCGCCGACGACGACATCGTCCGACAGGATGACCGCGAACGGCTCGTGACCGACGACCTCCTTCGCGACGAGGACGGCATGCCCGAGCCCGAGCTGCTCCTTCTGCCGGACGTAGGTGACCTGGGCGAGGTCCGAGATGTGCCGGATCTGGCGGAGCATCTCGATGTCACCCTTCTCTTCGAGCAGGCGCTCCAGCTCGTACGAGGTGTCGAAGTGATCCTCGATCGCCCGCTTCTGGCTGGAGGTGACGATGATCACCTGCTCGATGCCGGACGCGACGGCCTCCTCGACCGCGTACTGGATCACCGGCTTGTCGACGAGGGGCAGCATCTCCTTCGGCTGGGCCTTCGTCGCGGGGAGGAAGCGTGTGCCCCATCCGGCGGCGGGGAAGACGGCCTTTCGAACGCGCATGGAACCTCGGTCCGTGGTGGGTCTGCGGTCGGTCGAGGATACCATCGGCCCCCCGTCGGGCCGGGTCAGCCTCCCCGGTCGCCGTCCGTGACGCGGATGGCGAACCGACGGATCGCGGCCGTGAAGGCCTCCGGCTGCTCGAGGTTCGTGAGGTGCGCCGCGCGCCGGATCAGGACCCGGCGGGGATCCGCTGCGGCATCGGCGAAGGCTCGCTCGCTGGGCCGGAAAAACAGGTCGAACTCGCCGTTGATCAGGAGCGACGGACCGCGATACGCAGCGAGGACCACCGTGAACCGCCGTCCGATCAGCGTTCGGAGCGCGACGACGCCGCCGGGGAACCAGAAGCCGCCAGCGAAGACCGGATCCGTGATCGCCTTCGGGAACCGGATGCGGAAGAACGAGCGGTAGACGCGGTCGACGATCGATTCCGGCACGAGATCCAGGGCGAGTGCCAGGGCGTCGAAACCGATCGACTGGAGCCCGACCGGGTCCGCGGTCGCCCCGGCGATCGCCAGACCGGCGACGCGTTCCGGCCAGCGGGCGGCCACGGTCATCGCGACGTAGCCGCCGAGCGAGAGGCCGACGAGGATCGCCCGTCCGTCGTGGGCCTCCCGGTCGATGAGTTCCGCAACTCGCTCGGCC
Source organism: Candidatus Limnocylindrales bacterium (assembly GCA_036505555.1). Lineage (GTDB taxonomy): Bacteria > Chloroflexota > Limnocylindria > Limnocylindrales > CSP1-4 > CF-46. The sequence continues at coordinate 6,577 of DASXTH010000313.1, read as the reverse complement.
GCGAGGTCCACGGTGAACGGAGCGTCCGCTGCCGTTCCGTGGCCCGGCAGGTCCGGCGTGAGGCAGTGGAACGCATCGCCGAGCGCGGCGACCTGCGGGGTCCACGCGGCGCCCGAGAGGACGGTCCCGTGGAGGAAGACGATCGACGGCCGTCGGTCCGGCTCGGTCGCGATCGATCCGGCGGCCAAGGTCAGTCGTGGACCAGCTTGCGTTCCACGGCGTAAAGGGCGGCCTGGGTCCGGCTCTGGAGGTCCAGCTTGCCGAGGATGTTGCTGACGTGGGTCCGCGCCGTCCGCTCGGTGATCCCGAGGTCGGTGGCGATCTCCTTGTTGCTGCGGCCGTGCCCGACGAGGCTCAGGACCTCGAGCTCCCGCTCGGTCAGGCCCTCGACCGGTTGCTCTTCGGCGCGCGCGCGCATGCCCTTGGCGAGGATCCGGGCCGCGGCGGGATCGAGGTGGACCTCGTCGTTGTGGGCGGCCCGGATCGCCGCGGCGACGTCGTCCGCGTCGGCATCCTTGAGGATGAACCCGCTCGCCCCCGACTCGAGGGCCGCGAGGACCTTGTCCTCCTCGATGAAGCTCGTCAGCGCGACGATCTGGACATCGGGCTGGGCGGCCTTGATCCGGGTGATCGCGCCGATCCCGTCGAGGTGGGGCATGACGATGTCCATGAGGATGACGTCCGGCACCAGCTTCGCCGAGAGCTCCACCCCGGTCAGGCCGTTCTCGGCCTCACCGACGATCTCGATGTCGTCGAGGAGCTCGAGATAGCCCCGCAGGCCGCGCCGCACGACGCCGTGATCGTCGACGAGGAGGACGCGGATCTTCGACCCGTCGCTCGCGTCCGCCATCGCGTCATCCTCCTCCCCGTCGCGGTCCCGATCGACGTGCCCCCGTCCGGCTGCCGACCGCAGAACCCCGTCGTCCTCGTCCATCGTGGACGATCCTCGTCAGACGTGCTCGGCCACCGGGACGGCCAGCGGCTCGCGTCGATCCTCCGGTCCCCGGTCGCGCTGCAGGAGAAGGGCGGCCGCCAGGATCGCGCCCCCACCGACGACCTGAGCCGGCCGGAGCGCTTCATGGAGCACGATCGCGGCGAGGGTCACCCCGACGAGTGGCTCGAGCAGCATGATGATCCCGGACCGCGTGCCGCCGATCGCCCGGATCCCGCCAAGGAGCAGGACCGACGGGATCCCGGCGCCGAGGACGCCCGCGAGGATCGCGAAGCCGAGCGCCCGCCCGTCGCGGAGCGGGACGTCCAGCGCGTTGCCCAGGGCGAGCGCGAGCGCGAACGTGCTGATCGCGATCACGAACAGGACCCAGCCCATCGCCTGCTCCGGCGATACGCTCGAGAACCGGCCGCGGCTGACGGTCACGAAGGCGGTCTGGCAGACCGCCGCGGCCAGCCCGAGCAGGACGCCAACCGGATTGAACGCGATCGCACCTGGCGCAGGGTCGAGCCCGCCGGCCACGACGAGGACCATCCCGCCGAGTGCAAGCCCGAGCGCGGCAAGCCGGACCCCGTCGAGGCGGTCGTGGCCGAGGGCAACCGCGACGATCGCGACGAGGGCCGGGTACGTGTAGAACGCGAGGAGGACGAGCGCGATCGTCGTCAGGTCGAACGCGACGAACGTCGTGACGTTGACGCCGAGCCCGAGCAGCGCGATCGCGAGCAGCCCGAGCGCGTCGCCGCGCGACAGGCGGCGGGGATCGATGAGCGGAACGCCGCGCCGTGCCTGGACGGCGACGATCAGGAGGATGGCAAAGACGCCGAACGTGGCCCGCCAGGCGACGAACGCCATGGGCTCGATGCCCGTCTCGTACGCGAGCCGGGCGACCGGCCCGAGCATCCCGAACCCACTCGCGGCAAGAACGAGTGCGAGGGATCCGATGAGGAGTTGGCGATCGCGCATCTCGCTGATGGTAGGGCGCGACGCCGGATCGGCCCGCTCCTGCGGCCGACGCTTGAGTCGACCGCACCGTCGCTGGTCAGGTCCGTCGGGCAGGTCGGCGGTCAGGTCGACGCGTGATCGCCGGTGGAGGCGCCGATCGGCGCCGGATCGACCCCGTCCTCGGCCGGCGAGGCGACGCGTTCGCGGCGGCGGGTCCGCAGCCCGATCGAGGTGAACGGGATCCGGATCTCGCGGAAGGTCTCGATCGAGACCAGGAACCCGGCGAACAGGAAGACGACGCCGAGGAACTTGCCGAGCTGGAACAGCTCGGTCACGCCGAAGCGGTTGAGCGAGTCGGTGATCGTGGGGATGAACGCCCCGATCGCGATGAGGAGCGTCGCGGGCACCCGGCTGTGGATCTGACCAGCCGCCATCGCCCGGACCGCGCCGGGCAATGATGCGACGAGGTTGACCACGATCGCCACCGGCGCGATCAGGAGGTTGAACAGGAACTGGTCACCGGGCTGGCCAGGATCGAGCGAGTACGGCAGCACGCGTCGCTTCGGCATGAAGACATACGCCGAGAACACGGCCCCGAGCACGAGGGCGAACGCACCGGTGATGTTCAGGAACGGGGTGAGCAGCCGCAGGCTGCCCGGGAAGAGCGTCGCGACCGGCATCTGGGTCACCGAGTCGACCGCATAGCCTGGCGCCGGCAGAGTCGTCGCGACCATGAGCACGACCGACACGATCGTCGCCCCGACGACGGCCGCCGCGGCAAGCTGCGGCCAGCGATCGTTCGCGAAGTACGTCTCAACCGCGACGGCGAGGGCGAGGATCCCGGCGGCGACGAAGTAGAGGAGCGGCAGGGTCCCGGCGCCGGCGTACTCCGGCTTGTTGCGGACGAGGAAGGTGAAGAGCCCGGCAAGGAACAGGCAGAGCGCGAACGAGTAGCCGAAGCGTGTCCTGCCCAGCAGGAACGCCGTCCCGAGTCCGAGCCAGCCGGCGGTCCAGACGGCCCCGGTCAGGTACCAGGTTCGATAGAGCGGCTCGCTCCAGGCCCCGGCGAACGATGCCAGAGCCTCACAGCCTGCCGCGATGCCGTAGAAGAGCATCCCGATCGCCCAGATCAGCTGGAAGCCCTGTCGTCGCTCTCGCCACTGATCGAGGAGCGCGGCCGCGAATGCGAGCGCCAGGATCGCCGTCGCTGCGGGAAGCCAGGGTGACGGCATGCTCAGGCCTCCACGCGATGGCGGACGACGGATGTCTCCTGGTGGGCCGCCACGAGGCGGAGGAGGAGCCGGTCGAGCAGACCGGACGATGCGTCGTAGATCGCTGCCAGGCGGTCGGGGTCGAGGGAGCGGCGGCGGGCAATGGCGCCGAGCTCGGTCAGGAACGGCCGCCGCGCGGCGACGAACAGGGACACCGCCTCTGCGAGCGGGATCCCGGCGGACGCGAGCCGTCGACCGAAGTCCTCGGTCAGGCCGACGGCACTAGCCTGGGCATCCGCCCGCGCGGCATCGTCGGCGGCATCGAGATGGGCGAGCATCGCCGCGACGAGCGCGCGGCCACCGTCCCGGAATGCGTCGCGATCGATCTCCGGGATCGCGTCGCGGACGTCGGCCACGTCCGAGCTCGACTGGTAGCCGCGGCGATAGGCGCGCGACAGCCGGTCCTCGGTCGCGCCGAGGCTGGCGAGCCGGGCGGTCGCGTCGTGACGACGCGCCTCGAGGATCCGCTCGACGGTGGAGCGGTGGAAGCGGCGGTGGCCGCCGGCGGTCGTGAATGCCTCGATCCGGCCTTCATCGGCCCAGCGACGGAGCGTGTCCGGATCGACCCCGAGGAGGCGGCTCGCCGGGCCGAGCGACAGCGGCGGGTCGACGGTACGGCCCGGGCGAGCGGAACGGGCGGGGCGCGCCGGGCGGGCGATGGCAGGCACGGGATGCTGCGACCTCGACGGAGACGGAATGTAGGTAAATCTGGGTCCTCGCTCGGAACCCGTCGGGCGCATGATCGCAGTCGACCGGGGAGGCCGTCAATCGGCTGGATTCGGGTGCCTCAGTCGATCGCGCCCCGGGGTTCACCGGTACGCCGGCGATCAGGCCGGGATCAACTCGTGATCGTCGCGGTGGATACCGTCGCACAGCCCCCAGCGGACGGAGCCGTCGGCGGCGGGGACGGGGATCGGGCGCATGATCTCGCGGATCTGGCCTTTCCGGCAGAACAGGTAGCCGCGCCCCGACATCCAGGTCCGGACGTGGCTGTCGTCGGGGTGGAACTGGAATGGGCCGGGGTTGATCGCCGGTGTCTCCGTCCACGGCGCGGCGACCTCGGTCGCCACGGTGTCGAGGAGGTTGATCCGCCACGGCGTGCCCTCGATCACCTCGAGGCACCCGTCGCAGCGGCGGGCGTTGTTGTCCTCGATGACGGTCGGGATCCGGATCCCCATGATCTCCATCGGCGCGATGGTAGCGCGCGATCGAAGCCGGCGGACCGGGCCCGCGCGGGTCAGCTCACGGAGCCGCCCGAGACCAGCTTCATCATCTCCGAGACCAGGATCCCGAGCGGGACGTCGGTGGACGACGATGGCGCCTCGAGCGAGACGGATCCGTCCGGGTCGTGGGCCGTGATCGTGACGTCGCCACCCTGGGTCGCGTCGCTGGCCGGGGCGATGTGGGTGTCCAGCTCGAGGATTCGCTTCGTCGATGACTCGACCCAGATGTCACCGCTGATGCTCAACGCCTTCACCAAGGCGATGGCCTGCGCGGCCTGGGCCCCGCTGCCCGCGCCGGCGCTGAAGGCCGGATTGCTCGCCAGCTTGGCGGTGTCGATCGCGAGCGTGATGTGCTGGGCGTCGACGCCGTTCCGCTTCTCGACCGCCGCAGCCGTCGTGAGACTGATCCCGGCCTCCTCGAATGACTTCTTCGAGACATCGTTGATCGCTCCGGGCGGCGGGCTTGCCGTCCCACCGGCGGCGGCGAGCGCGGACAGCGCGGCCAGCTCCTCCTTCGTCCCGAGCTTCAGCCAGCCGGTCAGATCGCCGCGCGGCAGCCGGCCGATCGGCCCCAGGATCATCTGGAGGGTCGGCTTCATGATGGCGCTGCGCATGAACAGGCCGTCGCCGTTGTAGACCATGTCGAAGTCGATCGAGTCGCCGTCGATCCCGAGCGAGCCGAGGGACCCCGCCGGGATACCGAGGCTAGCGGCCGGGATCGAGACGTGGAAGCCGAACTTCTGGCTGGCGTTGTCGACGACCATCGCGATGTTCTTCGGGTCGAGCGTGATCGTCTCGCCCTGGAACTTGAACGTCATCCCGATGTTGATCTGGATCGGGTTCCAGGTGGCCTTCGTCGAGTCGTTCAGGAGCTGGTAGGGGTCCGGCGGGCCGGACGCGCCGCCACAACCGGCGATGGCCAGGACGACGGCGAGGAGGAGGGAGGCGAGCGCGGTGAAGCGGTGACGCACGGATGGGCCCTCGATGCGGTCTCCGGCGCCGGCGGAACGACCCGGCGCCACTTCGCGCACCTTACCGCGCCGCGCGCGCGTCGCCGTCACGATCGAGCGCCTGGCGGTGACGAGTGACACCGGATGGAGGGGCGCTCGGATGGTGCCCCCGAGGGGGCCCAAGCCCCTCCCGCTGCCACTTTCGATCCTCTGGCCGCGATGGCGCGGACGTCGACGGTGGCGTCGTGTGGCCCCCACACGATGACCCCATCGAGGTTGGCGATCCCTCTCGGGGCGGTCCTACGCCTTCTGCTCAGTGCGCCGCCACACGGCCACGAAGGACAGCACCAGGCCAGCGACTGCCCAGCCGAGGACCAATGGGAACTTCATGGCCTGCGGTGCGAGATCGCTCTGGATGGCGTAGATGATGAGTCCAGCGGACACCGCGTAGGCGGTTCCGATCAGGAGGTTTGGCACGATCACTCCTTGGCCAGCTCACGCCCTCTCCGGCGAAGGCCCGTCCGGTGGTCGCCAAACCTTCGGACGACCCGCCCCGCTGGCCCTCACTCGGGTCTGGCACGAACATCTGCCGCTGTCTCCAGGACCTGAGGCGTCGGAGCCTATTCCGCTGCCGTCTCGGGACCATCTCGAACGGCGGCGGCGCACCTCGCACGCGCCCGTACACCGGTTCAGCCGAGCAGAGGCAGTCGCGTCTCGGTATTCACGGCCCCGCCTGGAAGTCGACGTTGGCATTGAACGGCGGAAGCCCGTCAACGGGTTGGGCGGCCGTCGGATCGACCGCAGCGTCGTACGCATTCAGCCAGCGGAGGCCGCGGCAGGCGAGCTCCCCGCGGAAGCCGCGCTCGGACGCCTCGAGAACGCGTATGTCGCAGTTGGTCCCTGGAGAGGTGAGAGAAGGCTCCACCGCGAGGTGGTTGAATTCGAGGCTGCTCATGGTCCACCCGCCAGCCGCGACATCGCCACGACTGACGATGAGCAAGACCGACCACGACTTCGACGCATCGGTCCACTCTGCTTGAGCCCGAGCGGGACATGCGGCCTCAAAGGCCGCGCTGAAGTTGTCCGACATCAACTCCCTGAGGTCGAATGTCTGCCGCCCAACGGTGAGTCTCGCCTCGCCGACCCGAAATTCAACGCTCATCGACTCTTGCGACCTGACACATGGTGGTGGCTGATCGCTGTTCGTCGGCGAAGAACTAGCGGACCCGCGTCCATCGACGC
>DASXTH010000312.1:0-4834 GCA_036505555.1 Candidatus Limnocylindrales bacterium | reverse complement strand
GGTGTTGCGCCCGCGTCGTTACCCGTCGGAATCGACATCGGCGAGCCCAATGCCGGTCCGCTCACTCGCATCGTCATCGGCCAGGACCTCAGCTGTGCGGTCAACCATCGAGACGACGGCGCCGTCGGTGAGTTCTACGGCGACCGGGCGTGTGGCACCTTCCTGGCGCTGAACGGCGTCCTGTACGGTCCTCCAAATATCCCGGCCGGCGGCGCGGCAAGCCCGTTGACGCCCTGGACTGTGGTCAGCCAGACATCGACAGGTGACGGCAGCCCAGGGAACCCGAAGAAGGTCACGACCGAGGTCACCGCCGGAGCCACCGGCGTCCAGGTGATGGAGCAGGACACGTACACGTTCGGTCAGGAGTTCTATTCGACGCTCGTTCGCGTCGAGAACCGGGGCACGAGCTTCGCCGACTTCAGGCTGTACCGCGCCGCCGACTGCTACCTCGGCAATGACGACTTCGTCTTCGGCAACAGCGACCAGAACGGGATCGGCCAGACTGTCCAATGTGTCGCCGCGAAGGAGCTCCCCGATGGAACCAAGGCCCCTGGCGACCGTCGCATCGAATGGTTCCCGCTGACTCGGTTCTCGCGCTACTACGAGGCGTTCTACTCGGACGTCTGGGCCAACATCGGACGCCAGCAGGATTTCCCCAACACGGTCCTGCCCTCGAGCACCTACGTCGACAACGGCGCCGGGCTGAGCTGGCAGGGCGGCCTGGCGCGGGGAAACTCGGCCGAGTTCGCCCATCTGTTGACGATCTCGCCGGACTTCGCTGCCCAGCGCGTGTGCGAGCCGGAGGACCTCGCGTTCACGAAGACGGCGGGCCGCGTGACGATCCACTACGACCCGCGGTATCTGTGGCCGGAGAAGGACCAGCAGTACCTGACCAAGGCCGGCTGGATTGCCCAGGACATCGCGGACCGCGCGGACGGGACGCTCACGAAGTACGCCAATCTCGGCTTTCGAATTCCAGCCGTCGTGAACGGCAACGTCAGATGCGACCCGCAGCTCTTCGGGATCCATCGGGACGCAAACGTCGACTGGCCAGGCGTCTTCAACCTCAGGGCGGATTGGCTGCGAGAAAAGCTGACGGAGTTCGTCGATCAGAAGGCCCGCGGCCAATCGGCGACGATCGCCCACACCGACGTCTCCGACCTCCTCGACCACGAGTTGCTCCACGTCGTCCAGGTGGAGCAGGAGCAACTCCCCGCAACCCTGATCGATGTGGTCCTGACCGGCGACACTGCGGTCACCGAGGGCACTGCAGTCTTCGGCCAGGACCTGATCTCCGATGCCGACGATGATGATGTCCTCGCTATCCCGGAGAATGACAAGCACTATCGATCTCGGAGCTTTCTCGGCCTCGTCCGCGACTTCGTCAGGGAACAGAAGCCTGTCGACTACTTCTGGCCAAGCGACGCCCGCGAGCCATATACCGTTGGCGGTTTCTACGAATACCTGTCGGAGCAACGGGCCGGGCCAACGAACGAGCTCGAGCAGAACGGGGCGCAGTTCATCCGCGACCTGATCAGCGAGGGCACGCACCTGGGCGCCGTCGCTCAGGCGACCGGCGCCACGAGCGAGGAGGCCGTCCTCGACGCGCTTCGCGACTACTACGTGATGCTCTACGTCCACAAACGCGCGAACAGCTCGGTGCTGCCCTTCCGATTCCGGATCCTCGACGAGATCACGGCGTTCGGGCAGCCGGCGGGCACGGGCAGCGGCGTGCCGAGCTGGGAGGTCATCACGCCCTTCGGTGAGACCCTCACCACCGGCGTTCCGCTCGTCCTGAGCGAGGCAAACTTCCCCGGCGGCCTGCGCTCCACCGACGGAGGGATGTACGAGATCGGCCTGCCGGCGGGGTCGACCGAAGTCCGGATCACCGTCCAGGATCATCCGGACGTGCTGGCCGGCCGGCAGCGGCTCGAGCGGCTGCGCCTCGGCTACGTGCCGCTCAACGGTGCCGACCAGGCGACGATCGACCCCGGGATGTTCAAGCTCGGACCCCCGATCCGAAAGACGGAGTTCTCGGATGTGCCGGTGGTCGGCATGGCCAAGCTGGGAATTGCTGTGATCAACGGTCGGCAGCAGGGCGACTACAAGATCACGGTCGAAACGCGCGCCGGCGCGGCCGGGATCACGATGGATCCGGTCTCCGCCGTCGCACAGGACGAGGTCGGCGCTGGCGTCCAGGCGTTCGTCCACCCGACGGTCGGGGGCGTCCCGTCCCGGGGGCTGCCGACGCGGTCGTACACCGCCAAGATCGACGGAGCCACGGTCACGGTGGCCAGCACGTTCGACCTCAGCGGCACCCAGATGTTGCTGGTTAAACCGAATGGGCCATTGGCTTTGGGGGCGCATACCCTCGAAGTCGGCTATGGAACGGCGTCGGCGAGCCGGACGTTCCAGGTCGAAGGCGCGGGCGGCGGGCAGTCCGTCGAGGCGGCTACGGATGGGGCCGGGCCAGCCGCGATCGCGGCGCCAGAGTCATCGACGACCGGCGACCTGTTCACCGTGCTCAATGTCGGCGGCGCGGACAAGGCCGGCCATCCGATCGACATCTCGTTCGTCCTAGCCGATCAGGCCGAAGGCCTCGCGGGCGCCTCTGTCGTGGCGACCCTGACCGACCCGGTGGGCGCCGCCCGCCAAGTCCCGTTGAGCGATCAGGGGAGCGCCCTGGATGGTGGCGCCTCAGACGGCTTTTACGGAACCCAGGCGTACGGCACCGACCCCGCCGGAACGTGGACGGTCAGCGTCAACGCGACGGGTACCTCCCGCAGCGGCCAGCCGTTCAACGTGACCGAGACGACGACGATCGCACTGGCTGCGAAGGTCGACGCAGACGGCGACGGGGTCGCCGACGGGATCGAGCCCGACTTCGGCTTGAGCCCGACGAACCCGGCCGACGGCGCCTTTGACGACGACGCCGACGGAGCGAGCATCGCCCAAGAGCTCGCCGCCGGAAGCAACCCATATGACCCGGACACCGACTTTGGCGGGGAGTCCGACGGCAGCGAGATCGCCTCCGGGCGGTTGCCGCTGCTTGCGGCTGACGACCGGCCGGTCGCGACACCGCGCCTCGCGGTTGAGCCCTTGGACGGGCGGACCCTCCGCGTCACGGTGTTCACTGCCGATACGGGCGCACCCGTTCATCTGTACCGCATCGCTCCCGACGGTGCGATTGCCGACTTGGGCGTGCGGCCCGGGACGGTCGAAAGCTTCCTCGACGGTCCACTCACCGCCGGCTTGTATACATACCGAGCGGTCGCGGAAATGTCGACCGGCGCTCGATCGGCGCCCCTGGACTTCGGCCCCGTCGAGGCGCGCGACGACGCAACCGCCCCGACAGCGCGGATCCTTCTCAATGACAACCGGCCGGCGACGAACAGCACTCATCTCAGCATCCTGTTCGTCGACGTCTCGGAGAGCCTCGCCGACATGCGTCTCGCGTCGTCGGAGGCCGGGCTCGCAACGGCCGCCTGGCAGCCATACGCACCGCTCACCTCGTTCGACGTGGCCGCCGGCGACGGCGCCAAGTCCGTCTATGCCCAAGTGCGTGATGCAACGGGGCTCGTCTCGCAGCCGATCTCGAGCGCGATCGTCCTCGACACGGTCGCTCCGTCCTCGACCGCCGGTGCGATCCCGGCAACCACGACCGCGGCGAGCGTCGACGTGCCGTTCACCGCGACCGATGCCCGATCCTCCATCGACATCGTCGAGCTGTGGTCGCGGTTCCGGGCGACTCCGACGGGAACCTGGAGCTCGTGGACGCAAGTGGCGTTCAGCGCCGTGTCTCCGATCGCCTACACGTTCCCCTCGGACGGCTTCTATGAGTTCGCGACCGTCGCGGTCGACAGCGCCGGCAATCAGGAGGCGGCGCCAACCGTCGCTGATACCTCGACGACGGTCGACCGTGTCGCCCCGACGAGCGCCGCCGGCGCCCTCCCGGCGACCGTCTCGAGCGCGACCCTGGCCATTCCGTACACGGCGTCCGACGGCGTGTCGGGCGTCGCGTCGGTCGAGCTGTGGTCGCGCTACCGGGCGACCTCGACCGGGACCTGGGGTCCGTGGACGCTCGGCCCGAGCGGCACGTCGTCGCCGATCACCTATACGTTCAGCAGCGGCAACGGCTTTTACGAGTTCTACACGATCGCGATCGACGGGGCCGGCAACCGCGAGCTCGCGCCGTCCTCGGCGGATGCGGCGACGCAGAGGATCGCGCTGACCGGCGCGGGCAAGGCCTGGGGCAGCAACTCGCAGGGACAGCTCGGCAACGGCACAACGAACGGCAGCGCGAGCCCGGTTGACGTCAGCAACCTGACCGGGATCACCTCGCTCGGTGCGGGCGCCGAGCACAGCCTCGCGGTGAAGTCCGACGGGACGGCCTGGGCCTGGGGCCAGAACGCCAACGGCGAGCTCGGCGACGGGACGACAAACGACCGGCTGACGCCGGTCCAGGTGAGCGGACTGTCGGGGGCCAGCGCGGCCGCCGGCGGCACCGCCCACAGCCTTGTGCTGAAGTCCGATGGCACGGTCCGCGCGTTCGGGCTCAACCAGAACGGCCAGCTCGGCGACGGCACGACGACCCAGCGCACGACACCGGTCCAGGTATCCGGGCTCTCCGGCGTCGTCGCGATCGCGGCCGGCAGCGATCACTCCCTCGCCCTCAAGTCCGACGGCACCGTCTGGGCCTGGGGCAAGAACACCAACGGCCAGCTCGGCGACGGCAGCTAGACCAAGCGAACGACGCCGGTCCGCTCGGGCACGCTCACCGGGGTCGTGGCCATCGCCGCCGGCGGTGATCATAGCCTTGCCGTCAAGTCCGACG
>DASXTH010000311.1:0-11072 GCA_036505555.1 Candidatus Limnocylindrales bacterium | reverse complement strand
GCGAGGCACCGGCGACGACCCCGAGCGCGACCGCGACCGCGCGCCAGCGGCCGGTGAGACCCGCCCAGCCGAGGAGCAGCGCCGGCTGGAGCTTGACGAGGGTCCCGATCCCGATGGCGCTCCCGAGCCGACCGGGCCGGTCCAGGGATCGCCAGGCGATCGCGAACAGGAGGAAGAGCACCGGCCCGACCTGCCCCAGCTTGATCGAATAGACGACCGGCCAATCGAGGCCGCCGAGCAGGAGGACGAGCCAGCGGACGGTTCGGGTGACCGGAAGGAGCGCGACCCCACCGACGAAGGCGGCGATCATCAGGCCCGACCAGATCGCGATGGCGGCCTGGCCACCGATCAGCGCCAGCGGCACGATCGCCAGCGCGAACGGCGGCGGATACAGATAGATCGCGAAGCCGCCGGCGACGTCGACGGCCGGGTCAAACATCCGCTGCCCGTCGAGGAGCCGGCGCGCGGCGTTCTCGTAGGCGTGGAAGTCGTACCCGAGCGTCGAGCCGGCCGACCACACGATCGCCGCGATCATGAGCGCGCACACGGCGATCGCCAGGGCGGGCAGCAGCACCGACGAGCGGCTCATGGCGCGGTCAATGCTGGTCGCGGACGGAGCAGCTCGGGTTCGTCCAGTGGTGATCCCCGTCATTGGCTCAGGCGTGGTGCATCGTCGCACCCGATCGAGCGCGATCTTCCCACGCCGCGATTTGGGCCTGTCTGGCCTGATGGTCCTATGACAGAAGCCCTCGCCTCCCGGCTACCATCCCGGCCATGGCGTCCAGGGCCACCCCCGCCGCGCGGCGGCCGATCCTCCGCGATGGTCTCGTCCTCTTCGGGCTCCTCGCGACGGCCTATTGGTATCTCGTCCTGGGCGACGCCAACTGGCATGGGCCGTCCGCGGATGGGCTCGTGTACTGGGCGGTCGATCCCGCCAACCCCTACCGGGACGCAACCGTGGGCGGCGCGAACGCCTATCTCTACTCGCCCGCGTTCGCCCAGATCTTCTCGATCATCGGGCGGCTGCCGCGCGAGGTCTTCATCGTCGCGTGGACAGCGTTCATCGCCGCGGCCGCCGCCTGGCTCGCTCGCCCGTGGCCGGCCGGTCTCCTGATCCTGCTCCTGCCCGTCAGCCAGGACGTCGTCATCGGCAACGTCCACGTGCTCATGGCCGCCGCGATCGTGCTCGGGTTCCGATGGCCCGCCACCTGGGCGTTCGTGCTGCTGACGAAGGTGACGCCGGGTATCGGACTGGTCTGGTTCCTCGTCCGCCGCGAGTGGCGCAGCCTGGCAATCGCGGCCGGGGCGACCGCAGCGATCACGCTCGTGTCCTTTGCGCTTGCCCCGAACCTCTGGTTCGACTGGGTCCGCCTGCTCCGCTCCGACGGCGGCAACGAATCGGCCCGGCTCATCCCGCGGCTCATCCTCGCCGCCGCGATCTGTGCGTGGGGGGCGTTGACGGACCGCCGCTGGGCCGTCCCCCTCGCGTCGATGCTGGCGCTGCCGGTGATCTGGTCCGACTCGTTCGCGGTGCTCCTTGGCTGCGTTGCCCTGGGCCGGGCGCCCGCGCGACGAGATGCCGAACCGGCGTCGCCCCGCATCAGGCCGGAGCCCGAGTCTCCAACGGCGCTCCCGGGTCCCGAAGGGCTGCCGGGCGCCCCGGCCGGATGATCCGGGCCGCGGCGAGGAAGATCGGCACGAGGAGCCAGGTCGGCGGCTGGGCGAAGCCGATCATCACGACCGCGAACGCGGCGATGACGAGGATCCACAATCGGCGGATCGACTCTGCGCCCTGCCGCGATCCGCGCGCCAGGGCAGCGATCCCGAACGGGACGAGCGCCGCGAAGTGGTGGAACCAGGTCACCGGCAGCACGACGAACGAGGCGGTCGCGGCCCAGGTCAGGCTCTCGAGCGGATCCTCGACGGCGAGGGCCGCGACGATCGTGATCGCCAGCGCGGAGACCATCACGACGACCTGGATCGGCCCCACCGCCGACGGCCCCAGGCCGAACAGCATGACAATCTGGACGGCCGGGCCGATGTTGCGCGGGTCGAGCAGATTGACCTGGGCGCCCGCTCGCAGGACGGTCACGTAGTCGAGCCAAGGCTGGATCCCGCCGACCGCGAAGCTGAATGCGAGCGCCAGGGCGACGGCGACGATCGAGACGGCGGCGATCCGCCAGCTTCGCGGTAGTCGCCACGGCCCGACAAGGCGAAGGTCGGCCCCGCGTCGGCGCTCGACGAGGCCGCGGGCGAGCAGCCACAGCCCCAGGACGGCCGGGTGGAGCTTCGTGATCGAGGCGAGAGCGAGGGCCAGGCCGGCCGCGACGACCCAGCGCTCAGAGCGGGCGGTGCCCGACGGCTGGATCACCGCCAGGAGGACGAGCCCGTAGAGCGCCGGGAAGAACATGTCGATGTTGCCGAACAGCATGCCGACCGTGTAGGGAAACCAGAACGGCAGGAGTGCAGCCAGCGCCAGGCCGACGAACCGCCCCAGATCGGCGGCTCCGGGATCGGTCGGATCCGCGCCGAAGATCGCCACGACGGCGACGGCCCTGCCGACCAGGACCGCAGCCAGCGACGCCAGGACGACGACCGCCGCGAAGATCACCGGTGACGGCAGGAAGGTAATCGGTGACAGGGCCTGGGCGACGATCGGTGGATACGAGTAGAAGAGGCTCGCGATTTCCACGGAGCGGCCCGCGAGCATCGTCGGGTCATACGGCGTCACGCCCGCGGCCACGTGCCGGCCGCCCTGGATCAGGAGCTCGAGATCGAACCCGGAGCCGTGCGGTGGATCGCCGTACGCCCGGGCCGCGAGCGCGGCAAACGTGAGCCAGCCGAAGATCCCGGCGGTCACGAGGACGGGGCGCAGCGTGCCGGGCCGGCGGAGGCGGCCCACGATCGTCACGGATCGGTGCCCTGGCGCGGCGCGTCCGGCTCGCGCATCCCCGCGATCAGCGTCGACAGCTGGTAGACGAGCAGGCGCGGCGTGGCGAGGACGCTGAGCGCGACCGCGGCGGGCCAGCCCCACCGGGTGGGCGCGAGCCGCCAGGCGACGACCGACCCGGCGACCACGGCGGCGCCCCAGACGACCGGCGACACGGCGTAGAGCGACAGGTTCGAGACGTCGCCGACCTGTCCGGGCCCGAGGGTCCCGGGGAACGAGAGCGTGCCGCCCGGCTCCGCGACGAGCTGGAACGCGGCGAGCCCGAGCAACCACGCGGTGAACCACGCGATCGACCCGACGTCGCGGCGCCCGACCCACCAGATCGCGGCGAGCGCCGGGAACAGCTTCAGGTTCGTGGCGAGCGCGAGCGCCCACGGCGCTCCGAGCGCGGTCAGCAGGGTGACGGCGACCTGGGCCTGGCCGATGACGAGGCTCCAGCCGATCGGCAGGGCGAGCATCCCGAGGACGAGCCACGTCGGTCGGCCTCGGCCCAGACGGAGGATCGTCAGGGCGAATGCCGCGATCAGGGCCGCCTCCCAGATCGCGGCCGCCGCCGGGAACGGCAGCAGCGCGAGCGGACGGAACGCGATCGCGAGCAGGGGCGGGTAACGGTAGAAGGCCGCATCGTCCGTGGAGGCCGGTTGATCGTAGAGCGGAATCCCGGCGTTCAGTCGCGCTCCGGCGTCGTAGTACGCGTGGACGTCGGCGAGGGGATCGGTCGACAGATGGAGCACCACGGTCTCGACACCGAGGAGGGCGCCGAGGAGGGCGGCCGCGACGAGCACTCGCCGGACACTCGGCGTCTGGAATGCAGCGACGATCCCGGCGGTGGAGGCGGACATGCCCGGCCATCCTAGCAACGCGGGCTCGGGCTCCAGTGGCGCGGCGGTCCCGTTCGACTAGTCCGTTCGTACCGGTCGGAGCGGCCGAGGGCCGGTGCTACGCTGCACCGGCCGTGCGAACCCCTCTCGCCCTGTACCTGCTCGCCCTCGTCGGCCGGCTCGTCCTCATCGCGCTGCACCCGGATCCCGCCTACCCGGATTCCTTCTACTACGCCGACGTGGCGCGGTCGCTCGCCGTGGGCCACGGCTTCAACGTGGATTTCGTCTGGATCTTCGCCGAGGTCGGGGGCACGATCCCCGCGAATCCGGTCCTCCCGATCCCGTCGAATGCACATTGGATGCCGCTGGCGTCGCTCGTCCAGGTCCCGTTCCTGGCGATCTTCGGGAGCAACGCCTTCGCCGCGGCCCTCCCGTTCGCGCTGCTCGGCGCGCTCGCCGCACCCCTGGCGTGGGCGATCGGGCGCGAGGCGGGCTCGAGCTCGATCGTGGCCGTCGGCGCGGGGGTCCTCACGGCGTTCCCCGCACTGAGCTTCCCGTTCATGGCCCAGACCGACAACTTCTCGCTCTATCAGCCCCTGATCGCCGGTGCATTGCTCCTCGGGGCGCGCGGGCTGAAGGGCCATCCGCGCTCGTTCGCGCTGGCCGGCCTGCTCGTGGGCGTGGCGACCCTCGCCCGGAACGACGGCGTGCTTGCGGGCGGCGTGCTCGGCCTCGCGTTCCTCTGGGATCGCTGGCGGGCATGGCGATCCGGGGGCGGGCGCCCGCCCGCGATCCCGATGTGGGCCGCGATCGCCTGCGCTGGCTTCTTCGTCGTCGTCATGGCGCCCTGGATCGCCCGCCAGCTCGCCGTATTCGGCTCGATCTCGCCGTCAACGGCGTCCGGGAAGGTCCTCTTCATCCGGACGATCGAGGAGTGGAACCAGATCACTTCGCCCGCGTCGCTGGACCACCTCCTGGGCATGGGCATCGGGCCGCTGCTCGCGACCCGCATCGGCGGGCTGATCGCCGCCGCAAGCATCTTCACGATCCTCGTCGGCGCGGGACTGTTGATCCCGCCGATGATCGTCGGCGCGTGGCGCCGCCGGCGCTCCGTCGACTTCGGGCCGTTCTTCGCCTACGGCGCGGCGCTATTCGCCTTCTCCGGGCTCGTTTCCGCGATCCACGTCCCGGGAGGAACCTTCATCCACTCGGCCGTGGCGCTCGCGCCGCATGGCTACGTGCTGGCGCTCGAGGGAGTGGCCGCGATCGTCACGTGGATCGCCGCCAGACGCCGCGCCTGGAACCGCGAGGCGGCAACGAGGGTGTTCGTGGGCGCGGCCGTTGCGCTCGGGATCATTGCCGCTGCGTTCGGCACGCTCGTGGTCGATGCCGGCTGGAACGCGAAGCGCGAGGCACGACTGACGCTGGCCGCCGCGCTCGATCTGCGCGGCGTGGCCCCCGACGACCGCCTGATGACGATCGACGCATCGGGGTTCAAGTACTTCACGGGACGCGGCGGCGTCGTCACGACCAACGATCCGCTCGACACCGAGCTCCAGATCGCGGCGGCCTATCACCTGTCCTGGCTCGTCCTCGAACGGGACGAGGTCTCGACGTCCATGGCGCCGGTCCTCGCCGGTGAGGTCCGACCTCCGTGGATCGGCGCGCCGGTCTTCAGCCTTGCCGCGCGGAACGGTGGGCCGCCCCGAATCGCGCTCTATCCGATCTGCCTCAGCCCGGCCGATCGGCGCTGCGCCGTGATCGCCGCGGGGCCAGGGCGCGAGACGCCATGACTCGCGCGGAGCTGGTCCTCACCGCGGTCGGGCTGTTCGCCGTCTCCCTCGTGATCCGGATCGCGACCGCGAGCCTCGTCGTCTTCCCGATCCCCGAGGACACCGCGTACTACGTCTCGGTGTCGAAGCACCTCGTCGAGGGTCGAGGGCTCGTCGCCGACGCGATCTGGTCATTCCAGACGCCGCCGCTCGTCTTCCCGCGCCCCGCGTTCGAGGTCTGGCTGCCCCTGCCGTCGTTCCTCGCCGCCCTCCCGATGCTCATCGCCGGCACGACGTTCCGCGCCGCCCAGGTGATGCCGGTCATCGTCGGGTCGCTCGTACCCGTCCTCGCCTGGCGGATCGCGGCCGATGTCGCCACCGAGCTGCGCCTGCCAATCGGGCGGGCGCGGACGCTCGCCGTCGGGACGGGCCTCACGTGCGCGGTGTATCTGCCCCTGCTCCTGTTCTCGACCCTGCCGGATTCGACGATGCTGTTCGCCGCCCTCGCCCTCGGCGCGTGCCCGCTGATGACCCGGCTCGCGCGGGCGCAGGCACCGATCGGGACCGGCGATCCGCGCCTGATCGCGCTCGGGGCACTGATCGGGCTCGCGTCATGGACGCGGAACGAGGCGGTCTGGATCGGGCTCGCCTGGGCGGTGCTGGCGTGGACCACGATCGCGACGAGCGCGATGGATCGGCTGCGGCTGATCGCCGTCCCTGCGGTCGTGGCGGGTCTCGTCTTCGCCCCGTGGGCGATCCGCGACTGGCAGGTCTTCGGCAACCCGTTGCCCGGCCAGGCACTCACGAACGCCCTGTCGATCACCGGCTTCGACATCTTCGCCTGGCAGGACCCACCGACGGTCTCGCGCTACCTGGCGGTCGGCCCGGCCCGCCTGCTCGAGATGCGCGCCGAAGGCCTCGGCCACAATCTGTTCAGCGTTCTCCTCGTCCCGGGGGCGCCGCTGTCGCTCGTGGGGCTCGTCGCACTCCCGCTGGTGGTGCGCCTCCGCTCGCTGCGCGCGCTCATCCTCATCAGCGGCGTCACGTTCCTCGTGACGAGCCTCGCCTTCCCGGTCGCGACCACGTGGGGGACATTCCTGCACGCGGCGGGACCCGTCCACGTGCTGTTCGTGATCGCCGCCCTCGTCGGGCTGGATCGGCTGATCGCCGCGGTTGGGCGGCGCCGATCGTGGACGAACCCGGTTGCCTGGCTCGCGCCCGCGCTGACCGTCAGCGGCGCGGTCCTCTTCACGGCTGTCCTGTTCCCGTCGTTCGGCGGCAACTCGGCGGCCTTCCAGGGACGTTACGTGGCACTGGACCGGCAGATGGCCGCGGCCGGGCTGCCGCTGCGCTCGATCGGTCCCGTGATCACGGACTTTCCGATCTGGCTCGCCGAGGCGACCGGGGCTCAGTCGCTCGCCCTTCCTTCCGAGAGCCCGGCCAGCGTCGTCGACCTCGCCGCCCGGTTCGGGGCACGGACCCTCATCATCAACGGCACCGAGCACGGCGGATGGCCGGCCGTCCTGGATGCCGGCGGACCGGGCAGCGTGTGCTTCACGCCGGTCGATATCGGCACGCCGGCGGATCCTGCCGACGCACGTGCTCTGGCCGATACGCGGGTCTACCGCATTTCGTGCCCATGAACGGCCCGTATACTCCGGGACGAATGGACGCGGCCCGGTCCAGCGACGACATCCGAACCGTCCGCGACGCGCGGATCGACGGTCTCCGCGCGGAAGCGTCGGAGGCGGTCGGTTACAGCGCGAACACGCTGCGCGCCGTCGGCCAGCGCTACCGGACGGCGTACGCCGAGGAGTTCTCCCGCTGGCAGGCGCTCCGCGACGAGCTGGACGGGGTCGAGCGCGGCCGCCCCGAGTCGCACGGTCCGCGCCCGGACTACGAGGACCGTGGGCCGGACGAGGCGGCGATCTCCGCTGCCGAGACCGGCGCCGCCGACGCCCGGCTGCGCGCTCTCCGCGCCGAGGTCGACCTGCTTGGCGCCGAGCTCGGCAAACAGCAGACCGAGCTCGCGCGGCTCGAGATCGCGCTCCGCAACCTCGAAACGACGTGGCTCTTCCTCGAACGCGGCGACTCGAGCCTGGTCGCCGACGGCGACGGCCTCCCGAGCGACGTCCAGATGCGGATCGTCGAGGCCCAGGAGTCCGAACGGTCGCGCCTCGCCCAGGAAGTCCACGACGGCCCGGCCCAGACGCTCTCGAACGCGATCTTCCAGGTCGAATACATCGAGCGAGTGATCGAGAGCGACCAGCGCGCGGCCCGGACCGAGCTCCGGTTCCTGCGCGACCTCCTCCGCCGCGAGCTCGGCTCCGTGCGGACGTTCATCAGCCAGCTCCGCCCGCCGGTGCTCGACGAGCTCGGCCTCGACGGGGCGATCTCGGACGCGATCGGCCGCACGACCGCCCTCACCGGGCTCGCGATCAGCGCCGACCTGACCGCCCCGCCGGAGCGCCTGACCGGCACCCAGCAGACGGTCGTCCTGCGCGTGTTGCAGGAAGCACTGCAGAATGTGCGGAAACACGGCGCGGCGTCGTCCGTCACGGTCGCCAGCGCGATCGTTGGTGCTGAGTGGGCTCTGACGGTCCGTGACGATGGTCGCGGGTTCGACGTCGGTGCCGTCGCCGCGAGAGGTCGCCGCAACTTCGGCCTCCAATTCATGAGAGAGCGCGCAGAACTGATCGGCGCCTCCTTCGAGGTGCACTCGCGACCGGACGGGGGAACCCTCGTCCGGCTGGCGATCCCGGTGGGAGCAGAGGAGACGAGCTCATGACCTATGGCGGACCAGAGCGCCGACGCGGTGGCCCGGATCGACGGGGCGACGGCGAACGCACGCGCATCCTGATCGTCGACGACCACGCCCTCTTCCGTGTCGGGATCGCGAACATCCTCGGTCGCGAGGCGGACTTCGAGATCGTCGGTGAGGCCGACGACAGCCGCTCCGCGGTCGATCGAGCGCTCGAGACCTCGCCGGACATCATCCTCATGGACCTGTCCCTGCCGGCCCCCGGCGGGATCGAGACGACGCAGCGGATCAAGCGCGAGCTGCCCTCGACCGGGATCATCGTTCTCGCCGCGACCGAGGACGAGGACGCCCTGTTCGACTCGATCAAGGCCGGCGCGGCCGCGTTCATCCTCAAGGATGTCGGGCCGGACGACCTCGTGACGATCATCCGACGCGTGGTCACCGGCGAGTACCTGATCAACGACAAGGTCTTCTCGAAGCCGGCCGTCGCGTCGCGGGTCCTCAAGGAGTTCCGCGAGCTCGCGGTCTACGGCCAGGAGGCCGCCCCGATCTTCGCGCCGCTCTCGCCGCGCGAGGTCGAGATCCTCGACAACATCGCCCAGGGCATGACGAACAAGCAGGTCGCCTACGCCCTGTCGATCAGCGAGCAGACCGTCAAGAACCACATGAGCTCGATCCTCCGGAAGCTCTCGGTGAACGACCGGACCCAGGCCGTCGTGTACGCGATGCGCCAGGGCTGGATCCGGATGCCGGAGGACTGATCGGCAGCCGTGGCGTCACCCTCCCGCGATCCCTCGGCAGGCGCCGCTGACGGCGACCTCGATCTCGCCGGCCGCCTGGCCCGCGAGATCGCCGCGCTCGACGGTGAGCTGACCGAGATCGACATGCTCGTCGCGCAGGCGCAGACCGAGGCGACACGGCACGAGCAGCGCCGGGTCCAGACGACCGAGAAGCTGGGCTCTGCCGTCAACCTGCCGCCCGGTGACATCGCCGCCCTGAACACCCAGCTCGTGTCGCTCACCCGGCGAGCGGCGGTGATGGAGGCCCAGGTCGACGTCCTCGAGGGCAAGCGCAAGACGCTCCTCCGGTATCGCGACAGCCTGATCGACCTGGCCGAACAGTACGGCGGGCTCCTGCCGGCCGATGGAGCCGGCGGGGCGGCGCGTCTCGGGGCCGGCGACGGCGCGGGATCGCCGATGTCGCGGATCGTCCTGAACGCGCAGGAGGATCTGCGGCGCGAGATCGCCCGGGCGATGCACGACGGGCCGGCTCAGAGCCTGACGAACATCGTCCTCCAGGCGCAGATCGTGGAGCGGCTCCTGGGCCGCGATCCGGAGGGCGCCCGGGGCGAGCTGCGCCTCCTCGTCTCGATGGTCCAGCAAACGCTCGAGGCCACGAAGACGTTCATCTTCGACGTCCGGCCGATGGTCCTCGACGACCTTGGCCTGGTGCCGACGCTGCGCCGGGCGGCGCGCGAGCGCGGCCGGCGCGCCGGGATCCCGGTCGAGTTCGACTCGATCGGCGCGGACCACCGGATCGAGGTCGACCTCGAGAGCAGCTTCTTCCGGATCATCGACGAGGCGCTGACCGGGTACCTCGCCGGCAAGCCGGACCGGATCGCGATCCGGCTCGACTGGTCGGAGGACCTGGTCGAGGCGCAGGTCGGCGCGCAGCGCGACCCGACCCGCCAGATGGCCGAGGCCGAGAAGGAGATGGTCGACGCACAGCGCGCGTCGGAGGACACGGCGAAGGACCTGCCGCCGGCGCTCGAGTCGATGATGGCCGACCGGCGGGAGCGAGCCGAGGCGCGGTCGGACGCCGCGAAGGCCGCGGCAGTGGTGGCGTTGCCGCCGGCGGCGTGGCGCGAGATCCAGCAGCGCGCGGCGTCGACGGGGATCACCGCGGAGCTGTCGGACGGTGGTGGGACGCTCTCGCTGCGCGCGGAGCTGGAGCCGCTCGATGCGGAGGAAGGCCAGGATGTTGGCGGTGGGGGCGTCGGGGAGTAGTAGGTTCGAGGAACGGGTCCGGCGTCAGGGGCGTTCGCGGCCCGCGGGGCGCTTCGGGCGCGCCGGGCGTCCGGGGCGCGCCGTCGGCAGCGGCCAGGGGATCGTTGAATACGGCCTGATCCTGTCGGGATCTGCGCTGCTGGCCCTGATCTTGTTGGTGTTCTTCAGCGGGACGGTGTCCGCGGTGCTGGACGCCGTGGGCGACGCGATCGACGCCGCGTCCTAGGGGCAACCTGCGATCGTCACAATGTTCGTTGCGATCAGGCATCGCATGCCTATGCTGCCCACCATCGGTGGAGCGTTGGGGACATCCGCTCACCACGCGCCTTGGATCATCCCTTGCAGGACTCAGGCGCCTGGTCGCGACGATCCTCGGCTGATGAAGCGGATAACAGGGCTGTGACGCCTGGTCGCAACGCAACCGTGGCCGGCGGCGCCTGAAGCGCGCTGGCGATCTCCCGGTGCCTTCGGGGTCCTTGCCGGGCACCGGGTCCACCGTGGCGTCGCGCTGGTACCAATTGACTAGTGGAGTTCGCGAGGTCTCTCTGCAAAGATGGCGCAGCCCTCGTTCGGGGGTGGGTACTCATCCAGGAGGCAGCCTCATGGCGCTCGTTCATCGGTTCCTCGCCGCGATTCGCCGCGACGAGGAAGGCCAGGGTCTCGCGGAGTACGCGCTGATCCTCGCCCTCATCGCGATCGTCGCGATCATCGCCCTCATCTTCCTGGGCGGCCAGGTCAGCAAGATCCTCAGCACGGTTGGCG
>DASXTH010000310.1:0-1886 GCA_036505555.1 Candidatus Limnocylindrales bacterium | reverse complement strand
GCCGGCCGGTCATCGCGGCGACGAGGGCGGACGCGGCGGTCGTGTTGCCGATCCCCATCTCGCCGACGGCCAGAACGTCGGCGCCTCCGGCGATCAGCTCCGCCACGACGGAACGCCCCGCCTCGATCGCGGCGCTGACCTTCGCCCGCGTCATCGCCGGCCCGAGCGTCATGTCGCGCGTACCGTCGGCGACCCGAGCCGTCACGAGCCGCGCGCCGGCGTCTGTGGAAGCCTGCGTCTCGGGGATCGGTCCGGCGACGCCCACGTCGACCACGACCACCTGGGCGCCGGCCAGACGCGCGAGAACGTTGATTGCCGCGCCACCGCTGCAGAAGTTGGCGACCATCTGGGCGGTCACGTCGCTCGGATAGGCCGACACGCCCTGCGCGGTGACGCCGTGATCGGCGGCGAAGACGACCACCGCGGCGCGCTCCACGCGGGGTAGCTCGAGGCCCGTGATGCCGGCGAGCTGCGTGGCGAGGCGTTCCAGGCGGCCGAGGCTGCCCGGCGGTTTCGTCAGCCGATCCAGCCGCGCGCTGGCCGCCGCCATCGCCGCCTCGTCGAGAGGGCCGATCCGCCGCGCAACCGTCTCCAGCCAGGTCATCCGACGCCGACCGCGTCGACACGAAGGGCGGAGGCTGGCTCGAATCGACCAGGCGAGGCGTCGATCCCAAGGTGGCGCGCGATCGCCGGAAGCAGGCCACCATGCGAAACGACGACGACCGTGGTCGTCGCGGCTCGTTCGAGGATCCGATCGCCAGCCGACCGGGCGCGGTCCGCTACCGCGGCGGCGGTCTCCCCTCGCGGCCAGTCGGGATCCATCCCCGCGAGAATCGTAGAGGCCAGCGCCGGGTGCGCCGCCACGAGCTGCTCCCAGGTCAGTCCGTCGGCCGCGCCGTAGTCGACCTCTACGAGATCGGGCTCGACCTGGATCGGAGCGTCGAGCGCCCGGGCGACCGCCTCGGCCGTGCGAAGGGCACGCCGGAGCGGGCTCGTCAGCACGACCGTGCCGGCCGCGAGGCGGGGCGTGAGACCGGCGTCGATTTCTGCGGCGATACCGGCTTCGATATCGGCGGCGATCTCTGTCGCGAGCCGCTCGGCGGCCACTCGACCCGCCTCGGTCAGCCCAGGATCGGACCGACCGCACCATCGCCGGCCGGTCCACTCGGTCGGGGCGTGGCGGACGAGCCAGATCGGGCCGGTCACCGTCCTTCCTCGACCGGTGCAGGCAGCGCGATCGCCCGGCCGGCCACCATGAGCCACGCCTCGTCGCTCCGGGCCACGAGGCGTTGATGAACGATCCCGAGGAGGTCACGGAACGCCCGGCCGAGTGGGTCGAGCGGCACCATCCCCAGGCCGATCTCATCGCTGACCACGACGACCGGGCCATCATGGTCGGCGATCGCGGCGAGGACGTCGGCGAGGTCGCCGTCCAGCACGGCGTCGACGCGCGCCGGGTCGTCCGCGAGCGCGAGGCTGGCCCAGAGGGTGAGTCCGTCGAGCAGGATCGTCGTGCCCGCCGCCACGTCGCGAATCGCTGCCGCGAGATCGTGGGCGGCCTCGATCGTCTGCCACTCGGCAGGCCGATCGCGCCGGTGGCGCCGGATCCGCTCGTCCAGCTCGGGGTCGCCGGGGACGGCGGTCGCGACGTAGGCGACGGGGCCGCCCGCTGCAAGCTCCGCCGCGCGCTTTCGCCCGAACCGGCTCTTGCCACTCCGCGTGCCGCCGAGGATCACGACGAGGTAGTCGCTCACGAGACCGGGAATGGCAGCTGGATGGCGATCGCGGCCAGGATGGTGACGAACGTGATCTCCACGATCGCGCCGTAGCCGTCGCCGTCGAGCTGGCCACGCCATGTGACGACGGTCGCGCCCGAAATCGCCGCG
>DASXTH010000309.1:0-5022 GCA_036505555.1 Candidatus Limnocylindrales bacterium | reverse complement strand
ACTACCCGGCGGGCAATGGCCCGATCGCGACCCTGGCCCCGACGGCCCCGCCGTCGCAGCCCGTGTCACCGTCCGGCGCTCCGGCGAGCGCCGCTCCCTGACCCACCAGCGGAGCGCTTCGGCACGACATCTGCCTTCGCGCCGCTGACCCGGCGCGGCCTCCCGGCCGCTCGGTCCGCCTCGGCGGGCCGGGCGGCCGCTTCTGTGTCCCGCGGCCCTCGGGTGCGCCTCAGCGCCCGGCGACCGCCGCTGCCCACGCGGCGGCGACCCGCGAGCGCGCGTCGACCATCGGGCCGGATGTGTCGATCACCCGCGTTGCGAGCGGCCGGACCCGCTCGACGAGGCCGGCCTGGGCCCCGATCCGGCGGTCCGCATCGTCAGCGGACGCGCCGCGCTCCACGACCCGCTCGCGCTGCGCCGTCGGGGTGCACGTCACGAGCCAGGTCTCGTCGCAGAGGGTCGCGAGCCCGCCCTCGACGAGCTTGATCGCCTCGATGACGACGGCCGGCGTCCCCGTTGCGTCGGCCCCCTCGATCATCTCGAGGATCCGGCGCCGCACGACCGGGTGGACGATCGCCTCGAGCCGAACCAGGGCTTCGGGATCCGCGAAGACGACGCGTGCCAGCGCCGCCCGATCGAGCCGTCCGTCGCGCCGGACCTTGTCGCCGAACGCATCGATCACCGCATCGTGGGCGGGCTCGCCCGGTGCCGAGACCTCGCGGGCGACGACATCGGCGTCGATCACGATCGCGCCGCGCTCGGCGAGCCAGCTCGCGACGGTGCTCTTTCCGCAGCCGATCGGGCCGGTCAGGCCGATCCGGAGCGACCGGCGCGGTGCGGCATCCGGGGCGGCGCCGGACTCGCGGCCGCTGGCGAGGGCGTGATCCACGTCGTCCGTCACGGCGCCCGTTCCTCGAGCTCGAGCCAGGCGTCCTCGGCCGTCGCGAGCGCCTGCTCGACGTCGGCGAGCTCGCTCGCCACGCGACGCATCTCGACGAAGTTCGCGGCGATGACCGGAGAGCCCATCGAGAGCTCGAGCTGGCTCTTGCGGAGCCCCAGCCGCGTCAGCTCGGCGTCGACCTGGGCCCGCTGGCGGCGGTAGGCGTCCTTCGAGAGCTTCTCGCGCCGGTTGACCGGCCGCAGGGCGCGCTCGGGCGTCGCGGAGCGGTCGGAACCGTTGCCGGCAGGAGCGGCGACCCCGACGCCGCCAGCGGAGGATCCGCGCCGACCACCGTCGAGGGGCGCGGCGCTCGTCACGCCCGTCGAGCGGCCGCCGTGGGCACCCCCCTGCAACCGCCGGGCCTCGCGCTCCGCCGCCGCATGCACGGTCCAACCGTCGGCGACCGCGGACCGCCACTCGCGCCAGCCGCCGGCAAACGGTACGGCGAGGCCATCATCGACCACCCACAGCGTCGTGCACACGGTCTCGAGCAGACGTCGATCGTGGGAGACGACGAGGAGGGTGGCCGGCGAGTCCTGCATGAACGCCTCGATCGCCTCGCGCGCCGGGATGTCGAGGTGGTTCGTCGGCTC
The DNA here is from genome assembly GCA_036505555.1 of Candidatus Limnocylindrales bacterium. Classification (GTDB taxonomy): domain Bacteria; phylum Chloroflexota; class Limnocylindria; order Limnocylindrales; family CSP1-4; genus CF-46. The sequence continues at coordinate 3,489 of DASXTH010000309.1, read as the reverse complement.
GTCGAGAAGCAGGAGGTTCGACGGCATGATCCCGAGCAGCGCCAGCTCGAGCCGCGACCGCTCGCCGCCCGACAGCTTGCCGACCTCCTTGAACACGTCCTCGCCGCGGAACAGGAACCGGGCGAGGAAGGAGCGCGCCTCACCGGGCGTGACGGGGATGGCCTCGAGGAGCGCGTCGAGGACCGTCGCGCCGGGGATCGCCGCGCCACGCAGCTGGGCGAGGTATCCGGGCTGGACCGCGTTCCCGAAGCTCAGCTGGCCGTCGATTGGCGGCAGGTCGCCGGCGATCGTCCGGAGGAGCGTCGTCTTGCCGGCCCCGTTCGGCCCGACGATCCCGATCCTGTCGCCTCGCTGGGCGGCGAGGAACGGCACCGTCGCGACTCGGTGCGGCTCGGCGGCCGGCGAGCCGTCGGCGTTGAGCGCTCCGCGGCCGGGGAGATAGCCAACCTGGAGTCCTTCGAGGCGGATGACGATCTCACCGGAACGCGACGGCCCACCACCGGCGAGCGCGGCCGCCGCCAGCCGCAGCTTTCGGCTCGACTTCGGAGCCTCGACGCGTTCGGCCTGGAGCTTCTCGAGCCGCGCCTCGTGCTCGTGCATCTTGCTGAACTTGCGATGCGACCGGTAGCGCTGGACCAGCTCCTTCTCGCGCTCGATCGAGTCGGCCTGGGTGTCGGCGTCCTTCACCGCGCGCGCGTCGCGCTCCACGCGCTGGCGGTGATAGGCGCTGTAGTCGCCACGGAAGACGGTCAGCCGGCGATCGCGCAGCTCCCAGATCCGGCCGACAGTGGCATCGAGGAACGCCCGATCGTGGGACGCCACGAGCAGCGCCCCATGGCGGCGGCGAAGATGCTCCTCCAGCCACTCGATGGCGCCGATGTCGAGATGGTTCGTCGGCTCATCGAGGAAGAGGAGATCCGGCTGGGCGATCACGAGCCTGGCCAGCGTCGCCCGCGTCTGCTCCCCGCCGGACAGCGCCGTCGGCGGTTTCGCCCACTCAGCCCGGGTGAACCCTAGCCCGGACAGCGCCTCGTCGACACGGAGATCGAGCGTGTACCCGCCGAGGATCTCGTACTCGTGCTGGAGGTTGGCGTAGGCCGGCTCCTCGACCCGCCCGGCCTTCTCGAGGCCGTGGAGCTCCGCGGCCATCGCCTCGAGGTGAGCGGCCCCGTGGCGGACCGCCGACCGTAGGTCCGACGCGGCCATGAACGCAGCGTCGAAGTGCGACTCCTGGGCGAGCAGGCCGATCGACAGCCCACGCTTCCGGTGGACCTCGCCCGCGTCCGGATCGTCCCGCCCGGCCGCCAGACGCAGGAGGGTCGTCTTGCCGGCGCCGTTCGGGCCGACGAGACCGATCCGGTCGTCGACCGCGATCGCCGCGGTGACCCCGTCGAGGATGACGAACGCGCCGACCTCGCGCCGGACGCGGTCGAGTCGAAGGATGGACATCCGCGGCCGCCTCAGCCGCCGACCGAGGCGCGAGCCGCCGCTCGGCGAGTCGCGGCGGCGCGCCGGGTCCGCTCGGCGCGGCCATTCGTGATGGAGCGCTCCCTCGCCGGCCCGACACTCCCCTCCCCGCCCGGCAGCTCGGTCCAGCGCCGTCCTCGACGTCGAGGCCCGCCGCCGGTCATGGTGCGCAGGATCGCCCGAGCCCCGGGTCGGTCGACCGCAGGCAGGCGCTGGTCGAACGAGCAGAAGTGCGTCGCGCGGCTTCCGACGACGATCCGCCTGATCGGCCGCCCGCAGCGGAGGCACGGCTCGCCGGTCCGCTGGTAGACCGCGAGGTGGTCCTGCATCTCGCCGTCGCCATCGGGCGCCGTGTAGTCGTCGATCGACGAGCCGCGCCGGACGACCGCCTCGGCCAGGATCCGTCGGAGCTCGCGCCACAGCCGCCGCTCGTCGGGCGGACGCAACGTCCGGGCCGTGCGGAGCGGGTGGAGACGGGCGGCCCACAGCGCCTCGTCGGCGTAGATGTTGCCGACGCCGGCCACGAACGTCTGGTCGAGGAGAAGCGGCTTCAACCGACCCTTCCGGGCCCGGAGGCGCCGCCGGAAGACCGCAAGGGTGAACGCGTCGGCGAGCGGCTCGGGCCCGATCGCGGCGAAGGGATCGGGGTCGCCCTCGGCGCCGTACAACCCGACCTTGCCGAACTTGCGGATGTCGCGGAAGCGGATCTCGCGGCCGTCCTCGAGCGGTAGCACGAGCCGGACGTACGGGTCCTCGTGGCCGCCCTGCGGCACGACGAAGAGCTGTCCGGTCATCTTCAGGTGGATCGTCAGGAACGCCCCGCCCGACAGGTCGACGACGATCTGCTTCGCCCGTCGCCCCACCGCCTCGATCCGGCGCCCGGCGACACCGTCGGCGAACGCCTCGGGCGTGATGTCGCGCAGGGTCCGACCCCAGAACGTGGTCGCGTCAACGATCGTCGCCCCGACGATCCTCGGACGCAGGTCGCGGACGACGGTCTCGACCTCGGGCAGCTCGGGCATCCGCCAAGCCTACTGGCAGCGGTCGCGGCGGTCAGCCGAGGGGCGCGATCGGCGCCTCTTCCGGCAGCTCGTTCGCCTCGGCGGCGATCGCGTCCTCGCGGGTGAGCGGCGTCATCTGCTCCCAGTTGTCGCCGACCTTGATGTCGACGGTGAGCGGCACCGACAGCGGCAGCGCGCCTTCCATCGTCTCGCGGACGACCGCGGCCAGCGCCTCCACCTCGCTGCGCGGCGTCTCGAAGAGCAGCTCGTCGTGGACGCTGAGGAGGAGCCGCGCCCGCAGGCCCTCGGCGGCGACCCGCTCGGACGCCCGGATCATCGCGATCTTCTGGATGTCGGCCGCCGTGCCCTGGATCGGCATGTTGATCGCCATCCGCTCGCCCGCCCCGCGCAGGGCGGGGTTGGATGCCCGCAGCTCCGGGATCGCCCGCTTCCGGCCGAGGAGCGTCTCGACGAATCCCTGGCTCTTCGCCTGCTCCTTGATCGCCATCATGTAGTAGCTGATCCCGGAGTACGCCGCGAAGTACGAGTTGATGAACTCCTGGGCCTCGCGGCGCGGGATGTTCGCGCGCGAGGCGAGCCCGAAGTCGCTCATCCCGTAGGCCAGCCCGAAGTTGACCATCTTCGCCATCGAGCGCTCGCCCGGATCGATGTCGGCCGGGTCCTTGTGGAGGACGCGCGCCGCGGTCTCGCGATGGATGTCGGCCTTGCGCGCGAACGCGTCCTTCAGGTGCTCGTCGCCCGAGACGTGGGCGAGGATCCGCAGCTCGATCTGCGAGTAGTCCGCGGCGAGGAGGGTGAGGTCCGGTGCGCCCGCCACGAACGCCCGCCGGATCCGCCGCCCGAGTGGCGTCCGGATCGGGATGTTCTGGAGGTTCGGGTCGGATGACGACAGCCGGCCGGTCGCGGCCACGGCCTGGTGGAACGTCGTGTGGAGCCGGCCGTCGGCCTCGGCGATCAGGCTCGGCAGCGCCTCGACGTAGGTCGAGCGGAGCTTCGTGTA
>DASXTH010000308.1:0-18875 GCA_036505555.1 Candidatus Limnocylindrales bacterium | reverse complement strand
TGCTATTCGGCTATTGGCAATGCGAGGGCAGACGTCACGTGGACGGACGCGTCTCGCGCATCCGGACGATGACGACGACGCCGGACGCGGCCGTGATCGCGGCGACGAGCCAGATCGCTGCCCGGATCCCGGCTGCGTCGGCGACGACACCGGCCACGATCGCCCCGATCGCGAACCCGAGGTCGCGCCACAGCCGATAGACGCCGACCGCCGAGCCCCGCCACGACGGCTCGGCGACATCGGCGATGACCGCGAGGAGCGTCGGGTAGACGAGGGCCGTGCCGAGGCCCAGCGCGATCGCGGCGCCCAGCCAGATCCCGAACGACGACCCGGCTGCGATGACGCCGATCGCCGCCGCCTGGAGCAGGAGCCCCGCGACGATCAGCGGCTTTCGGCCAGCGCGGTCGGACCACGCGCCCGTCCCGATCTGGGCGACACCCCAGACTGCCGGATAGGCCGCAGCCAGCAGGCCGATCTCGCCGAGCGACAGGCCGGCACCGGCGAAGAGCAACGGCAGCAGACCCCACGCCATGCCGTCGTTGAGGTTGTTGACGAGTCCCGCCTGGCAGGCGGCCGACAGGGACGGCTCGGTGAAGCTCGTCCGGCGGAAGATCGCCGGCCACGTCGGCCGAGCCGGCCCGCCGGGTGAGGCGATCGCCGCCTGCTCGTGCGCCACGTGGCCCGCCGTCTCGCGAACGAAGAGTGTCGACAGCCCGAGGCCGAGCCCGGCGTACGCCAGCCCGAGCAGGAACGGCGCCGGTCGGAGCCCGAACTGCTCGGCGATCGCCCCCGTCGCGAGCGCGGTCAGCGCGACCGCCCCGTACCCGGATGCCTCGTTCAGCCCGAGCGCCAGGCCGCGCCGGCTCGGCCCAACGAGGTCGATCTTCATGATCACAGTCGTCGACCAGGTCAGTCCCTGGTTCACGCCGAGGAGGATGTTGGCGAGCACGATCCAGCCCCAGCTCGGCGCCCAGATCAGGAGCAGCGGAACGGGCAACCCCATCAGCCAACCGGCGACGAGCACAGGCTTCCGCCCGAACCGGTCGGCCAGCGCGCCGGCCGCGAGGTTCGCGCCCGCCTTCGTCACCCCGAAGGCGACGAGGAAGGTAAGGATCGCCGCAAATCCGGTCAGCCCGAAGACGTCGGTCGCGAGGAGCGGCAGAAGGGTCCGCTCCTGCCCGACCATCCCGCCGACGAGCGCGTTGACGCCGACCAGCAGAGCGAACTGGCCGAGGTTCGCGCCGAGCCCGAGGTGGATCGGTCGTGGGCTCGCGCGCCCGGGGACGGGATTCACGGGCGGATCGTACGCTGGCGCCCGCGCTCGTTGTGCCGCTCGATGCCCCGATCGCCGGGTTCGCGGATGATGACGTCCAGGAGGAACGACCGATGAAGTGGGTCACACGCGAGCACCCGAAGACCGACCGGATCGCCTGCCCCTGGCTCATCCGGAGGTTCATCGACCCTGGGGCGGAGATCGTCTACGTGCCCCGCGACGATGTCCTCACGTACGCCCAACGCGAAGGGGCCACGAGCTTCGACGCGCCCGGCGCGGCCTACACCCATCGCAACGGCAGCTGCTCGTTCGAGGTCCTCGTCGACGAGTTCCGGATCGACGACCCGGCCGTCGCCGTCATGGCCCGGGTGATCCACGGCGCCGACGTGTCGGAGGACGTGGCGGTCACGCCGGAATCGGCCGGGCTGATGGCGATCGCCGATGGCTTCGCGCTGCTCGACGTCGACGACCAGCGCCAGTTGGAGCTCGAACTGCCGGTGTACGACGCGCTCTACGCCTGGGCGAAGACGCAGGTCAGCGCGGCCTGACGCGTGGCCTCAGCTGCGGGCATACGTGCCGCTGAGCGTGACCGTGCCGAGGACCTTCGCGCTCGAGAACGCGGCCCGAACGGCATCGCCTCCCGGATGGCCGTCGAGCCGGAGCGGCTTCTCGAGGGCGCTCAGCGCGAACCGGTAGTGATGGGTGCCAGACGGCGGGCACGGCCCGCCCCATCCGGGCTTGCCGAAGTCGTTCGTCCCCTGCTGGGGCGTCGCAGTCGCGGGATCGACCCCCTTCGGGAGCTTGCCGGCGGCCGCCGGCAGGTCGAGCACGATCCAGTGGACCCAGCCGCGCGCGTCGGGGTCGTCGACGAACAGGACGAGCGCGGTCGCGCCGGCCGGCACGCCGGTCCACGCGAGCGGCGGCGAGACGTTCGCGCCGTCGCACGAGAACTCACGCGGGATCGCGGCGCCGTCGGCGAACGCGCTCGAGGTGAGGGTAAAGGGCCCGGTCGCGGTTCCCGACGCCGGGGCGGATGCGGGTGAGGATGTCATCGGGCTGACCTCCGTCGAAGGGGCGCCAGGCGTCGCGGCGGGCGAGGGCGCGGTGGCGGAGCTTGCTGCACTCGCCGCTCCCGGGGTCGAGCCGCCGCTCGATGCGCACGCGCCGAGCGAAACCCCGAGGATCAATAGGGCTGCGACGCGGAGCGCGAGACGCATGGCTGTGTCCGTCGAGGATGCCACTCCCCGGGGAACCGAGCAGGAGCGGAGGCCTCTTACTGTCGCCCCGGCGTGCGCAGATACCCGTCAAGCGTCGACGAGATCTCGCCCCAGCCGCCCGCCTTCAGGGCGTAGCGCCAACCGGCCACGCCGTCGTCTCGGATCGCCAGGAGCCCCGCAGAGCGAAGGATCCCGAGATGGTGATGGAGGCTGGTCCGATCGACCCCGAGCCGCTCAGCGATCTCGGTCGCGCTCAGCTCGCCGTCCCGAAGCACGTAGAGGACCCGGAGCCGCCGCTCGTCGCCGAGCGCGGCCGCGACCTTGACGAGCTGGCGTGGCGGCGCGGCCGGATCGGTCTCGAACGCCTCGTCGGCGACCGAGGCGAGGAACAGCGCCGTGTCGCGGAGCTCCATCGGGATGACGAACGGCCGGATCGCGACGACGGGCACGAGCACGATTGCCCGGATCCACGCGGGCGGCTGATACGCGACGCCACCGGTCGCGACCTTGACGAGCTCCTCCCCCGACCCCTCGAGTTGCTCCGTGCGGAGCGCGACCTCGCGGGTGACGGCCTCCTGCGCGTCGGGCGCGAAGCGCGGGTACACCCGATCCTCCCACGCGCGCACGATCCCGGCGACCTCCTCGAGGAGCCCGACGGCCGAGGGCTCGAGGAGGCGGTCGATCGCGAGCCGGGCGGCGCGGTCGTATCCGAAGGTCGAGCGGATCTCGGTCCGGGCGGCCGCGTCGCCGCCGATCGCCCGCTCGATCGCGCCGTCGGACACCATCGAGCGGGTCATCGTCGAGTCGACGCCGAGGAGCCGGCGACGGAATGCGTCGGCGCCCATCGCCCCGATCGCCGCGAGCAGCTCCCCCACTCCACGCGGCTCGGCCGCCTCGAGCGCGATCGTCGCGAGCTCCGCGTAGACGTTGAGCCCGAACTGCTCGACCCGTTTCACGAGCTCGGGTCCCGCGAGCGCGCGGACCTCGCGGACCCAGAGCTTGCCCGAGTCGAGGGAGCCCCGAGCCGGGCCGCTCGTGAACGCACTCAGCTCGGCGACGAGCTCGAACGCTTCGCCAGTCACGATGCGCACGGCCGGGAACGGCGTCGGCGGCGGGGTGCGGGTCGTGGACACCGATTTCGTCACCGGTTGAGTATCGCCGTGCCGGCGTCTGCGAGTGAAGGGTCGGACCCGCTGGGGGCGGATCCGACCCGGGACTCGAGGGAAGGGAGCGCCGCGCGCGCGCCCGTGCGGGCCTACTCGAGCCCGACGCAGAGCGCGGGAAACGGCGTGCCGTCCTGGTGGCCGGCGAGGAAGTCGACCGAGAGCGTCTCACCGGTCGCGTTGTCGACCGTCGCGATGAACAGCCCGGTGTTGCCGACGATGAACCCGATGCCCTCCCCGGTGTACTGCTGATCGTTGCCGGGGACCCGCACGGTCGAGGTGCCGTCGCCGTTGTCGATGAAGACGGCGGGCCCGGCGAGGACGGCCTGGAGCGTCTCGCCGTTGGCGGGATTCAGATAGCCGATCTTCCCGTTCCTGTAGCTGAACGTCGTCTTCGTCAGGCCGTCGGCATCGGTGAAGGTCGTCGTCACGAGCGTTCCGTCGACGGTCCGGACGACCTCGAACGGGCAGCGGGTGCCGGCGGGGAATGTCGTCGAAATGTGGATCTCGTCGATGGTCCGGGTCGGGCCTTCGGCGAGGGCAGCCGAGGCGCCGAGGCTGCCGGCGACGATGACGCCGATGATGGCGATGGCGAGGCGGCGTAGGGCACGAGCCATGCGGTTCTCCCACTTGCGATGGTTGGCGAGAGGGAGTAGACGCTGCGCGTTGAAAAAGTTCAACACCAGCCTGGAAGCTACGGCTGGACGACCTTCACCAGCTCGAGGTGCTCGTCACCGCCGGCGACGTCGGCCTCGCGGACCTCGCCGGTCCCCTTCACGTAGGCCTTCTCGCTGAGCACGGACGGCTCGAGCGGCGTCCATTCGGCCGTCAGGAGCGCGCCCGTGAACGTGCCGAGGGGGACCTTGACCTTCGCGTCGATCAGCAGGACGACGAAGTGGTCCTCGGCGTGCCCGGCGTAGAACTCCTGGCGGTACGACTGACCGACCTCCGGCGTCGCCGGCATGAAGATCCCGGGCACGGCGCCGCCGACGCCGGTCTCCCAGCTGCCCTCGGTGCTGACGACCTTGCCGTCCTCGAGCTCCTGGGTGTCCTCCCCGAAGTACCAGACGTTGCCGTCGCGATCCTGGACGTACCAGTCGTCGGTCGTCTCGACGAGCGTTCCGCCGAGCTTCAAGTCGTCGTGGACGACCGTGCAGGTCACGCCGGCGACGACCTTCGTGCGGCTCGTGACGGTCACGACGTCGACCGCGTCCTCGCCGTCCTTGATGCCACGATAGGTCCAGACCGTCCCGCGAATGAACGGCAGCCATGGGTTGTCGATCGCGGCGACGAAGTTCGCCGGATCGATCGTTCCACCGTCCGTCGGCCCGCTCGACGCGCCCGCAGACGGGGCAAGGATTGGAGCAGCGCTCGGCGGTTGGGACACCCCAGCCACGGGAGGGGCCGACGGGGACGCAACCGGAACGCCCGACGGCGCGGGCGTCGGGCTCGTGGATCCGCAGCCGCTCGCCAGGACGGCGAGCAGGAAGACGGCGGGTGCCCGACGACCTATCACTGCATCAGCGGGCCCCGACGACCGTCACCTCGAAGCTGGTGGCCGTAGGCGGGAAGCCCGTGTCGAACTTCGCGCTCACGACCGCGAGCCGCTCGCCGAAGCGCGCGACGGTCGTCGGGACCTCGAAGCCATCACTGGTGGTCACCCGGACGACGCTGGCCGACGAAAAGTCGGGGCTCAGACGCAGTTCCGTGACCTGGTTGTCGAAGTTCCGGACGGCCCACAGGCGGCCGGCCTCGAACAGGATGCCGTCGACGTTCGGAAGATCGGCGCCGGCGATCGAGGCGCTTGCGCCCGTTGCCGGGTCGACGGTGTAGATCGTTCCGTCGCCGGTGTGGGCGACGATCAGCGTCTGCCCATCCGGGGTGGCCGCGATCCCGTTGAGATTGAAACTGCCCGAGAGATGAGCCGCGGGGCCGGTCACGATGAGGGTCTCGAACCCGCCGATGGAGCCATTGTCGCCAATCGGCACCCGGTAGAGATCGGGCTGGACCGAGTCGGTGAACCAGGCGGCTCCGCCGGCAACGATCACGTCGTTGATGATCGAGCCGGGCGGCGTGCCGAACTGCAGGGTCGCCACTGTGGCGCCGGTCGCGAGGTCGTAGACGTACCCCTGCCCGGTGAAGCCGCCCGCCGCGAAGAGCAGGCCATGCTCGAGGTCAACCCGCAGGCCCAGGGCGTTCCGGCCTGCCGGCGCGTCAATGAAGCGCTCGGCCACACCGGTCCGGATGTTGCCCCGGAAAATGTCGCCAGTGAAGAGCTCGCCGGCATAGAAGGTGGTGCCAGCGCCGGCGGCGATTCCTTCCGCGGAGGTCGCGCCCGGCAGGACGATCGAGCTCGGGAACATCGCCGCGGCCGACGCCGTGCCCGCGACAAGTCCGACGATCAGGGAGGCCCCAGCGACGACAGCCGGGAAGGAACGAAGGCGAAGAAACATGGGTCCAATCCTCCTCACGGAGATCGCGACTCAGCTCCGAATCCTAGACCCGGCTCTGAAATCTGGGCAAATGCCCGGCGCCCGGTGGGGCGACGGTGAGTCATGCATCCAGAACGCCGCGGGCGCGAGGGCAGATTTCCCAGCGCATCACGCCCCCGCGTTTCCACTGGCCGCATACGACGCACGAATCCTCGCATGCGGCGAGCTCGGCTGCCTGGCGCCGACAGCCCGCGGAGCGTCGTCGTTTGGAGCGCGCCTACATGGCGGTATTCGGCTAGTGGAAATCGCAGCGCACGTCGTCTGCGGCGGCGCCCGCGGCGACCGCGCCGCGTGGCGCGTCTAGGCAATCCCCAGGAGGCCCATCGGTCATCCAACCGATGCGTCAGCCGCGTGCCCTGTCCACGATCGGGGCCGAAAGGAGGCGCACATGGCGCTGTTCATGGACACGCACACGCTCGAAGGGGGCGTGAAGGCCAGTGACGTGGCCCAGGCACATCAAGCGGACCTCAAGACGCAGGGCGCGCACGGGGTCCAGTACCTGCGCTACTGGGTCGATGAGGCCGAGGGCAAGATCTTCTGTCTCGTCGACGCTCCGGACGCCGAGGCCGCCAACCGCGTCCACCGCGAGGCCCACGGCCTGGTGGCGCAATCCATCAATCCGGTGATCGAGGGGGAATGACGATGACTCGACGATCTGCCCGGTTCGCCGCGGCGATGGTCGCGGCGTTCGCCCTCTCGTCGGTGCTGTTCGGGGCCGCGTCGGCGCGCTCCGAGTTCGCCGATGTCCGGAACGCCACGGCGAAGTACCACAGCCTGACCGTGGCCTCCAACGACGGCTTCGGCGCGTTCCCGGTCGGCGTCCCGCTCCACGAGTGCATCGCCAACCTCAACGGGCCCGGCGCAATGGGCTTCCACTGGCTCAACCCCGCGAACCTCGGCCCGGTCCTCGACCCGACCAAGCCGCAGGTCCTCGTCTACGCCCCGGACGCGGACGGAACGCTCCACCTGGCGGCCCTCGAGTACGTGATCTTCCAGGCCGACTGGTACGCGAACCATCCGGCCGGGTCGATGCCCGAGCTGTTCGGACATGAGCTCATGATCGGCGACAGCGCTCGGTTCCAGATCCCGCCGTTCTTCGCGCTCCACGTGTGGCTGTACCAGGACAACCCGACCGACATGTTCGCGTCGTGGAACCCGAACGTCTCGTGCGGAACTGCGTCGGCTTCGGCCGGTGCCGCAGTCACGGCCCGCGCGGGGAGTGGCGTCGTGACCCTCGCCTCCGCGCGCGACTCGCGCTTCGCCTGCGGAGTGGCCGCGCGCGCCTGATCGCGCCTGCGGCGTATAGAGCCCGGCCCGGCCCATACGGGCCGGGCCGGGCGCTACTGCGTCAGGCGATCTCACCCTCGGCGACTCGGTCGCCGGTCGGAGCATGTGCCTCCATCTCGAACGTCTGGCGCATTGGCACCTCGTGGAGAAGCAGGACGAGCCCGGCCGCGATGGCCGCGGCGACGATCCCGATCCAGAACGTCGAGGCAATGGCGATCGAGAATGCTTCGTCGCGGCCTTGGACGAAAGCGGGGATGGCCTTCTGCAGGCCCTCGGGTAGGACGGTCGCGAATCGTGCCGCAAGGTCACCCGGTCCGAGGAGGTCGAGCTTGGTCATGATCTCGGGTGTCGGGGTGAACCCGACCAGGGCTGATGGCGACACGCCCGTTGCCGGCAAGGCCGCGCCGACGTGAGCCGGAAACTCGGTCCCGAACCGGTCACCCAGAACGGTCCCGGCGAGGGTCAGGCCGACCGTCCCGCCGATCTGCTGGAAGAACGTCAGGCTCGAGGTCGCGACGCCGATCCGGTCTGGCGAGACCGCGTTCTGGACGATCAAGGTGAAGACCGCGAACGACGGCCCGATCCCGAGCCCGGCCAGGGCCATCCAGAGCCACATCGTCGGCCGGTCCGTGTCCGCTCGCAGGTTCGTGAACAACAGCAAGGAGACACCGAGGAGCGCGAGCGACCCGAACATCAGGAACTTGTAGCGGCCCACCCGCGCGACGATCTGGCCCGAGGCGATCGCGCTGAAGATCAGGCCCCCGAGCAGCGGCAGCAGGCTGTAGCCCGACTCGGTGGCGCTGTTGCCGCCGACGGTCTGGAACCAGCGCGGGAGGAAGATGACGAGGGTGAAGAACCCGAACGCCGCGAGGAACATCGACGCGACCGAGATCGAGAACGTCCGGAGCCGGAACAGGTTGAGGGGGACGATTGGGTCAATCGCCCGCGATTCGACGACCAGGAAGACCAGCCCGAACACGAGGCCGAGGACGATCAGGCCGCCGACCGCCGGGTCGGTCCATTGACCCGTCTGCTTGTTCGTGAGTCCGATCAGGAAGGGAACGATGGCCGCGACGAAGACCGCGGCGCCGAGGTAGTCGATGTTCTGGCCGGCCTCAGGCCGCTTGATCGCCGGCAGCAGCCGCCACAGGATGAGCAGCGAGATCAGCCCGATCGGGATGTTGATGTAGAAGATCCAGTTCCAGCTGAACGTGTCGGTGATGAATCCGCCGAGACCCGGCCCGACGAGCGATGACACACCGAACACCGCCCCGAACAGGCCGAGGTACTTGCCACGCTCTGACGGCGTGTAGAGGTCGGCGACGACCGCGAGGGCGATCGGGAACACCGCGCCGCCGCCCAGGCCCTGGAGCCCGCGGAAGAGGATGAACATCTCCATGTTCTGGCTGAGGCCGGCCAGCGCCGAGCTGATCAGGAACAGCGACACCGCGAAGATCACGATCGGGCGGCGGCCGAAGAGGTCGGACAGCTTGCCGTAGATCGGCCCGCTGACCGTGGACGTCAGGAGATAGATCGTGACCGACCAGGTGTAGAGCTCGTTGCTGCCGTGCAAGCTGCTGACGATCTTCGGCAGCGCGACGCCGACGACCGTCTGGTCGAGGGCGAACAGGAACATTGCGAGCAGGATCGCGCCGAGGATCTCGAGCTTCGCCCTCGGGGACAGATTGAGGGCGGCGTCGGCACCGGAAGCCGAATGAGTCATGGGGGTCCTCCACGGAGATTGGGCACGAACATGATGGCGGACGAACCGGTCATCCGCTGTCAGGTTCCCAGACGGCCGTCACGCCGGAAACTCATCGGTTGGGAAATGGAGTGCGCTCAGCCCTCCCGAAACCGATCGCCGATCGGGCCAACCTTCGCCTGATCGGCGTTGAGGTCGAGCCCGGCGATGCGCCCACCACGGACCGTGAAGCCCAGCACGATCGTCCCGAACCCGGGCGCGTCCGGAACGACGACGCCGGCGTTGCCGTTGACGACGGCGGGCCTCGCGAGCGAGGCGAAGCGAGGCCCGAACCGTCTCACCTCGCGGGCCACCGAAGCGGCGCCTGCGAGCGGCGGCCGCGCTACGGCTCCCCGGCCCCCGCCGTCGAACCGGAAGACGACATCCGGATCGAGCAGTCGCAGCAGACCCGCGAAGTCGCCGGCCCGGGAGGCCGCGAGGAACGCGTCGACGACCTGACGCTGGATGGTGAGGTCCGCGTCGGGGTCCGGTGCCTCTGCCTGGACCCGCCGCCGCGCTCGACTGGCGAGCTGGCGGGTCGCGGCCGGCGTGCGCTCGACGATCGGGGCGATCTCGTCGAACGGGAGCCCGAACACGTCGTGGAGGACGAAGGCGAGCCGCTCAGCCGGCGACAGGGTCTCGAGGACGACGAGGAGCGCGAGGCCGACGGAATCAGCGAGGACGGCGTCGCGCTCCGGGCTGTCGTGCTCCCGGGTCTCGTCGGGTGGCCGCGTCACGATCGGCTCCGGGAGCCACGTCCCGGCGTACGTTTCGCGCCGCGAGCGCCGCGTTCGAAGGACGTCGAGGCAGATGCGGCCGACCGTGACGGTGAGCCAGCCACGCAGGTCATCGGTGCCTCCCGGGTCGCTCCGATCGAGCCGGACCCATGCCTCCTGGACGGCATCCTCGGCCTCGGTCATCGACCCGAGCATCCGGTAGGCGACGCCGCGAAGGTGGGATCGATACCGCTCGAATTCTGCCGCGAGCCAGTCGCGCCGCTCGAGCTCGGGGGCCGTCATCGCGTGTGCCATCACCTCGAGTACGGATCGCGACGGCGATGTGTGACCGACGGTCACATTCCGTGGCCGCGCTCCGTGTTCAGTGTGACGAGCCGGGATTGGATCGGCTCGCAGTCCACTTGTCCAGGAGCCACCACACGCGATGTCCACCTCCGAATCTGCCACCACATTCCCGATCCCGCCGATCGTCGGCCGGCTGGACCCGCTCGTCCGCCGGCTGCTAGCGCTCGGGGTGCCGATGGGCCCGAACGTCCTGATCACCGTCCGGGGCCGGAAGAGCGGCACCCCGTACACCTTCCCGGTCGCGACCCTCGAAGTCGACGGTCGCCAGTACCTGTTCTCGCCGTTCGGCGAGGTCAGCTGGGTCCAGAACCTGCGGGCGGTCGGCGAGTTGATGGTCCGCCGCGGCAGGCGCGATCACCGCATGACGGCCCGCGAGCTCAACCCGGAAGTCGCGGCCCCGTTCCTCGAGGCGGGTCTGAAGCCCGTGCTGGGCGTGCCGTTCGTAGGGCCGATGATCGCCGGCTGGTACGGGATCAACCGATCGTCGACCTCGGCGGACTACCTCACCGCCGCCCGCCTCCACCCGGCGTTCGAGCTTCGCCCGGCCGATTGAATCGAAGAGGCGGGGCCTCGCGGCCCCGCCTCTCCCCGCCCGATCCCTCTGGAACTAGCGCATCGACCCCGCCGTGGCGAGCACGTCGCGCGCCTTTGCCGGGTCGCTCGTCACGAACCCGACGCTGATGTTCCCGCCGGCCATCCCGGTCGGGAAGATCGCCTCGATGTTCACGCCAGCCTCGGCGAGCCGCCGGGCGGCCAAACCGAGCGAGCCCGGCCGATCGGCGAGGCTCGTCTCGGTGATCTCGAGTTCCTTGAACGTGGCGTTGATGGACTGAAGGGCCTGGCGGGTCGCCGCGGGATCACTCGTCGTGAACGCCGCGCGGCCCGAGTCGCCACAGGTGGCTCCGGTGACTCCGGTGATGTTGACGCCCTTCGCGCCGAGGGCTTCCGCGACGCTCGCGAGCGCCCCAGGCTTGTTCTTGAGGTCAACGAGGAACGCGTTCATGAGTTCCCTCCTTGAATCGCGTTCGGCCCGTCCGAAACGGCTTGCCGCCCTCTCGAGGGCGGGCCGGGGGAGGCCTCTATCGTACCCCGGGTGTCCACCCGTCCTCCCGGGCCGCCGCGGGAATCAGCACGCCCGTCGCGGCCCGGGGGTTCCGGCGACGGGCGTGGTGACGACGGTGAAATGATCCCGCGGAGCTGGCCGATTCCCCGTGCCCTGGGAACCGGCCCCGCACCGATGCGGTGCGTCCCTCGCCGCACACGATGCGCCCACGACCGCTGCGCGCGCATCCTCCAGACGCCGTATTCGCAACGTTCATTGCATCGGCATTGCAGTCGCCGCGACCGGGGAGCCCGGCGGCGTTTCTGGGCAGAGGCGAGTAGCATCCTGCAACCGACTCGGCCCGACCCAACCCTCCCCTTCGGCGCGCCCATCGCACCTCGCCCCACGGAGACGCCCGCGTGAAGCTCGGACTCCAGATCCCCTCGTTCAGCTGGCCCGGCGGCACGCCGGCGATCGGCCCGACCCTCGCCCGCGTCGCCCGCCAGGCCGACGACGTCGGCCTCGATTCGGTCTGGGTCATGGACCACTTCTTCCAGATTCGCGGCGTCGGACCGGCCGAAGACCCGATGCTCGAGGGCTGGACCGCCCTCGGCTACCTTGCCGCCAACACGACCCGGGCGCGCCTGGGGTTGATGGTCGGTGGGGTCCACTACCGGCTGCCCGGTCTGTGGGTGAAGGCCGCGACCACACTGGATGTCCTGTCCGGCGGGCGCGCGTGGCTCGGGATCGGGGCCGCCTGGAACGAATCGGAGTCGCGCGCGCTCGGGTTCCCGTTCCCGCCTCTCGGCGAGCGCTTCGAGATGCTCGAGGAGACGCTCCGGATCGCCCACGAGATGTGGCAGGGCGAGCGTGGTTCGGAGGCCGAGTTCCATGGCCGCCGCTACACGGCGACGCGGCTGCTGAATTCGCCGCAGTCGATCTCGCGGCCGCGGGTCCCGATCATGATCGGCGGCGGCGGGGAGCGGAAGACGCTTCGGCTCGTCGCCCGATACGCCGACGCGACGAACGTCTTCGGCGGCCCGGAGGCGATCCACCACAAGTACGAGGTCCTGCGCGAGCACTGCGACGCGGTCGGCCGGAACTTCGACGAGATCGAGCGCTCGAATCTCCAGACGATCAACCTCGAGCGCGACACGGCCGATCAGGTCGTCGAGCGCTTCGGCGAGCTGGCCGATGCCGGCGCCCAGACCGTCATCTTCAACGTCGTGAACGTCCACGACCCGCGTCATCTGGAGACGATCGGGCGCGAGATCGTCCCGCAGCTGCGCAATCTGTGATACCCCCCGGGGGTATCGAGTGCGTGCTACGATGAACCGAGATGACCGACGAGACGACCCGCCCAGACCCTGACGAAGACCGCCGCGAGGAGCCCGAGGCCGACGCCGCGAAGAACCCGTTCGGCGGGCTGACGATCGACTTCGGCGGTGGCGGCGGGGACGCCGTCTCGCTGCCGTCGAACGGCGCCGGTAACGCCGCCGGGGCCATCTCGTTCGGGGCCCCGATCTCGTTCGGCGCTCCGGCATCGGATGTGCTGCCGGCATCCCGCCCCGTGACCGGCCGCCCCCTCGGCGGCCCGAATGACGGCGCGGATCGCGACGAGAACCGGACGAAGCTTCTGATCATCGGATCGGGGCCCGCCGGGTTGACCGCGGCCATCTATGCCGCGCGGGCCAACCTCGAGCCGATCGTCCTCGCCGGCGTCGTCCCGGGCGGCCAGCTGATGATCACGAGCGACGTGGAAAACTACCCGGGCTTCCCCGAGGGGATCCTCGGGCCGGAGCTCATGGCCAAGTTCCGCGAGCAGGCCGAGCGGTTCGGCACGCGGATCCACGATGTCGACGTCGAGCGCGTGGATCTCTCGCAGCGGCCGTTTCGCGCCTGGGCGCGCGGCATCGAATATCGAGCCGATGCGGTCATCGTGGCGACCGGAGCGTCGGCGCTGTGGCTGGGCCTCGAGAGCGAGACGCGCCTTCGCGGACGCGGCGTCTCGGCGTGCGCGACCTGCGACGGCTTCTTCTTCCGGGACAAGGAGATCGCGGTCGTGGGCGGTGGCGACACGGCCCTCGAGGAGGCGACCTACCTGACCCGGTTCGCCTCGAAGGTCCATCTCCTCCATCGGCGCGACAACTTCCGCGCCTCGAAGATCATGGTCGACCGGGCGTACGACAACCCGAAGATCGAGGTCCACACGAACATCGCCGTGGACGAGGTCCTGGGCGGCGCGAAGGTCGAGGGCCTCCGTGTTCGCGACACCATGACCGACGAGACCCGCGACGTCCCGATGGAAGGGCTCTTCGTGGCGATCGGCTACCGGCCGAACACCGAGGTCTTCAAGGAGCAGCTCGACGTCGACGAGAAGGGCTACCTCGTCGTCCGCGACGAAACCGGCTCGAAGATCGAGGGCGTGTTCATCGCCGGCGACGTCCACGACCATCGCTACCGGCAGGCGGTGACCGCAGCGGCCGACGGCTGCAAGGCCGCGATCGATGCCGAGCGCTGGCTCGAGTCCGAAGGGATCAGCGAGGCGACGACGGCGACCGCCTGGTAAGGCCACGGAGGCGGCGCCGCGGGGCCGGCGCGCCGACGGGCGCGCGTGCCGCGCCCACGCGAGTGCCGTTGTTCGCGCTCGCGCGACACCGCGCCGCGATTTCCAATAGCCGAATATCCCGGGTTGGCGTGGCCTGCTAGGCCCGAGCCAACCGAAGCGGAAGGTCCGCCAGGACGTGTTCGAGGACCGCGACCAGAACGGCCAGCCGGTGCAGGCTGAGGCCCTGGAGCTTTCCGCGCTCGAGGCGGGAGATCGTCGACTGGTGGAGGCCGGACATCCGTGCCAACTGCGCCTGCGTGAATCCGGCCCGGCGGCGGGCGTCCAGGATCCACCGCCCGATGAGCTCCATCCCCGTCTCGATCATCCAGGCCTGGTCGAACTCGCGTCGGTGGGGCAGCGCGACGTGCGGCCGCGGCAGGAGCCGCGACGGGATCTTGTGGTCCATGAGCCAAGGAAAGCAGGACGCTCTCATCGGCCGGCCATCGCGGGATGCACGACCACGTACGTGCCGCCCGGATATTCGGCTATTGGCAATGGGACGGAGGTGTTTGGCGGGCGGGACCGGGCGGGACCGAGCGCGGACGCGACGCGGAGTCAGCCGCTCTACGATGTCGCCGTGAAGCACCGCTCGACGACGCTCGTCCACGAAGGCGGGATGCGGTTCCTGGCGACCACGGGCACCGGGCGGCACCTCGTGTTCGGCGACGAGGCCGAGGCCAACGAGCTCTCACCCGTCGAGTCGGTGCTCGCGGCCCTCGCGGCCTGCTCTGCGATGGACGTGGCATCGATCCTCGCGAAGAAGCGCCAGGTGATCGACTCATACGAAATCGATGTCCGCGGCGTTCAGCGCGGTGACTATCCGCAGGTCTACACCCGGATCGACGTCACGCACATCCTGCACGGCAGCGTGGTGGTGGAAGCCGCCGTCCGGCGCGCGATCGAGCTGTCGGCCTCGAAATACTGCCCGGTGAACGCGATGGTCTCGGCCGGTGCGACCGAGGTCCACCACCACTTCCGGATGCGTCGCACCGGCGGGGAGCCGCACGAGGCGTCGGGCGAGGTGATTGTCACGGGGCCGGACCGCCGGCCCGACGTCATCGCCTGAGGGCGACCCCTACCGGAACTTGATCGACGAAGCCCCGAGCCCTGCCGGCGCCGCGAGCCGACCGCGCGTCCAGACCCGGGTCACCGCGGCGGGCACCCACCAGCGGAGGAAGTAGAGCTTGCAGCCGAGGCAGTAGCCGGTTACGCCGAGCAGGCCCTGGAGCCCGGCGACCGCGAGCGCGAGGAGCCAACCGATCGGGGCCTGGCCGAACGCGAACGCGATGAGCGACAGCGTGAGCGCGGTACTGCCGAGCGTCTGGGCGAACCGCGGCGGGTACTCGTGCTCGGGCTCGGTCGGGCCGAGCTTGGCGATCCGGACGATCCGCCGCCAGATCAATCCGTAGACCGACCAGCGCAGCCCGAACGCGGCGCTGATCCCGATCGACGCCAAGGCGACCGCGACCCCCGGGACGAACCCGGTCGCAAACGACCCGAGGAGGAGCAGCGAAGACAGCGCCGCCCCGAAGCGATGACCGCGCGGGTCGATCATTCGGGCGGGCGGAAGCCCAGCGGCGGCCTGGGCGGGGACGGCGGACGGCATCGAGGGCTCCTGGGACGAGATCAGGCGGGCATCGTACGGTATTCCTAGCAACTTAGTCGAGATTGTGGTTCGGCATCGGTCTGTTGCATGACTATGCGCTAACGGTGTATAGTCATGCGATGGCCGCAATCCGTCGGATCGCCTCCGTGACCTCGAACCTGTCCCCCGCGAGGGACCGGACGTGCGCGAGCACGTCGTTGCGCCCGTGAGCGCGGGGCTCGAGCCCTCGACCGCGATCGCGACGGATCGCCGGCCGGCATCGGCCGATGCTCGGATCCGGGTCGGGATCGTGGGGGCGACCGGGTACGTCGGCGCCGAGCTGATCCGGATCCTCAGCCGTCATCCCGCGGTCGAGATCGTCGGGCTCCAGGGTCGCGACCGCCATGAACCGATCGGGCTCAGTCACCCCCACCTGTCCCGGACGGGACTGACGGTCGAGTCGGCGCTGCCCGACGTCGATGCCGTGTTCCTTGCCCTCCCCCACGGGACGGCCGCGAACATCGTGCCGGGGATCGCGGCCGCCGGAACGGCCGTGATCGATCTCGGCCCCGACTTCCGCCTCCGTTCCGCGGCGGACTACCCCCGCTGGTACGGCTTCGAGCATCCCCACGCCGACGTCCTTGCGAGTGCTGTCTACGGCCTC
The DNA here is from genome assembly GCA_036505555.1 of Candidatus Limnocylindrales bacterium. Classification (GTDB taxonomy): domain Bacteria; phylum Chloroflexota; class Limnocylindria; order Limnocylindrales; family CSP1-4; genus CF-46. The sequence goes on along the minus strand of DASXTH010000308.1, from coordinate 2,721 downwards.
GTCGAGCTCCACCGCGCGGAGCTCCAGGCGCTCCGCCACGCGCCGCAGGCGATCGTCGGCAACCCCGGCTGCTACCCGACCGCGACCTTGCTCGCCCTTGCGCCGCTGGCCCGGGCCGGGCTGATCGGCGATCTCGTGATCGACGCGAAGAGCGGCGTCTCCGGGGCGGGCCGCGACCCGAAGTCGGACATGATGTTCGGCGAGGTCAACGAAAGCGTGAAGGCGTACGCGATCGGCGGTCACCGTCACGCGGCCGAGATCGAGCAGGAGCTGCGGGCGCTCGGCGGCCCGGGCGATCCGGTCGATTTCCTGCCGCACCTGATCCCGATGACCCGGGGGATCCTGTCGGCCGTCCATGTCCGACCGACGCGGCCGACGAGCCAGGCCGAGCTCGACGAGCTCTATGTGGGGACCTACGCCGATGAGCCGTTCGTCACCGTCACGGCCGCGGCGCCGGCAACGAAGCACGTGCTCGGCAGCAACCACGTCCGCGTCTTCGTCCACCACGACGAGCGGACCGGCCGGATCCTCGCGATCGGCGTGATCGACAACCTCGTGAAGGGCGCCGCCGGGCAGGCTGTCCAGGCCTTCAACCTCGTCCACGGCCTGCCCGAGACGGCCGGCCTCGAGCAGCTTCCCCTCGTTCCTTAGCACACCAAGGACCGATGACCATCGCAACCGAATCGACGCTCTCCGCGCTTCCCGCGCTCTCGACCGATCTCCCGCCGGTCGAGCGGCGCGCCGTGATCCCGGGAGGCTTCGTCGCCACCGGCGGCGTGGCCGGGATCAAGGCCTCCGGCCGGCCGGACCTGGCCATCGTCGCGACCGTTACGGGTCCCGACGGCGGCCGGGTCCCAGCGGCCGCCGCGGCGGTCTTCACGCCGAACGCGTTCGCGGCCGCGCCCGTTCGCCTGTCGCAGGCCCATCTCGCCGCCACCGATCCATCCGGCCACGGGCGATACGGCTGGGCGAGCGGGATCATCTCGACGAGCGGCTCCGCGAACGCCGCGACCGGCGCCGCGGGCGACGCGGACCAAGCGATCGTGGCCGGGTTCCTCGCGAGTGCCCTCGGGATCGACGAGACGGCGACGCTGCTCCTCTCGACCGGGATCATCGGGACGCGTCTCCCGCTGGACATCGTGCAGGCGGGGGTCGCGGCCGTCGCGCCAACGCTGGCACCGAGCGACGACGGCCTGACGGCGGCGGCCGAAGCCCTCCGGACGACCGACTCGGTCGTCAAGGCGGCCACCACGTCGATCACCCTGCCCGATCCTGATGGCCTGGCCGTTCGCTCGGTCCGCGTGACCGGGATCGCGAAGGGCGTCGGGATGATCCATCCGCGGATGGCGACGATGCTCTCGATCGTCCTGACCGACGCGACGATCGATCCCGCCGCACTGTATGGGCTCCTCCGTCCCGCGGCCGCCCGAACGTGGAACCAGCTGAGCGTCGACGGCGACACGTCGACGAACGACACCGTGTTCGTGCTCGCCTCCGGCGCCGCCCGGGCGGCGCGGATCGCCGCCGGGACGCATCAGGCAGCGGATCTCGGCCGGGCGATCGAGGCGGTTGCGCGCGACCTTGCCCGTCAGCAGGCGGCCGACGGCGAGGGCGCGACGACCCTGATCACGTGCCAGGTCTCGGGCGCCGCGGACGACGCAGATGCCCGCGCGGTCGCGCGTGCCGTGATCTCGTCCTCGCTCGTCAAGGCCGCGGTCCACGGCCGCGACCCGAACTGGGGCCGGATCGCCGGTGCGGCGGGCAACGCCGTGCTCGCCGACGAAGCCGTCCTTGCGGCGGCCGGGCTCGCGCCGTCCGCGGCACGCGGTCGGGCCGGGACGGCGGCGGAGCTCGACCCCGACAAGCTCCGGATCGCGATCGCCGGGCATCTCGTGTTCGATGGGTCGGCCGGCGGGCCGGTCGTCTTCGATCGGGCCGCCGCGCGGGCCGCGATGGACGCGCCCGAGCTCCTCATCCGGCTCGACCTGGGTCTCGGCGAGGGCTCCGGAGAAGCGTTCGGCTGCGACCTGACCGAGACCTACGTGATCGAGAATTCGGAGTACACGACCTGATGTCCGAGATTCTCGTTGTCAAGCTTGGTGGCACGACCATCGCCGATCAGCAGCACGTGCTGGTCCAAGTGGCCGCGGTCGCGCGCCGTCGTCCCGTGGTCCTCGTCCATGGCGGCGGCAAGCGAATTACGGAATGGCTCGAGCGGCTGGGCGTCCCATCGAAGTTCGAGCACGGACTGCGCGTCACCGACCAGGCCGCCCTCGAGGTCGCGGCCGCGGTCCTCCGCGGGGTCGTCAACTCCGAGCTCGTCGCCGGGCTGCGCGACCTCGGCGTCGACGCGGTCGGGCTGTCGGGGGTCGACGGCGGTCTGCTCGTCAGCGAACGGGTCCCCGGGATGGGCCTCGTCGCCCACGTCGTGGGCCTGCGGCGCGATCTCCTCGACGCCGTGCTCGTCGGCGGCCAGGTGCCGGTCGTCGCCCCGCTCGCCCGCGACGAAGAAGGGATCGTCTGCAACGTCAACGCCGACGACGCCGCGGCCGGGATCGCCGCGGGCCTCGGCGCCCGCCAGCTCGTCCTGATGACCGACGTCGACGGCGTCCGCGACGCCGACGGTCGCAAGCTCGACTCGCTGACGGTCGCGGAGGCCGATCACCTCATCGATGCCGGCGTCATCGCCGGTGGGATGGTGCCCAAGATCCGGGCGGCGCT
>DASXTH010000307.1:0-14689 GCA_036505555.1 Candidatus Limnocylindrales bacterium | reverse complement strand
ATCCGACAGAACGTCATATGGAGGTGCGACGACCGCGCCGAGGTCGCCCACGGCCTCGGCGGCGTAGCGAAGAGCGCGGAAGGAGCGGATCTGGGGCACGGATTCCTCGGGTCGGCGTCGTTCGACGAGCGGGTCCGGGGCGGGCTACGCGCGGATGACGCCGCGACCGCCGCTCCCAGGCGGGCATCGTACGATAGCCGCGCCTGATGCGCCGTCGCGCGCGGGCTCCGCGAGGGCGGGCGATTGCGGCCGGATCGACCGGACGGCGGGACACGCAACTTTTGGGGGGGCCGGGACGTCGATGCTGGGACTTCAAGCCTGCTCCGCACGTGGAGTGCCCGTGACCCGTCACGCTCCGCCCCGCATCGGCCGTCTCGTCACCCTGCTCGTCGCCTCCTGGCTGGTTGCCCTCGCGGCCCTGGGACCGGCCGCGACCCCGGCTCGCGCTGCCGACCCGCCGACGATGACCGCCCGCGTCCTGCTCCAGGGCCATGCGAGGCTCGGGTCCTGGATCGCGATCGAGGTGCACCTGGTCAACACCGGGCCATCGATCAGCGGCGAGCTCCGCCTCCAGGGCGGCACGCAGGGCGGCACGCGCTACGCAACCGCGGTCCAGCTCGACAGCCCATCGGACAAGACGTGGATCCTCCACGCGCAACCGCCGTCGTTCGGGCAGCAGCTGGAGGTCGTCCTCGTCAGTGGCAGCTCGGTCGTGCTGCGCCAGAAGGTCGCGGTCACGATCCACGATCCGGGCCAGCTCATCGTGGGAGTCGTTGCCGAGAACGCCGCGAAGATCGTCGGCACGCTCAGCCTGCCGAATGTCCAGAACCAGCAGCCGGCGGTCGTCGTGCCGCTGACGGTCGCCGACCTGCCCACCAGGATCGAGGCGTGGTCGGCGCTCGATCGCCTCGTCTGGCAGGACGTCGATGCGTCAACGCTGAGCAGCGAACAGCTCACCGCGATGCGCGGCTGGCTCGCCCTCGGGGGACGACTGATCATCGTCGGGGGAAGCGCCGGGATCGGAGCGCTCGGTGGGTTCCCGGACGACATCCTGCCCTACCGGCCCAGCTCCACGATCGACGTCGCCGCCGGCTCCCTGACCTCATTGCTCGGGTCCCCGCCGGAAGGTGCCACGGACGTGCCCGCGATGGCCGGCGACCTGATCCGTGGCCGCGTCCTCGCGACGAGCGCCGACCGGGTCGTCGCCGCCCAGGTCTCCTATGGCAGCGGCGCGGTCGCGGTCCTCGGGATCGACCCGACGATCGGTTGGGTCGCCGAGCGCGCCGCCAGCAAGTCGCTCTGGCCGACCCTGATCCCGGCCCGCTCCGACGGCTCGGTCGCGATGACCGATGACAGCCAGATCGTCAGCGCCGTCAGCAATCTCCCGTCGCTCGCCCTCCCGCCGCTCGGCGGCCTCCTCCTCCTCCTCGTCGGCTACATCGCCCTGATCGGCCCGCTGAACTACCTCGTCCTCCGCCGGATCGACAAGCGCGAGTGGGCGTGGGTCACGATGCCGGTCCTGATCATCGGCTTCGCGCTCGGCGCGTACGGCTTCGGCTCGGCGCTGCGCGGGAGCAGCATCATCGTCAACGAGGTCGGGATCGTCCGCGGCGCACCGGACGCGACCGAGGGCAGCGCGTCCGTCTACCTCGGCGTGTTCTCGCCGGCCCGCGGCGTCTATCAGGTCGCCGTCCCGGGCGGAGCCCTCCTCTCGTCACCGATCTCGGGCGACGTGTTCGGTGGGACGAGTGCGAGCCTCGACGTCATCCAGGGCGACCCGTCGCGGGTGCGCGACCTGTCGGTCGGTTTCGGCTCCCTGCGGACGATTCGGGCCGAGTCGCAGGCCGTGGTCCCGAAGGTCCACGCCGAGCTGAGCCTCGTCGACGGCACCCTCACGGGGACGATCCGCAACGACTCCTCGACCAAGCTCGAGAAGCCCGCGATCGTCCTGGGCGGCAACGTCAAGGTCCTCAAGGACCTGGCGCCCGGCGAACAGGTCCAGGTGTCGCTGAAGCTCGTGAGCACGAACATGTTCGGGCAGTCCTTGTCCGATCGGATCTTCGGCCAGATCTTCTTCGGCCAGACGGGGGCGCTGACCGAGAACGCGCGCCGCGACCAGACTCGCCACCTCGTCGTCGACCAGCTGACGTTCGACCCGCAATTCGGTAACTTCGGCCGGCTTGCAACCGACGGTCCGGTGCTGCTCGCCTGGGGCCGCAATGCCGTCCTTGACGTGACCGTCGAGGGCCAGGCCGCGAACCGCGTCAGCAACGTCCTCTACTACGTTCCGCTCTCGATGGGCGTCCGTGGGGCGGTCAGCTTCAGCGGCGATCTCATCAAGAGCACGATGACCGATTCCGACGCCGCGTTTTTCAGCAAGGACCCGAACGCGATCAGCTTCGGCCAGGGCACCGTGAGCGTCGTCTACCGGCCGATCGCGTTCGAGGGGACGTTGACGACGACCCATCTCCGGCTCGGGATGAGCTTCGGGATGGACGGCGGCTTCGGCGGCGCCGGTGGCGTCGAGATCGTGCCGCTTCCCGCCCAGTGCCAGGTCGTTCCGGCTCCGCCGAAGGCGGTCCCGTCGCCATCGCCGTCGCCATCACCCACGCCGAAGCCCTCGCCCACGCCCACGCCGGACTGCCCGAAGCCGCTCCCCGACGACCAGTTCGACGGGATGCCGGATGTCGAGCTGTTCGACCGGACCGGGACGGGCACATGGGTCCGCCTGCCGCACATGACCCAGGGCGGGACCTACGATGTCGCCGACGGTGCGAAGTACGTTGACCCGAGCACGGGGGCCGTCCTCGTCCGCTTCGTCAACGACCGTCAGGATCCGGTCAGCGTCTATCTCGGCGTGTCGATCGAAGGGACCGTGAAGTGACCGACATCGTCGTCACCCGGGGGCTCGTCAAGCGCTATCCCGGGACCCTCGCCGTCGCCGGTCTCGACCTGACCGTGGGCGAGGGCGAGATCTTCGGTCTCGTCGGCCCGAACGGCGCCGGCAAGACGACGACCCTGCGAATCCTCGCGACCCTCCTCCGGGCGACGTCCGGGCAGGCCGAGGTGGCCGGGATCGACGTTCGCCGGAACCCCGATGCGGCTCGTCGCGTCCTCGGCTTCATGCCGGACGTGTTCGGGGTCTACGACGACATGAAGGTCTGGGAGTACCTCGACTTCTTCGCCCGCTGCTACGGCATCCCTGCGAAGCGCCGCCGGCGGATGATCGGCGACCTTCTCGACCTCGTCGACCTCGGCGACAAGCGCGACGCCTACGTCCAGGGCCTCTCGCGCGGCATGCAGCAGCGGCTGTGCCTCGCCCACACCCTCGTCCACGACCCGCAGGTCCTCCTCCTCGACGAGCCGGCATCCGGACTCGATCCGCGCGCCCGCGTCGAGCTGCGGGAGCTCCTCCGCGAGCTGCGCGCCATCGGTAAGACGATCGTCATCAGCAGTCACATCCTTCCCGAGCTGGAAGAGCTGTGCACCGCCGTCGCGATCGTCGACCACGGCCAGGTCCTGGCGCATGGCAAGGTCAGCGATATCGAGCGGCGTCTCCGCTTCGGAGCGGTCCTCCGGGTCCGGATCCTCAGCGGTCACAGCCTCGAGGTAGCGCGCGACCACTTCACGGCCGATCCGCGCGTGGCGTCGGCGACGATCCTCGACGATGGCCAGATCGAGCTCGGCTTCCGCGGCGACGACGAGGCCTCGGCACAGCTTCTCGCGACCGCGGTCGCGGCGGGCATCCGCGTGACCTCCTTCGCCCGCGCGGCGAGCGACCTCGAGGAGCTCTTCCTCCAGGTCACGGCAGCGGCGAACCGACCGGCCGAGGTTGCGTGACATGACCGACGAACGTCTCGACCAGATCGTCGACGGCTCATTACGGCCCACGCCCGACATCGAGGAGAGCCTCGTCGCCCACGACACGCCGGGCGCGGTGAAGACCGAGCTGGTCGGCGCGCGAGCAGCGGGTCCAGGCCGATCGTTCCCGAACCCCGTCCGCGCCTTCCGCGGCGGGATCGGCGGTGTCGCGGCCGTCGGCGTCAAGGAGCTCCGTGGCCGCGTCCGTGGCCGGCGGGCCTTCGTCGTCCTGACGTTCTACCTCCTGTTCCTCGGCCTGTTCGCCTGGGCGTGGGAGCTCGTCGCGGAGCGGGCGTACGTCCAGACCGCGGGGCTCCAGGGCGGTTCGGCCGCCTTTGCGTCAGCGCTCGTGGGCCAGGAGGTCTTCGGGGCGCTCATCCTCGTCGAGACGCTGCTCGTCGTGTTCCTTGCCCCGGCATTCACCTCGGGCGCGATCAGCCTCGAGCGCGAGAAGCAGACCCTCGACATGCTCGCCGCGACACCGATCTCGTCGCTGGCGATCGTCATCGGCAAGCTCTTGAGCGCCCTCGCCTACGTCTTCCTCTTGATCGCCGCGTCGATCCCGCTGACGGCAATCGTCTTCGTCTTCGGCGGCGTCGGGCCGGACGACGTCCTGCGCGCATACGCCGTCCTCATCGTGTCGGCCCTCGGGCTCGGTTCGATGGGCTTGTTCATCTCGGCGAGCATGCAGCGGACGCAGGGCGCGACCGTCGTCACCTTCTTCACGGTCCTCTTCCTGACCCTCGGCACGATGTTCGGAGTCCTGTTCTGGAACACGATGTCCGGCGTCAACAGCAACTCCGGTTTCCTCACGAGCTCGAGCGGCGTCGGCCCGATCAAAGGCCGGGCGCCCGAGGCGTTCCTCTGGTTCAACCCGTTCGCTGCGCAATACGACGTCATCTGCGGCGCCTCGGACGGCTACGGCGGCTGGTGCAGCCGCCTGAACGCGATCACGAACGGGGCGATCTCGGTGGGCGGCGTCCGATCCACCCCGATCGTCCAGCCGACCGAGCCCGGCTTCGGGTTCGAGGGCTCCGGTGGCGTCGCGCCCGTGCCAGACTTCCCGGCCGGCGGCGGCTTCAAGCTCGATCCGAATGGCGGCGTGGTCAACGGCGGGATCGGGTTCGGCGCGACCGATCCGCAGCCATTCGGGGTGAAGCGCGACACGTTCTGGCCACGGAGCCTCCAGGCCTGGGGCGTCATGTCGGTCCTGTTCATCCTTGCCTCGATCCAGCTCGTCTCCCCCACCCGTCGCTGGCGCATCCTGCGGCGACCGACCCGGAGAACCGCCTGATGTCGTCCCTGCGCTCCCTCTCGATCCCCCTTCCGGGCCGGCGTCGCCTGGGCGCTCGTCGCCCCACGGCGTCGCTCGACCGGACGGCCGTCCCCCCCGACCCGCGATCGACCGTCGAAGGTCCGCTCGATCCGACCCTGGACTCGATCCGGGTGGGACTGGCCGGGCACCGCCGCCGACTGTGGTTCCGGCGGATCGTCCGGCGGGCGTGGATCGCAATCGCCATCCTCGCGATCGCCGAAGCGGGCCTGCTCGGGCTGGCCCGGCTCGTCCCGATCGAGCTTCTGCCCACGCTTCTCGCTGCGGTCGCCGTCGTCGGCGCCGGCCTGTGGCTGGCAAGCGCGGTGCGGTCGCGTCCAAGCCTGGGCGAGACGGCGGTGGCGCTCGACGGCGAAGGCCATCTCGGCGACCGCGTCTCGAGTGCCCTGTCGCTCGCGACGGCCTACCCGGCGTTGGCCGGGCCGGCCGATGCGTCGGCCACCGATCTCGCGGACGAGGGGGCAACCACCGACCTCGCCGAGACCGAGCGCTTCGTGCGGCGCCAGCGGCTCGACGCGCTGCGCGCGCTCGGGATCGCACCAGGCAACTTGTTCCGGCCACGCCTCTCTCGCCGGCCGGCCGCCGCCGCCCTGGTCGCGACCCTCCTCATCGTGCCGTTCGTCCTGCTCCCGAACGCCCAGGATCGGGTCATTGCCGAGGCCCGTGCCAACCGCGACGAGGCCCAGAAGCAGGCGACCAAGATCGAGGAGATCGCCAAGGAGCTCGAGTCGAAGGGCGCGAAGCCCAACGACCCGCGAACCCGGCTCGCGACGGATCTTCGCGATCTGGCCGCGCAGCTCCGGAGCCACCCTGAGGATCTCAAGGCGAACCTCGCCAAGCTTGGCTCGGTCGAAGCCGCTCTCCACTCGCAGCTCGACCCCGGGAACGAGCAACGCGCCTCGGCCCTGACGTCGCTCAGTCGGTCGCTCTCGCGCGCCGCGACGGGGAATCCCAACGCGAACAAGGATGGCGATCCGAAGACGGCCGCGGATGACCTGAAGGACCTCGGCGACAAGCTCGACACGATGACCCCCGAACAACGGCAGGCCGCGGCCTCCGCGCTGGCGGGTCTCCAGTCGGACGCGGCCCAGGCGAGCGGCGCGGCCGGCCAGGCGCTCCGCGACGCGGCCCAGGCGATCGCGCAGGGCCAGAATGCCGCCGCCCGCGAGGCGCTCGGACGGCTCGGCGAGGCGTTGCAGGGGACGGGCGATCAGGTCGCCACGAACCGCGACCTTGCGCATGCTGCATCGCAGCTCCAGGACGCCCGCCGCGCGCTTGCCGATGCGTCACGCAACGCCAGCCAGGGCCAGCAAGGAACCGGCCAGCAGGGCAACGGGCAGCAGGGCACCGGCCAGCAGGGCCAGGGCCAGGGCCAGCCTGGCCAGAGCGGCCAGCCCGGTCAGGGCGGGCAAGGTCAGCCTGGTCAGAGTGGCCAGCCGGGCCAGGGCGGTCAGGGCCAGCCTGGCCAGAGCGGCCAGCCCGGTCAGGGTCAGGGGCAGGGTCAGGGTCAGGGGCAGGGTCAGGGTCAAGGCCAGGGGCAAGGGCAGGGGCAGGGTCAGGGTCAAGGCCAGGGGCAAGGGCAAGGGCAAGGCCAGGGTCAAGGCCAGGGCGCGATCGGTGGTGGCGGCTCCAGCGCTCAGCACCTGGGAACCGGCAACAGCGCGGGCGGTCCGCCTCCAGGCCCGACGAATCCGAACCGGCCGGCCGATCTCGGGAGCGACCTCTCGAGCATCTTCGCGCCGTTCGACCGCCTCGGAAAGCCCGGCGATCCGTCGTACGTGGCGGGGACCGGCGGGGATGGTCAGACGCAACAGGGCAACCAGCAGGGCCAGGGCCAGAACAACGGCGCGCTGACGCCGTACCAGCAGGTCTTCTCGGACTTCTACCAGTACGCGCTCACGAGCCTCGATCGGAACTACGTCCCGTTGTCGGTCAAGGACTACGTCCGCGACTACTTCAGCTCGCTCGATCCCACGAACTGACCCGGGCGGCCATCACGCCGTCGATCACGACTCGGAGGAGCCGATGAACGCCACGACCGCCAGCGACGCCGCCCCGTCTCCGCAGCGACTCGCGCCGGAGGCGTTCGCCGAGCGCGCCCGCGCGATCGAGGCCGAGGTCGGCCGCGTCATCGTGGGCCAGCGCGACCTCGTCCGGCAGACCCTCACCGGGCTGCTGGCGAACAGCCACGTCCTCCTCGAAGGCGTGCCGGGGCTGGGCAAGACGATGCTCGTGCGGACGATCGCCGACGTCATCGACTGCTCGTTCAACCGGATCCAGTTCACGCCGGACCTGATGCCGGCGGACATCACCGGCACGAACATCCTCATCGAGGAGGGCGGCCAGCGGGTCTTCAAGTTCCAACCCGGCCCGATCTTCGCGAACCTCGTCCTCGCCGACGAGATCAACCGGGCCACGCCGAAGACCCAGTCGAGCCTGCTCGAGGCGATGCAGGAACACCAGGTCACCGTCGCCCGCAACCGCTACGCCCTCGACCCGCCGTTCTTCGTCCTCGCCACGCAGAACCCGCTGGAAATGGAAGGGACCTATCCCCTCCCCGAGGCCCAGCTCGACCGGTTCCTCTTCAAGGTCATGGTCCCGTTCCCATCGGAAGAGGACCTGATCTCGATCATGGACCGGACGACCGGCGCGGACGCCGTCCGCGCCGAGAAGGTCGCGACCGCCGAGGAGATCGTCGAGATGCAGCGGCTCGCCCGGGCCGTCCCGATCGCGCCGCACATCACGGCGTACGCCGTGAGCCTCCTCGCCGCGACCCACCCGGACCAGCCGCGCGCCCCGGAGCTGGTCCGCGAATACGTCCGCTATGGCGCGTCGCCCCGTGGCGCGCAGGCGCTCGTGACGGCCGGCAAGATCTTCGCCCTCCTCGACGGACGGTTCAACGTGTCGGTCGACGACATCCGGGCCGTGGCGCTGCCCTCGCTGCGCCACCGGATCATCCTCAACTTCGAGGGCGAGGCCGAGGGAATCACGACCGAGGCGGCCGTTCGAGCGATCCTCGACGCGGTCGCGCCGCCGGCGGTCGAGTAATCACCCGATCGCCGGCCGAGCGATGACCCTGCCCCAGACGCCCGCGCCGGCCGAACGCCCGACCGCCAAGGACGGCCGCCCGGTCTTCCTGCCCAGCGACGTCGACCCGACGGTCTTCGACGAGGCCTTCCTCCGCCAGCTGGAGCGGCTCCTCCTCCTGATGCGGGCGCCTGTCCGGGGCGGGCTGAAGGGCGGGCGGCGGAGCGTCAAGCGCGGCCAGTCCGTCGAGTTCGCCGACTACCGCGAGTACGCCCTCGGGGACGACCTCCGCCAGCTCGACTGGAACGTCCTCGCCCGGCTCGAGAAGCTCTTCGTGAAGCTGTTCATCGAGGAAGAGGACGTGACGATCACGTTCCTTCTCGACGGCTCGGCCTCCATGGCGAGCGGGCGACCGGACAAGCTCCAGTTCGCGAAGCGCGCCGCGGCCGCGCTCGGCTACATCGGGCTTGCGTCGGAGGACAAGGTCGCCGTCAGCGTGCTCGGCGGGCGGACGGCGCGGCGCCGGACGCAGTTGCGCGGCTCGGGTCGGGTGTTCCGGCTCCTGTCGGATCTGTCCTCGATCGCGGCGGCCGATGGACCCACGGATCTCGTCGCCGCGGCCCGCCACGCCGCGGCCCAGCTCACGGGGCGCGGGGTCGTGGTTCTCATCTCCGACCTGCTGGATCCGGCCGCCGACCGGGTCATCCGCGAGCTCGCGTCGACCCGCTCCGAGCTGATCGTCCTCCACGTCCTCTCGCCCGACGAGCTCGATCCGCCGCTGGAGGGCGACCTCCGGCTCGTCGACGTCGAGACCGGTGCCAGCATCGACGTCACGGCCGACCTCGCGACGATCGACGCCTATCGCGAGCGGCTCGCGGCGTGGAAGGAGTCGTTCGCGCAACTCGCGGCGAAGCGCCAGGCGACGTACGTCGACCTCTCGACCGAGGTCCCCTTGAACGAATTGATCTTCGCGGAGCTCCGTCGCCGTCGGGTCCTGGGCTAGCTCGATGGACCGCCGCTGATGCCGTTCGCGACGCCGCTCGCGCTCCTGGGGCTCCTGTTCGTGCCGGCCGTCGTCGCCATGTACCTGCTGAAGCTCCGGCGGACGGAGACGATCGTGCCCTCGACGCTGCTCTGGCAGCGCCTCGCCGCGGACGTCGAGGCGAACGCGCCGTGGCAGAAGCTCCGGCGCAGCCTCCTGTTCCTTCTCCAGCTCCTCCTGGTGGCGATCCTGGCGTTCCTCGCCGCCCGGCCGTTCGTCGAGCGGCCGGCCGGGCTCGCCCGGGACCTCGTCGTCATCGTCGACACGTCCGCCAGCATGGCAGCCACGGACGTCGCCCCGGACCGGCTCGCGGCAGCGAAGCAGGCAGCCATCGATGCGCTGAAGGACCTGCCGAGCGGTGGCAAGGTCAGCGTGATCGAGGCCGGGCGGACCGCTCGGATCGTGGCGACCGGGACCAGCGACATCAGCCGCGTCCGTCAGGCGATCCAGTCGATCAAGCCGACCGTGAGCCGCGGCGACCTGGGCGACGCGCTCGCTCTCGCCCAGCAGCTCGCGATCCAGTCAGGCGACGCCGAGGTCCTGGTCGCGACCGATGCGGCGCTTGCGGTCCCGCCGACGACGAAGGTCGATGCGCCGATCCGGGTCCTCCGCGTGGGCGACCTCAAGGGCAGCCGGAACCAGGCGATCGTGGCGCTCGCCGTCCGCCGAGCGCCGTCGGGGATCACGAACTCGGTGTTCGTCAGCGTCGCGAACCTCGATCTCGAGACGGCGACCCGTCGCGTCGAGGTCTGGGGCGACGACCGCCTGCTCGAGACGCGGACCGTGACGATCGACCCGCAGGCACGCTCCGATGTCGTCGTCGACAACGTCGGCGATGCCGATCACCCGGTCTCGATCCTCGAGATCCGCCTCGTCGCCGGCGACGCGACCGACACGACCGCCCGGCCGGATCTTCTCGCGACCGACGATCGAGCGTGGGCCGTGATCCCGCCCGCCCGCACCCGGGCGATCCTGATCGTCGGCGAAGGCGATCCGTATCTCGAGACCGCATTGTCGTACCTGCCGAACACCTCCCTGTTCGGAACGACACCGGAGGCCTACCCGCACGACGTCATCCGGCCCGACGGCACCTCGTGGGACCTGATCATCTTCGAGGGCAATGTCCCGGCAACGCTGCCGACGACCCCGATCCTCGCGATCGCACCGCCGGCATCGAGCGGGCTGGGAGAGGTCGTCGGGACGCTGAAGAACCCAGGGATCGCGACCCTCGGGACCGACGAGCCGATCCTCCGCTACGTCGACCTGTCGACGACGCACATCGCCGAGGCGAAGCAGCTCACGCTGCCTGCCTGGGCGCGGGCCGTCATCCCGGGCCCGAAGGGCGCGCCGCTGCTGTACTCGGGCGTCCGGGCGGGCCTCCCGGCTGCCGTCCTCGCGTTCGAGCCGCGCCAGTCCGATCTCCCCCTCCAGGTCGCCTTTCCGATCCTTCTCGCGAACCTGACCGGTGAGCTCCTCGGCGGCTCGGCCGCGCCCACGAGCGCGGTGAAGCCCGGCGACCCGGTCGCGCTCTCGGTCCCGACCGGCGCCGGCGGCCTCCATGTCGTCGCGCCGGACGGCCGAGCCGTCGATCTGACGCCCGGCGCCGGCGGCGGCCCGAGCGTGACCTACACACAGACCGACCAACTCGGGGTGTACGTGGCCACGCCGATCGCGCTGCCCGCGCCGTCCGGCTCGGGCGGTCCGTCGCGGGCGCCGTCCGCTGCGCCGAGCGGTGCGACTCCGTCGGCCTCGGGCGGGCCGTCACCGACCGCGGCCGCGACTGGCGGCGTCGGCCCGGGCGCCGACCCGATGGCCCCGATCCGCTTCGCGGTCGATCTCTTCGACGTCGACGAGTCGGCGATCGCACCCGGCTCGAACCGTGTCCTCGAGGACCTCGGCAAGACCCAGCCCGCGGCCGGTGCATCGGGCGCGCCCGGAGCGTCGGGAGGAGCGCCGGCACCTGGCGCCAACGTCGACCCGGCCGCGAGCCGCCCGAACGCCCGCGACGAGCTGTGGGTCCCGATCGTCCTGATCGTCCTCGTCGGGCTGTGTTTCGAATGGGCGCTCTACCACCGCGACGCGGTCCTCCGCGCGTGGCGCGGCCTGACCGGCCGGCTCCGACGGTCGCAGCGGAGCGGCACCTGATGGGCATCGGGTTCGATACGCCGCAGGCGCTGCTGCTCCTCATCCCCGCGCTCGCCCTGACGCTCGCCCTCCACCTCGCCTCGCGACGTCGGGTCGGGCTGGGGCGGCGGCGGATCGCGCTGCTCGTCCGGACGGTGGTCCTCACGGCCCTTGTCTTGGCCCTGGCCGGCTTCCGGCTCGTCCTGCCGGTCGACCGCCTGGCAACGGTCTTCGTCGTGGATCTCTCGGACTCGGTCGGGACCGGCGGGCGGCAGGACGCGCTCGCCTGGCTGCGGGAGAGTCTCAAGGCGATGCCGGAGGGCGACGTCGCGGGCATCGTCGGCTTCGGCAAGGCCGCCCTCGTCGAGCGCCTGCCGCAGGAGGTGCGCGAGATCGACCGGATCGCGACGACGCCGGTCCGCTCCGCCACCGACATCGGGGCGGCGCTCCGGCTCGCGTCAGCGCTCTTCCCGGACGACGCCCAGAAACGGATCGTCCTCCTCTCCGACGGCAACGACACGACCGGCTCCGGTCAGAGCGAGGCGGCTCTCGCCGCGGCTCGCGGGATCCAGATCGAGACGCGGGCGATCGGGCTCGGCGCGGCCGACGAGGTCGTCGTCGAGCGCCTGACGACACCGTCCGTCGCGAAGATCGGCGAAGAGCTGGAAGCCTCGGTCGACATCTCCTCCACGGTCGCCCAGCCGGCCACCGTCCGCCTCTTCGCCGATGGCGGCCCGGTCGCGGTCAAGACCGTGAACCTCGAGGCCGGCAACAACCGCGTCACGTTCCTCGTGAAGCCGACCGAGACCGGGTTCCACACCTTCCGGGCGACCGTCGAGGCCGGCCGCGACACGTTCAACGAGAACAACCGGGCCGACTCCGACACGATCGTCAACGGCGAGCCACGCGTCCTCGTCCTGGCCGGCGACGAGAAGGTCGCGAAGGAGCTCGTGGCGGCCCTCGAGCTCGAGCATCAGCACGTCGACTCGCTCATCCCCGAGCAGCTCCCGTCCGGGCTCGACGGACTCCTCTCGTGGGACTCGATCGTCCTCGTCGACGTCTCGCGTCTGCGCCTGTCCGACGCCCAGTTGACGGGGCTCCAGCAGTACGTCCGCGACTTCGGCCGGGGGCTCGTGATGATCGGCGGGCCGAAGAGCTACGGCGCCGGTGGCTACACCGACACGCCGGTCGAGGAGACGCTCCCGGTCGACATGGGCGTCAAGGACCAGGAGAAGCAGCCCGACGTCGCCCTCGTCGTCGTCATCGACAAGTCCGGCTCGATGGACGCCTGCCACTGCAACTCGTTCAATGGCGGCAACCCCGGCGGCGGGACCGGGATCCAGGGCGTCCGCAAGGTCGATATCGGAAAGGAGGCGATCCTGCGGGCAGCCGCGGCGATGACCGCGCGCGACCAGCTCGGCGTGGTCGCCTTCGACCAGAGCGCCCACTGGGTCGTCCAGACTCAGCCTCTCGGTGGGATCGCCGACCTGCGTGGCACGATCGGCGGGATCCAGCCGCTCGGCCAGACGAACATCTTCGCGGGCCTCGAGGAGGCGGTGAAGTCGCTCGAGACATCGACCGCGACGCGGCGCCACATCATCCTGCTGACCGACGGCTGGTCGAGCTCCGGCCAGTACGACGCGATCATCGCCCGGATGAAGGCCGCCGGGATCACCCTCTCGACGGTCGGCGCGGGCGGCGGCGCCAACCCGTTCCTCGACACGCTCGCGAAGAAGGGCGGCGGGCGGTTCTATCCGGCGATCAATCCGGCCAGCATCCCCGACATCTTCCTGAAGGAGACCCAGCAGGTCGCCGGTCAGCAGATCGTCGAGGAACCGTTCCACCCGATCCTCACCTCGCAGTCGCCGATCCTGCGCGGGATCGACGCCCTGCCCCAGCTCCTCGGCTACAACGGCACGACCGCGAAGTCCGCGGCCCAGACGGTTCTCGTCACCCCGCGCGATGACCCGCTCCTCGCCCAGTGGCAGTACGGGCTGGGTCGATCCGTCGCGTGGACCTCCGACTCCACCGGGCGCTGGGCGAAGGGCTGGATCGGCTGGAACGGGTTCTCGAAGTTCTTCAGCCAGCTCGTGTCCTGGACGTTCCCCGGCGAGGAGACCGGTGGGATCGAGGCGACGTTCGTCACCGAGGGCAACCAGACCCGACTCCGCGTCGAGAGCGTCAACGCCGACGGATCGCCGCGTGATTTCTACTCGACCGCGGTCGCGATCACGACCCCGGACCTGACCTCGAAGGCCGTCGGCCTGTCACAGGTCGCACCGGGCGTGTACGAAGTGGGTCTGGGCGAGACCGACCCGGGCGCGTACGTCATCCGGGTGTCGCAGACGCGGCCCGGCTCGACGCCGCTCGGGCGGACGCTCGGGCTCGTGGCACCGACGCCGGCCGAGTACCGGGTCCTCGGGACGAACGACGCGTTCCTCGCGACCCTCCGCTCGGCGACCGCCGGCCGGGCGATCGTGACGCCTGACGAGCCGTGGAGCCACGACCTGAAGACGAACGCGTCGTCGACCGACCTGTGGCCGACGCTCCTCCTCGTCGCGCTGCTGCTCTGGCCGCTCGACATCGCGCTTCGGCGCGTCTCGGTCGGGCGGCGCGAGCTCGTGGACGCGCGGCGCTGGCTGGCCGGAGGCTGGCGGCGGTCGATGGCGCCGCGGACGGCCGCGGTCGCGGGCATGCTCGCAGCGCGCGACCGCGCGGCCGGATCCGCGTCGCGGGCCGCGCTCCTGCGGCCCGACGAACCGCCGGCCGGACCGAGTCCGAGCAGCACGCCGCCGGCGAGCCTCACCTCTCCGGTCC
This sequence comes from Candidatus Limnocylindrales bacterium, assembly GCA_036505555.1. Classification (GTDB taxonomy): domain Bacteria; phylum Chloroflexota; class Limnocylindria; order Limnocylindrales; family CSP1-4; genus CF-46. The sequence goes on along the minus strand of DASXTH010000307.1, from coordinate 485 downwards.
GGCCGGCGTCGGCGGGCACGGCGTCACGGCCAGAGTCGGCCGTGAGCCGCTCCGCTGCGGGGCCCGCGGCGGCGCCGACGTCTGCGCCGCAACCGTCTGCGGCTCCGCCCGCATCCCCGCCCGCGGCGCCGGCTCCGGCTCCGGCCGACGAAGGCGACACGCTGTCCCGCCTCCGCGACGCGAAGCGCCGAGCACGCGAACGCTGACCGCCGTCACTCGCCCCCGCGGGCGGTGTAGGCTCGGGCCGATGCTCCCCGACCCGCGACGCCAGCTTCGACGTGCCCGTCCCGCCAGGTTGCTCGTCGCGCTCGGTGCGATGGTCGCGATCGCCGGGTGCGGCACGATCTCGCGGACCCCACCCGCGGCGACCGCGGCTCCCTTCCCGGGGATCGCCGGATCCCTCAGCCAGCACGGCATCGACGTCGAGCGGATCGCGTCGGGCGACGCGGGCTGCAGCGACGTCGATCTGAGCAAGACGGCAATTG
>DASXTH010000306.1:0-16007 GCA_036505555.1 Candidatus Limnocylindrales bacterium | reverse complement strand
ACCGGGCGTGCCGGTCGCGAGTGGCGTCCCTGACGGGTTCGCGTCGTCGACCTCGCTGAACGACGAGCCGATGGTCACGGCGAGCCGGCGCGTGGCGGCCGGGAGGGGCAGGGTCGGAGGCGGAGTCGTCGCCGCGGCGAGCGCATCGACGGCCGCCGCGTGATCAGCCAGACCGGCCGCCGTTGATCCCACCTCGACCGCGCGGATCGACGCAGGGTCCAGCCCGACGAGCTCCGCATCGCGGACGTTCCGGCCGACGTTGAACGGTACCGTGCGGATCGGAGCGGCGGCCTCGACGCCTGGGATCGCCCGGTAGCGCGGCCCGGCCGCCCACGTCGGCAACGTCGAATAGTCGGCCGCGTTCGCCCGGACATCCGCAGCGGCCTGGAAGGCGGCCTGGTCCGTCTGCGACCGGGTCCACGTCGCGGCATGGGCCGCCGCCAGCGTCCCGAGGGCCGCCGCGAGCATGAGGAGCAGTGCGGCGCGCGTGTAGCGGAGCGGTCGCCGGGCGAGCTGCCGACCGCCGAGCGAGCCGACGAGGCCACGGCTCCGGATGAGGAGCTGCTCTCCGAGCTCCGCGATCCGCGGCACGACGCGCAGGGCGAGGACGGCCCCGGCGACCAGCCCGATTGCGGGCGCGGCGACGAGGAGCGGATCCAGGCCCAACGCGCCGCGTGCGTTGCGGGTCAGCGGCGCCCCGTACAGCCGGAGCTGCCACAGTGCGACGCCGGCCAGCACCACGAGCGCGAGGTCGAGTCCGAGGCGCTGGGCGAGCGTCGTGCGCGCCTGACGACCCTGGGCGGCCCAGGCGCCCGCGGGACTGGCGGACACGAATACGGTCGGCACGCTGAGCGCGACGATGCAGGCGATCCCCGCGAGCGCGGACACGATGATCGCGCCCTGGCCGATCGTCGCGGCGGAGCCGGCGTCGAGGTTGGCGGTCGGGCCGACGACGCCCAGCAGGCCGACGACCGCGACGGCGAGGATCGGCGCGAGGGCCGCCGCAGGGACGGCCAGCAGCGTCGACTCGAGCACGGCCATCACGATCAGGTGGACGGCGCTGGCGCCACGCGAGCGCAGGAGAGCGAGCTCGGACCGACGCCGCTCGACGAGCATCCCGGCCACGAGGACGATCGCGTACCCGGCGAGAACCGCGAACTGGATCGTGAGCAGGATCACCCCGCTGCGGCTGACGAGCACGGAGCGACCGACGTCATCGAGCAGGGCCGGGAGTGAGGTGGTGACACGCGAGCCGGCGTTCGCGGGCAGCACGCCGCGCAGCCGGGCGGCCAGGTCATTCGCGCCATTCCGGAGCGGCTCGACGCCGTCGATCCGCAGCCGGTTGATGTCGGGGAGCCCGCGCCAGGAGACCTGCAGACGTGTCGAGCCGCGGAGGCTCGCGAGATCGGCGTCGCGGACCATGAGCGGCCCTCGCGTCGTGAACGAGCCGCCGGCGGTCGTGCCCGTCGTCTCGAGGTCCTCGCCGAGCCAAAGCGCATCGGCCGGGTCGACGGCCCGGATCCCGGTGATGACGACATCGACCTTCACGTTCGCATCGAGCCGGCTCTCGAGCGAGACTCGATCGCCGACCGCGACGTGCATCGCCCGGGCGGCCCCCTCGGAGACCGTCGCCTCGATCGGCGACTGCCCGGCGGTGGGCCACGCGCCGGCGACGAGCGTGGAGCGGTCTTCGAGCCGGTCGACGCTCTCGAAGACGGTCAGGTCGGTGACCTGGTCGGCCGGGATCCCGGCCGTGGCGAACGAGCCGGTCCGCGAGACGCGAAGGACGTCGCCCCCGGTCGCGGCCATCGCCCGGGCGAGCTCTGCACGGACCGGCGGATCGACCCTGTCCGCCGCTGCCGGTTCGGCCGTCAGGAGGACGTCGAGTGCGCGCGTCGCGGGTGGCGCAGCCAGGAGCGCACGATGAAGACCGCTCGTCGCGACGGCGTCACCGTAGACGACGCCCGTGGCAAGGAGGGTGGTCGCGCAGACGAGCAGGAGCCACGCCGCCAGAACCACCGGCCAGTCGGCGATGCTGCGCTGGACGACCGCGCCGGCCAGGCCGGTCCTGATGGCCACGTCCGGTCGGTTCTCCCGCTCGCGTCAGACGTCGATAACAGACATACACCGCCGCGAACGGCGCGGGTTCACCCCCATCGGCCAACCGCGATCAGGGTACTGCGCGGTGGTGGGGTCTCAGCGTGTTCGGTCGAGGTTGGTCGGCGCCGTTGTCAGCCCCGGGCGGCCCGCACGACGTCGTCGTGCGTGTCGACGTCGATCCCGAACTTCTTCGCTGCGGCGAGGATCTTGCGCGCCGCTTGCGCCTTCGCATCCGGTTCGTCGATGTCCGTCTGGTTGAACCGGGCGAGCGCGTTCCGGACGTGCTCCTCGTCGTGGATCGGGAGGTGGCGCTCGCCGTCGTCGTCGATCCAGGCGAACGAATCGTTGCCGAGTCGCTCGCGATCCTTGGTGTCGAGGGTAGCCATGGCTGCCTCCTTGCGGGAGCAGCGTGTCCCGGGCGGACTCTCGCGGAGGTCAGCGTCCGACCCGAGAAGGCTGCAAGAGGCTTGCGATGGCCCACCCATGGGGCCTCGCCGATCAGGAGCCCGGTTTCGCCGGCCGCCCGCCGAAGCGGGCGATTTCGCCTTCGATATCGAGCGGCTTCACGACGCCCCGGTGCTCGTCCGCGCCCCACGCTTCACGAGGGACGCGCCACATGATCTCGAACTCATTGCCGTCCGGGTCGCGCCCGTAGAGCGACTTCGAGACGCCATGGTCGCTTGCCCCGCCGAGCGCCCCCGCCTGGGCGAGGATGTCGCGGGCCGCGGCGAGATCCTCGATCGTCGGGACCTCCCACGCGAGGTGGTACAGACCGACCGAGCCCCGCGGCGCGTTCTGCGCCTGCTGCCCCACCGAGAACAACCCGAGATCGTGGTGGTTGCCCTCGAGGGGGCTGCGCAGGAAGATCGCCTGCCCGCCGAGCTCCTTGCCGACGACCTCGAACCCGAAGGTCGTCATATAGAAGTCCGCGGCCCGCTCGGCGTCGCGGACGAAGAGGACCGCGTGGTTCAACCGAGCGACGGGGATGCTCATCGAACCCTCAGTTGTGGCGATCGGCGTCCGCCGTCTGAACCGTCTCCGGCCCGACGAGGACCCATGCATCCTGCCACGTGCCGCCGGCGATGTTGCGCTGGATGTTCAGCCAGGCCATCCCCTCGAGCGTCCGGGCGGACGACAGGGAGCCGGCATCGACCGGTCGGAACCCGACCGACTCGACGACGTCGAGGACGGCCTGCTTCGCCTGGGCGTCATCCCCCGCGACGAACCCGTCGGGAGCGATCCCGCCCACGCTGGGGTTGGCCTGCCGCGACGCGAACGCCGTGTTGAACGCCTTGACGACCTTGGCGTTCGGGAGCTTGCCCTGGAGCTCCTCGGCGATCGAGGTCGGCGCGCCATCCGGGGATGGCGTCGGGCGGTTCGAGACGTCCACGATGACCTTGCCCGCGACCGCCGGCGCGAGCTCGCGAGCGACCTGATCATGCGCCTGCTCGGGGATCGCAAGGACGACGAGCTCGGCGGCCTGGGCGGCTTCGGTGTTGCCGACGACGGCCGTCGCACCGGTCTCGCTCGCGGCCTCGACGGCATGCTCCGAATGCGTTGCGGTGATCGTGACGTCGTGGCCGGCGCGGGTCAGCGACGCGGCAAGCGCGCGGCCAACGTTGCCGGCACCGATGATGGCGATCTGCATGGCGTGATCCTCCGTGGATCTGCTGGGCTGTCCTCGCTTGACTGTTTGCTGCTGTCAAGCGATATTTGTTGATGGACAAACCATACGGCGGACATCTACCGCTGTCAACACCTGTTTGTGGAGGGCCAACATCGTGACGATGGATGGGCCGGCCGCCAGGCCGGCCGAGATCGGCGGGCGCCGGCCACCCGCCGTCGGTCGGCAGGTCCGGCGCTGGCGCAACGAGCGCGGGCTGACACTCGCCCGCGTCGCGGAGGCGACCGGACTCAACGTCGGCTATCTCTCCCAGATCGAGAACGACAAGGCGTCGCCTTCGCTCGCGTGCCTCTCGTCGCTGTCCGGTGCGCTCGACGTGCCGATCGCCTGGTTCCTCGTCGACGAGGATCGGCCGCCTGAAGTCATGCGCGCGGCCGATCGACGCTGGCGCACGCTCGAGGGTGGGCGCGCGAGCCGTGTCGACGCCCGCGGCTCGCGCGACATCTCGATCGTCGAGGCCATCTCCGAGCCGGGCACCACGACCGGCCTCCACACGCACCCGGGCGACGAGCACCATCTCGTCCAGGCCGGTCGGCTGCGAATGACCCAGGGCGAGCACGTCGTGGAGCTCGGCCCCGGCGACTACCTCCGCTGGGACGGTGTCGTCCCGCACATCGCCGAGACGATCGGCGACGAGCCGGCCTCGGTGTTGATCATCCGCTTGACCCGCCACGGCGAGCCGCACGACTGAAGAGGAGCGCTCGACTCGAGTCGACGTCTCGATGTGAATCGGGGCGTTCATGACGCGCCCCGGCATGGATGGCTGCGAGTGTCCTCGCGTGGAACCGACTCCGCAGCGCGCTGAGCAGCTCGCGACCGTCGCCGGCCTGGCGACGGTCGGGCTCTGGGCGTCCGCGTTCGTCGGGATCCGGGCTGTCGCGGTCGACCTGTCGCCGGGTTCGATCGCCCTCGGACGGTATGTCATCGGCGCGGTCCTGCTCGGTGGTCTGGTCGCCCGCCAGGGCTGGGTTCGACCCGGGCGTCGCGACAGCGTGCTGCTCGTGTCGATGGGCGTCGTCTGGGCGGCCGAAAGCATCGTCCTCGGTGCGGGCGAGCGGCTCGTGGACGCCGGCACGGCCGCGATGCTCGTCGGGATCGGGCCGATCTTCATCACGCTCCTGGCCGGCGTGTTCCTTGGTGAGGGCTGGCCGGCGCGCCTCCTGATCGGCAGCCTGATCGCGTTCGGCGGGACCGCGATCATCGGGATCGCCACGGCAGCTCAGGAGGGCGGGCCGTCCACGAACGTCGTGGGGGTTCTCCTGTGTGTCGGAGTCGCCCTGCTGTACGCCGGACAGGTGACGCTCCAGAAGCCGACGCTTCGGGCGCTGTCCGGCCTCCAGGTCACGTGGCTTGCGTGTCTGGTCGGCGCGATCACGTGCCTCCCGTTCGCCCCCGGCCTCGCCGGGGAGCTCGGCCGGGCGCGGCCCGAGACGGTCGCATGGCTGCTCTTTCTCGGCGTCTTCCCGACCGCGATCGGGTTCTCGACCTGGGCGTTTGCGCTCGCTCGGATGACGGCCGGGCGCGCCGCGACGTTGAGCTATCTCGAGTCGCCGACGGCCATCCTCATCAGCTGGTTGGTCCTCGGCGAGGCACCGGCCGCGCTCGCGATCGGAGGCGGGGCGCTGTGCGTGGTCGGCGTCATGGTCGCGCGCTCGCGCGGCCGGCCGGAGAACGTCACTGGAGCCGACGAGTTCGTCGATCGATCGGTCGCGGTCTGAGGCCCGCCACCCAACCGCAACCCGTGGTCCGTCACGCGCCCGCTCGGCGGTCGCTATCCTTCCACCGTCCCATGCGATCCCCCGCATCGATCCGCGAACACGACATCAGGTGGTGTCCATGAAGGTCGGCGTCGCCAAGGAGTCCGCGCCCGGCGAGCGGCGCGTCGCCCTGGTCCCCGAAGCGCTCGGCAAGTTGACCGCGGCCGGGCTCGAGATCCTCGTCGAACAGGGCGCCGGCAGCGGCGCCGCCATCCCGGACCAGGCGTACGCGGACGCCGGCGCGACGATCGTGTCGACCGCCGACCTGTACGGCCAGTCGGATGTCGTCCTCCGCATCCAGAAGCCGTCCTCATCAGAGGTCCTGGTGATGCACGAGGGCCAGGCGGTGCTCGGGCTGCTCCAGCCGCTGATCGACCCACAGACCGCGGCCGCCCTCGCGAAGCAGGGCGTGACGGCGATCAGCCTCGACGCGATCCCGAGGACGCTCAGCCGGGCCCAGACCATGGATGCGCTCAGCTCGCAGGCGAACGTCGGCGGCTACAAGGCGGTGCTGATCGCGGCCAACGAGTACGGCCGGTACTTCCCGCTCCTGACGACCGCCGCGGGAACCGCGAAGCCCGCCAACCTCCTGATCCTGGGCATCGGCGTCGCCGGGCTGCAGGCGATCGGGACCGCGCGCCGGCTTGGCGCGGTCGTCTCGGCGTACGACGTCCGGCCCGAGACCGCCGAGCAGGCCGAAAGCCTCGGCGCGAAGTTCGTGAAGCTGAAGACGACGATCGATGCGACCGGAGCCGGCGGATACGCCCGCGAGCTGACCCCCGAGGAGCGCGCCGCCCAGCAGGCCGAGCTCAACGAGGTCATCGGCGGCATGGACATCGTGATCACGACGGCCCAGGTCCCCGGCCGCAAACCGCCGGTCCTCGTGACCAGCGAGGCCGTCGCTCGGATGAAGCCGGGCTCGGTGGTCATCGACATGGCCGCGTCCGCGCTCGGCGGCAACGTCGAGCTCTCGCAGGCCGGCAAGACGGTCACGACCGACAACGGCGTCACGATCGTCAGCCCCGACAACCTGCCGGCGACGATGCCGGCCGGCGCGTCGGCCTTCTACGCCCGGAACATCTCGGCGCTCCTGCTCGGGATGGTCAAGGACGGCAACCTCCACCTCGACTTCGAGGACGAGGTCACGAAGGCGACCGTCATCACCAAGGACTGGACGGTGATCGCCGAGCCCGTGAAGAAGCTGCTCGAGCCGGCCCCGGCCGCCGCGGCGAGCCCAGCCGGAGGCGCCTCGTGAGCCCCGAAGAAGTTGGCTCCTTCCTCACGAACTTCACGATCTTCACGCTCGCGATCCTGTGCGGCTTCGCGGTGATCTCGAAGGTCCCGGCGACGCTCCACACGCCGCTGATGTCGGGCGCCAACTCGATCCACGGGATCGTCCTCGTCGGGGCGATGTTCATCGCGGTCGAGGCGACCGATCCCCTGAGCCAGCTCCTCAGCCTCGTCGCGGTCGCGTTCGCGACGATGAACGTCGTCGGCGGCTACGTCGTCACCGACCGGATGCTCCAGATGTTCAAGCGCAAGCCCGTCGCGGCCCCGAAGGCCGACGAGCCGAAGGGCTGAGGCGATGATCGACATCAACCTCCTGTTGCCACTCGTGCAGCTCGCCTGGCTGGCCGGTGCCGTCGCGTTCGTCCTGGGCCTCATCCAGATGAATTCGCCGGCGACCGCTCGCAACGGCAACCTGCTGTCGGCGGGCGGCATGGCGGTCGCGGTCGTCGCGACCGTGATGTTCCTGCTGCTGCGTCCGGGCGGCGGGCTCGGTGGCAACCTCCTGATCGGCTGGGTGATCATCGTCGTCGGCATCGCGATCGGCGGCGGTCTCGGCCTGTACACCGCCCGGACGGTGAAGATGACCGCGATGCCCCAGCTGGTGTCGCTGTTCAACGCGGTCGGCGGCGGCGCGGCTGCGCTGATCGCGATCGACGGCTACCTCCGGATCAACTCGGCGCCCGGGCTCCAGGAGAACGTCGCGACGGTCCTCGACATCGTGATCGGCTCGATCACGTTCACGGGCTCCTTGATCGCGTCCGGCAAGCTCATGGGCCGGATCCCCGGCAAGCCGATCATCGTCCCGGGCGGCCAGCTCGTCACCGCGGCGCTCGCGCTCATCGTGCTGGTGGGCGCGGTGTTCCTCTGGCTCGGCACCTACAGCCTGCCGGTCATGGTCCTGATCCTCGCCGCGTCGCTGATCTTCGGCGTGACGATGACCCTCCCGATCGGCGGTGCGGACATGCCGGTCGTGATCTCGCTGCTCAACAGCTTCACGGGCACCGCGGTCGCGATGGCCGGCTTCGTGCTCGAGAACCCGGTCCTGATCATCGCCGGCGCGCTGGTCGGCGCCTCGGGCGCGATCCTGACGAAGCTCATGGCCGACGCGATGAACCGCTCGGTCATCAACATCATGGTCGGCGGGTTCGGCGGCGGCGACTCCGTCGCCGGGGTCGTCGGCGCCGAAGGCGCCTCGGTCCGCGAGCTCGGCGTCGACGACGCAGCGATCCAGCTCGCCTACGCCCAGCACGTGATCGTCGTCCCGGGTTACGGCCTGGCCGTCGCCCAGGCCCAGCACGCCGTCCGCGAGCTGGCAGACCTGCTCGAGGAGCGCGGGGTCGATGTGAAATACGCGATCCATCCGGTCGCCGGCCGGATGCCGGGTCACATGAACGTCCTGCTCGCCGAGGCGAACGTCCCCTACCCCCAGCTCAAGGAGATGGACGACATCAACCCCGAGTTCGAGCGGGCCGACGTGGCCCTCGTGATCGGCGCCAACGACGTCACGAACCCGGCCGCCCGGCGCGCCGGAACGCCGGTCAGCGGCATGCCGATCCTCGACGTCGACCACGCGAAGTCGATCATCGTGATGAAGCGCTCGATGGGGAAGGGCTACGCCGGGATCGACAACGAGCTCTACACGAACCCGAAGACGGGGATGCTCTTCGCCGACGCGAAGGATGGGCTCGCGGCGCTGACGGCCGCCGTCAAGGCGCTTTAGCTGGAGGTCGCTTCGGCTTTCGCGCCGACGGCGTCCGGATCGACGTCGAGCGCCTCGTAGTGGGTGACCCGGACGAAATCGGCGAGGTCCTCCGCGCCGGGCAGAAGCCGCGGCTTCTGGAGATCACGGCCGACCCACCCGTAGAGCGCGGCGGCGTCCCGCCACTCCTCGAACAGCAGGACGTCGTCGTAGCCGCGCTGCGCCTGCCGGGCGAGCTTCACGTAGACGAGCCCCTCCTGCTCGCGCATCAGCGGCAGCTGGTCGCGCAGGACGCGCTCGAAGGCGGCGGAGTGACGGGCCGGGACGCGGGCCGTCAGGATCCGGACGATCATCGTGTCGCGCCGGTGTGGGCAGGCAGCATGAGCACGAATCCAACGATAGGCGACCTCGACTGCGTCGCCGCTGCAACGATCCGTGTCGGATCGGAACAGGAACGTATCAGGAGCGTGTCACCCGACGGCCGCGATCGAGGCCGCCGCGACGCGTAGACTGCGGTCGCGCTCGTCCGTGGAGGGAGGGGCGGAAAGGGAGGTTCGCGTGTCGTATCCGGTCCATCTGACCGTCGGTCAGGACGAGGGGCAGAACCGCCTCTGGGGGATCCCGTTCCTCGGGATCATTGCGCGCTGGTTCCTGCTGATCCCGCACTTCTTCATCTTGTTCTTCCTGGCCATTGCGATCTACGTGTATGCCCTGGTCAGCTGGATCCCGGTGCTGATCAATGGACGGCAGGCCGACGCTGGCTATGCACTCGCCGACGCGTACTTCACGGTCGCGGCACGCGTCGCGATGTACATGACGCTGATCACCGGCAAGTACCCGCCATTCGGCTGGACGGGCGATCACCCCGTGAACGTCACGTTCGAACGCGGCGAAAGCCAGAACCGGCTCTGGGGGGTCCCGTTCCTCGGCGTCCTCGTCCGTTGGATCCTGCTGATCCCCCACGCAATCGCGATCTGGATCCTGAGCATCGTCCTCGCCCTGCTCTTCCTCGTGTCATGGATCCCCGTGCTGCTGAACGGCCGGCAGGCGTCGGCCATCGTCGACTTCACCAGCGGCTTCTACCGCTGGTCGACGCGCGTCGTGGCGTACGGCCTCCTGCTCACCGGTTCGTATCCACCGTTCAGCCTCAGCGACTGACCGCGGACATCGTCGGTCACTCACCGGGGGTCGCGGACTCGATCAGCTCGGTGCCGCGGATCGCGGCGATCGCCCTGATGACGTCCTGCGGGCGGGCGCCGACCGGCAGACGCAGGTCGAGCTCCAGCTCGTAGCGGCCCTTGCCCAGGCGCTGACTGCCGATCGCGGCCATGTCGACTTGACGCTCGGCGAGGATCCCCGAGATCTCGCCGAGCGCCTCGATCCGCCCGACCTGGACGCGGAGCTTGATCGCGTGCCCGCCGGGTCGATGGATCCGCGTCTCGAGGGCGTTGAGTGGCCAGAGCGAGAACACGACGATGCCCGTCCCGATGATCGCGACGAGCCATTGACCGGCGCCCGCGGCCATCCCGATCGCGGCGGTCGTCCAGAGGCTGGCCGCCGTCGTGAGGCCGCGGATCGACGTTCCGTATTTCAGGATCGCCCCGGCGCCGAGGAAGCCGATCCCCGACACGACCTGGGCGGCGATCCGGGTCGGGTCGACGGGCGCCGGGGCCGCCCCGCCGGTCCCGAGGACGCCGGCGAAGCCATAGATCGACAACAGCGTGAAGATCGCGGAACCGAGCGCCACCAGAAGGTGAGTCCGCATCCCCGCCGGGTGGTCGTGGAGCTCGCGCTCGAACCCGATCGCGGCTCCCAGGACCGAGGCAACGAGCATCCTGACCGCGAGATCGGACTGGAGACCGAGATCGATCGGCACGATCAGAGGTCCTCCGCCGGCTCCGGCTGGCTGACATCGGCGACGCGCGCGTCCAGCGCGGCGATCAGGTCCGTCGGGGCAAGGTGGAGGTTGATCCCGAAGCCGCCTCCGCCGATCGAGACGACCGCCTCGGCGACGATCGCCGCGTCGGCGATGACCGGCCAGCGCCGGCTCGACCCGAACGGCGTGATCGTGTACCGCTCGTAGCCGGTGACCATGCGCGCCTCGTCGGCGTCGGGGAGCGTCATCCGGCGCACGCCGAGGAGCTCGCGGAGCTTCGGCCAGTCGAAGCGGCGGCCCGCCGGGACGAGGACGAAGAGGTAGTCGTCATCCCCGCGCCGGACGACGATCGTCCGCAGGAGCTGGCGGGTCTGGATCCCCTGGAACGTCGCGGATTCCTCGGCCGACGACGCGCGCTCGGTCCGGACGACGCGATGCGGCGTTCCGGCGGCGGCGATGGCGTCGATCGCCGGGGTCGAGGGCACGGTGGTCGAGGGCATCGCGGTGGACGGCTCGTCGGGCATCCGCTGATGGTAGCGGCCGGTAGACTCCGGCCCGTGACCGAGCCCTCCGAGCCTGCCCATGTCCGGCCGGCGACGCCGACCGAGGCGGCCAATCCGCGGGAGATGCATGCCGCCAACCGCGCCGCGTGGGACGAGGCGTCCGAGCGGTACGAACGCTGGTTCGACGAGGCTGTCGAGCTCATCCGGGCGGGCGGCTCGAACTTGTTCGGCGTCGAGCACGACCTGATCGGCGACCTCCGAGCGGGCGCCGACGGCACCGGAACCGCCCGGGCGATCCACCTCCAATGCGCCGGCGGCCGCGACACCCTATCGCTCTGGACCGCCGGCGCCCGCGAGGTCGTCGGCGTCGACATCAGCCCGCGGATGATCGCGCTCGCCCGCCGGCTCGCCGTCGCCACCGGCGCCCCGGCGACGTTCATCGAGGCCGATGTGCTCGACACGCCCCACGAGCTCGACGGCACGGGCGATCTCGTCTACACCGGCCGCGGGTCGCTCATCTGGCTGCACGACCTCGACGCCTGGGCGGCGGTCCTCGATCGGCTCCTCTCCCCGACGGGTCGGATGGTGATCTTCGACGGCCACCCGGCCGAATGGCTGTTCGACGCCGACGAGGACGGCCGACTCGTCGCGACCGACTACGACTACTTTGGTGGCGTCGAGGCCTCCAAAGGCTGGGCGCCCGAGTACATCGACCGTCTTACGCTGGCCGATGAGGACCAGAGCTGGAAGTTCGCCCGCGCCTGGACGCTCGGCGAGATCGTGACCGCGCTGGTCGGGGCGGGGCTGCGGCTCGAGCGCCTCGTCGAGTATCCCGTTGACTGGTGGGCGGGCCACCGCGACCTCCGGCCCGAGGACCGCGGCCGGATCCCGCTCTCCATCGGGATCGTGGCGGCGCGCGGCTGACACGCAGGGCGACCCGTTCCGAAATCGGTCGTGACCGGAAGACCGTCCCCTCACCGGCGCCGGTCCGAAATCGGAGTTCGAAATCGGAGTTCGATTTCGGCGGTCCGTCGCGGCCCTTGCGAGTCGCGAAACCTGACACCAGATTCCGAAATCGGAGTCCGAAATCGAAGGCGGCTTCGGCAGGGCGGCGTCTTCCGACAGCTGACGATTTCGGAACGTTCGGCGCGGTCTGAGCGGCGAGGGACGCCTATCCCTCCGGGTCCACGAGCTCCAGGCGGATCCGCTTGTTGATCCGGCCCTTCGACTCGTAGCCGGTCACCCGGATCGAGCCGACCTCCTCGGTGTTCGAGACGTGGGTCCCGCCGTCCGCCTGCAGGTCGAGCCCGACGATCTCGATCGTGCGGATCTCCGTGATCCCCTCGGGCAGCAGATTGATCTTCGTCCGGATGAGGTCGGGGATCGCGAATGCTTCGTCGCGCGGGAGCACCGCCACGCGGACGTCGCGCTTGTGAGCGAGCTCGGTATTGACGGTCGCCTCGATCTCGGCGACGAGGTCGCCGCTCATCCGCTCGAACTCGAAGTCCATCCGCCCGCCGCCCGGCTCCATGTTCCCGCCGGTCACGCGGGCGCCGTAGTCGCGCCACACGACCCCGCATAGCGCGTGGAGCGCGGTGTGCGTCCGCATGAGCGCGTAGCGGCGGTGCCAGTCCAGATCCGCCGTGAGCAGGTCGTCGCGGGCCGGCGGCCCGTCGGGCGAGGGTTCGAGCTCGTGGACGATGTCGCCGTCGATCTTCCGCGCGCCGCGAACCGTCCAGGTCCGGCCGTCGGCCGTCCGAAGCAGCAGGCCCCGATCGGATGGTTGGCCGCCGCCGCCCGGGTAGAAGATCGTCCGGTCCAGGACGACGAGTGGCACCACGCCGCTGTCGTCGACGCTCGCGACCCGGGCCTCGACCGTGCGCGCGTACGCGTCGGTGTAGGCGAGCTGCTCGCGAACGTCCATCTCGGGCTCCCGGGCCGGCCCGGCGCTACTTGACGCTCAACGTGCCGAACATCGTCGTCGGATGAACGTCGCACACGTACTTGTAGTCGCCGGCGGCGAGCGCGGGGACCTGGTAGACCCGCTGGCCTGGACCGGTGAAGAACGCGGTATCGCCCTGGACCGCGACGTCCGTGCCAGTCGGGTCCTTGAGCTTCACGTTGTGCGGCGCCTGGTTGTCCTGGTTGTCGAACGTCAGCGTGAATGCGGCGCCGGCCGCGGCCTCGAGCGTCTTCGGATCGAAGCCCGCGGTTGCCGCGCCGACCGGGGCGGTCACCGTGAGGCCAGCCGTCCCACCAGAGGCGCCCGCACTCGGAGCGACCGAAGGCGCCACGGACGGAGCCTCCGAGGGAGCAACCGACGGCGCGGCCGACGGGGCGCCGGACGGAGCACCGGACGGTTCGCCCGATCCGGCCGCCGTCGCCGACGGTGCGGGAGCGTAGGTCCAGCCAGGCGCGCTGCCGCCCGTGCAGGCAGCAAGCACGACGATCGCGATGATCAGCAGCAGGAGGGCAGGCAGGCGGCGCATGTCGTCGGGTGACCTCGACTTCGGGCGTTCAGCGGCGCTCGGGGATGGGCGCCACACGGGACGCGACGGGTTCGGTCGCGCCGGACGCGAATCTACCGCCCGGACGCGGTTCCTGCCGCGGCATCCTCGGTCAGACCGAGACGGATTGCCACCGCCGCGGCCTCGACGCGGCCCGAGACGCCGAGCTTGGCGAGGATGTTGCCGACGTGGACGCCCACGGTCTTCTGGCTGATGAACAGCCGCTCGCCGATCTCGCGGTTGGTCCGGCCCTCCGCGATCAGGGCGAGGACCTCGCGCTCGCGCCGGGAGAGCCCGAACGTGTCGGTCTTCCTCACCGGTCCCTCGCCGACGACTCCGCGGACCACGGCCGACGGCGTCCGCCCGGCGCCAGACGACCCGTTGCCGCCCGCGGCCGCGGGCGGGCCGGCGCCCGGGCCGACGGCCACGAGCCCGGATCCGGTCGCGTCGTCGGCCGCACCGTGCCCGTCGGTGTCGGTCAGGCGCTCGGGCCGGTCGAGGATCTCATCCACCGACGGCGGGAGCGGGATCATCGCCCGCCCCGCGAGCTGCCGGATCTCGCGGAGCAACGGCCGGGCGTTGAGGCTGACCCCGGTCTGGGCCGCCTCCTCGAGCGCGGCCCGGGCGCGGCCCCGTCCCGCGCGCCCCTCGCCCGCGCCGAGGATCGCCTCCGCCTGGCGCCAGCGCGCCTTCGCGACCTCGTACGGGTTGGCGAGCTCGGTCCAGGCGGCCGCCAGTCGGTCCCAGGCGTCCGGGTCGTCGCTGCCCTCGAGCCGGTCGTGATGTGCCTTCGCCAACGCGAGCCACGCGTCCGCCTCGCGCCGCGAGCCGATCGTCGTTCCGACGCCCGATCGTTCGATCGCCGCGGTTGCCGCCCGGACGACGTCGCGCGCCCGTCCGCGGATCGTGGCGAGGGCCGCGAGGTCGCGGCGGGCGGCGGCGTCGGCGGCCGCCATCGAGTCGACCTCGGCGACGGTGGCCGCCATCTTCGCGACGAGGGTCCAGTCACCGCTGTCCTTCACGAGGTCCCAGCCGCGGGCGGCCGCTCGACCGGCGTCGACATGGTCGCCCTGCCAGAGCGCGAGGGACGCCGCCGCCCGGTAGATCGGGACCGCATGCTGGGCGTCGCTGACGGTCTCAAGCTCGATGAGCATCTGGCCGAGACGGCGCCCGGCGGCCTCGTCGGCCTGCGTCTCGATCTCGACGATGGCCAGGCTGTCGATGGGCCGGGCGAAGGCGACTCCGGTCGGACTCCACTCGAGGGCGATCCGACTGATCGCGCTCGACTCCGCCCAGCGCCCGAGGAGATAGAGCGAATCCGAGGCATTGCCCCGCAGGAAGTTGCCGTAGACGGCCTCGAGCCCGGCCCGCCGGCTGGCCTCGATCCCCTCGTAGGCGATCGCGACCGCCTCGGTCCTCCGGCCGACAAGATCGAGCACCGTCGTCAGGTTCGCGTAGATCCGGAACAGCTCGTCCGCGTCGCCGCTCCGTTCGGCGAGCTCCCGTGCCTGCTCGAGCAGGGCGACCCCGGCCTCGGGTGCATCGCCCCAGCCCAGCGCGACACCGAGCGTCGTCGTGGCGTGGATGACGATCGCCTCGCCGCCCAGTCCGCAGGCCGCGCCGATCTGCATCGCGTCGCGGGCGAGCCGCTCGGCACGGGCGAAGGACCCGTCGAGCATCGTCGCCTGGGCGAGCGACGCGAGCACGGTCGCCCGTTCCAGCGTCTTGCCATCGGGCACGAGATCGACCGCGCGCTCGAACGCGGCGAGGGCCCCGGTCCGATCGCCGGCCGCGCGCCGGTAGCGCCCGAGCCGCTCGTGGAGGACCCCGAGCGCCAGGCGATCCTTGCGCTCGTCGAAGGTCCCGAGGATCGCCTCGAGATAGGCGACCGCGCGGGCCGGCCGGCCGGCGGCGAACGCCGACTCGGCGGCGCGGAGCTGGAGCGGCGTGGCGACCTCGCGGATCGCGTCGGCCGCGGCGCGCGTGGCGTCGCTGCGTGGTGCCTGCGGCTCTGGGCCGGCGGCCGGCGCCGATCGGTCGACGAGGGCGAGCGCCAGCTCGAGCAGCTCGAGGGCGTCCTCCGGGGCGTGCGCGGCCTCGGCCCGACCGGCCGCGTCGACGGCCGCCGCGAACGCATGGTCCGGCACGTGCGCGGCGACCCAGTGGGTCGCCGCGTCCGCGGGATGCGACACGAGGCCGGCCGCGAGGGCGAGGTGGTGACGATGGCGGAGCCGCGGCAACAGGTCGGCAGCGGCAGCCCGCCTGATGTGCTCGTGGCGGAACGCGATACCGTCGTCGCCCTCGACGAGGATCCCGGCCGCGATCGCCTCGTCGAGACCGGCTGCGAGGTCCGGGTCCAGTGCGCCGTCGCCCCGCCGCGGCAGCGTCGACGAGCGCGGTGGGAGGCGGTCGGTCGTCAGCTCGAACGCCGCCGCGGTCTCTGCGAGCTCGTCGTGATCGAGAGGCCGGCCCGCCAGCGCGAGGAGACGCAGGATGCGCCGACACTCCGGCCCGTTCCGCGCCAGCCGGGCGATGACGATGTCGGTGAACGAGCCCGTGAGCGCCGTGTCGGAGAGCTCTCGGCGTGCGGC
>DASXTH010000305.1:0-11816 GCA_036505555.1 Candidatus Limnocylindrales bacterium | reverse complement strand
GATCACCCGCGACCCGGAGCTGAACGCCGCGGCCCGGGTCGTTCGCGACGACCTCGATCGGCGTGGCGTCGCACGGCGTCCGCGGACGGCGCCTGGGCCGAGCGTCGGTTTTCGCTCGAGCTGACGCGGGCTCGTGCGGGGCTCAGACGCCTCGCCGCTCGGGCGCTCGCAGGACCTTGAAAGCCCGATCGCCCTCCGGAGACCCGGAGGGCGATCGATGGAGCGCCTGATAACGAGGAGCGATGAGCTCTGCCGTATCGCAACCCGGGCCTGCTGGCCGAATGATCCGTGGTTACTCGGCTCGTGACTCGGGTCCGGGATCCTCGGCGCTCGAACCGTCATCGAGTGAACCGAAGGCCGTCCCCAGGTCCGTGACCGACGCCCCAGGTGGTTCCCAGGTGTGTCGCGTTACGGCGCAGGTGAACCGTACGCCCGGGTCGCCGGGCCCGGGAATGACCGACACGTCCCGAACCGCGCGCGGCGATGGTTGGGCGCATCCAGTCACCATTTCGGGACGCCGGTACCAGGTGCGGCAATGCACCACCCGAATTGCAATGCGCGTGTAATGCCGATCGTCACGGACGCAATGCGCGCGCGAGATTCAGAGGACGTCGTGACGCCCGACGGCCATCGGGCGGTCGAGCCGGAAGGGATTGCCCTCGAGACCGTCCAGGCGGAGACCCCAGGCCGGTCCAGTCGTCGAGCCGCTGATCGCGTCGAGGAGGAGCCGGCTGCCGCCGCCGGAGCCCATCACGCCGTGCCCGCTCCAGCCGCCGTTCAGCCACAGCCCATCGACGGATGTCGGGCCGACGAACGGGCGATGGTCGGGCGTGTACTCGTACTGGCCGGCGTGGAGCGTCCAGTTGACGCCGCGCTCCCAGAGATCGGCCCAGAACGGTGCGACGTGTGCCACCGCGTCCTCCGACGCGGGATCGAGCAGGCGGAAGGCGAAGTCGGCCGAGGTCGGAACGCTCCACGCCGGATCGGTTGGCGGGGTGCCACGCTCGGTCAGGAGGACGTAGGCGCCGCGGAGCGCCGGCCGCCAGTGGGCGCCCGTCGACTCGTCGATCGTCATCGGGGCATCCGACGGCACCTCGGGGGCGTCGGCCACGATGACCTTCTGGCGGCGTGTCGGTGCGATGGGGACGTCGAGGCCGGCGAGGGCCGCCGTCCGGGCGAGGAACGGACCCGTCGCGAGGACGACGAGGGGGGCGGCCACGGCGCCGTCGTGCGTCTCGACGGCGACGATCCGCCCGCCGACGACACGGAGCCCGAGGGCCCGCTGGCCGAGGACGAACGTCGCGTCGGCGCTGCCGGCCGGCTGCTCCACGCCAGGGCCGCCGCTCGCCGCGAGCGCGTAACCCCAGGCCAGCTTCACCTGGTCGATGAAGCCGTCGCCCGCGCGGAACCGGGCGGACACGACCGACGGCGCGACGTAGGGAAACCTGCGCCGGACCTCGTCGCCGTCGAGCAGCTCGACGTCCGTCAGGCCGAATCCTCGCTGCCGCTCGACCATGGCACGCTGGCCCGCCGCGGCGGCCTCGTCGCGGGCGCAGAACAGATAGCCCTGCGGACGGAGACCGACGTCGTAGCCCGGCAACCCCGCTCGCTCCGCGAAGTCGGCGTACAGCTCGATCCCCTCGCGCACCAGGGCGACCTCCTCCGGGTTGTCGAACTGGAGCCGAAACGCGCCGGTGGCCGCGGGCGTCGTCAGCGTGGCCGGTCGCGGCCGCGCGTCGATCACGACCGTCCGGAACCCCGCCCGCGCCGCGCGGAACGCCGTGGCGCACCCCACCACGCCGGCCCCGACGACGACGAGGTCGGCCGTTGCCGGCGGAACATCGGTGGCGCGGAGGCGGAAGCGGTTCGGCTCGGGCGGCATCGGGCCGTATCATCGCTGGCATGCCCCGGGATCCGCGAGCCCGATCCGCCATGCGTGTCGCCGTCGTCGCGGTGCTGTTCCTTCTCGTCGCGGGCTGCGCGGCGGCGCCGTTCGATCCCACGGGCCCGTGCTCCGGTGATGGCAGCGCCGCTGGCTCGTATCCGGACCTCGAGGCGGTCATCCCGAAGACGTACAACGGCGCGGCTCCCAGCGATCTCGATTCCGGGCGGGCCTGCACCGATGCTGGTCTCGGGACGTATCGAAGCCACGGCGTGATGGAGCTCCGGTTCGCGGGCGCGACCTGGTCGACCGGCGACCAGAGCGGCGTCAGCCTGGCAGTCCTGGCCGATGCCGACGGGCCGCCGCTGGATGTTGCCTGGGTCGTGGAGTTCTACGAGACGACCGCTCGAGCGGGCAAGAACGTCCAGTCCGTCGAGACGTCCGACTACTCCGTCACCGGCGCGGTCGCCCGCAAGATCGACGTGTTGAACGGCGATTCGTACCAGTCGGTGGTCGTGTGGCCCAGCGACGGGCGGATCGCGGTCGCATTGGTCGCGAACCGCGTCCAGGACATCCAGACGAAGGATGCGCACGAGAAGGTCGTCCGCACGGCGGTGGATGCGTTCGGCGGGTAGGCTCGAGCGTGGCGACGGCGCTCACGGGCGCGAGGTTCGCAAGGCAGCCGAAACATCCACCCAGTTCGGGCCGACGCCAGTCGCGCGGCACGACGTGGCATCCTCCATCGATGCTGAAGACTGTCGCGAGGTTCGCCCTCCTCCGCGTGTTGCCGCGACGGATCCTTCCGGTCGTGACCGTCGTGGAGATCCTCCTGTTCGTGCGCTCGGTCCGGAAGCGGTCGACCGTCCGCGTCGCGAACCCGGCGGCGGGCGCCGCTCCGGCGGCGGGCGTCGCGCCACCCTCCGACGCGCCCGCCGCGGATCCCGCGGACCCCGCCGACCCCGCCTGACCCGCGCCGAACCCCGGTGCTAAGGTCCCACGCATGACCTGGTCGGCGCGGAAACGCGCGTGGGAAGCCCGTCGACTCGCGGACGCGCTGGGTCGCGCGCCGGAGCGTCAGCCGGGGTTCAGCACGATCAGCGACACGCCGGTCCAGCGCCTCTACGGCCCGTGGTCCTGGCAGCCCGCGCCTGATGGGACGCCGGCCGGCGGTGGCGGCCCGACCCTCGTCGACCACCACGGCGACCGCCTCCGGCACGACGACGGCCGGTGGGACGAGTTCGATCCCCTCCGCGATATCGGCCTGCCCGGTGAGCCGCCCTTCACCCGCGGGGTCCACCCGACCGGCTACCGGAGCCGGCTCTGGACGATGCGGATGTTCGCCGGCTTCGGCGCCGCCGAGGACACGAACCAGCGCTTCCGCTCGCTCCTCGCGGCCGGCCAGACCGGCTTGTCGATCGCCTACGACATGCCGACGCTCTACGGCTACGACACCGACGATCCGGAGGCCGAGGGCGAGTTCGGAACGTGCGGGGTCGCGGTGAGCAGCCTTGCCGACATGGAGGTCCTCCTCGACGGCCTGCCGCTCGACCGCGTGTCGACCTCGATGACGATCAACAGCCCGGCCGCTCCGATCTGGGCGATGTACATCGTGGCGGCCGAGAAGGCCGACGTGCCGCGCGCGGTCCTCGAAGGGACGACCCAGAACGACATCCTCAAGGAGTTCGTCGCCCAGAAGGAGTTCCTGTTCCCGCCCGAGCCGTCGATGCGCCTCGTGACCGACACGATCGAGTTCGGGGCGAAGGAGCTGCCGCGCTGGAACACGATCTCGATCAGCGGCTACCACATCCGCGAGGCCGGCTCGACCGCCATCCAGGAGCTGGCGTTCACGATCGCCGACGGGATGGCCTACGTGGAGCATGCCCTGGAGCGTGGGCTCCGGGTCGACGACTTCGCCCCGCGTCTGAGCTTCTTCTTCAACTCCCACAGCGACTTCTTCGAGGAGATCGCCAAGTTCCGGGCCGCCCGCCGGATCTGGTACAAGCTGATGACCGCGCGCTACCGGGCCGAGAACGAGCGATCGACGTGGATGCGCTTCCACACCCAGACCGCCGGCGTATCGCTCACACCGCAGCAGCCGTTGAACAACCTGACCCGCGTCGCGACGCAGGCGCTTGCGGCCGTGCTCGGCGGGACGCAATCGCTCCACACCGACGCCTACGACGAGGCGCTCGCGGTCCCGACCGCAGAGGCCGCGCTTCTTGCCCTCCGCCAGCAGCAGATCCTCGCCGAGGAGTCCGGCGTCGCGAACACGATCGACCCGCTCGGCGGGTCGTGGTTCGTCGAGGCGCTGACGAACCAGACCGAACGCGAGGTCTGGCGGTACCTCGACGAGATCGACCGGCGCGGCGGGATGGTTCCCGCGATCGCGGCGGGCTATCCCCAGCACGAGATCGCCGATGCGGCGTATCGCTATCAGCGCGAGTTCGACGCGGGCGAACGGCGGGTCGTCGGCGTCAATGCGTACGTCGATGAGGCCGAGCAGCCCCCGATCCCGGTGCTCAGCGTGCCCCCGGGCTCGTTCGAGGCCCAGATGGCCCGCCTCGAGCGGACGCGCCGGGAGCGCGATGCCGCGGCCGTGGAGAGCGCCCTGGCCGGGCTCCGCGATGCGGCCTCGCGGCCGGGCTCGAGCGACACGAACCTCATGCCGCACTTCATCCGCTGCGCCGCGGCCTACGCGACGCTCGGCGAGCAGTGTGCCGTGCTGCGCGGCGTCTTCGGGGAATACCGCGAGCCGGTCCTCGTCTGACCCTCGACGACGCCTGGCCCGACCCCGTCAGCTTCGCCGCGTCCCGAGCATCGCGGCGACCCGCGCCACGGCTGCATTGTTCCGTGGCCGCGGTCCGAGGGTGAACCTGCCGATGAACGCCAGGACGGCTACCGCGGCGATGACGATCAACCCGTACGGCGCGACGATCGCCTCGGCGCCCGTCCCCGGATCCGCGGCTCGCAGGGCGATCCCCTGGGCGCCGACCCAGCACAACAGGACGATGGCGACCAGCCCGCCGATCACGAGGAGGGCCTCCGAGCGGGCAGACGCGAGCCCGGCCGTCCCCAGCTGCTCCGCGCGGATCGCCCGGCGTTCCAGCTCGTCGTGGGCGCGCCAGCTCCCGACGCCGCGTCCGTGGATCGCGACGATCGCCAGGATGGGCACCAGCGCGCCGAGGATCCCCGGGCCGCGGTCGGTGGCCTCCTTGACGAGCCCGGAAACGCCGATCGCCGAGAGGACGATTGACACAGCCTTGCCGACCCCGTCGATCGTGCCGCTGACCAGCTCATGGCCTGGCAGGTAGTTGAACGTCGCCGCGACCCAGCCGCCCGTCGACGCCGCATCGGTCACGCCGCCCCAGGCCAGCCCCGCGAGCGCGAGCAGACCCGCCGCGAACGCCGTCCAGCGCCAGGCGAGGAGCAACGCGACCCTTCGCCGCCGTCGTTCGGTGCGGAGCGTACGGAGCAGGGTGTCGCTGAAGAAGCGAGAGCCGTCGCCGGTCCCGCGCGGGTCGTCGATGTGGCGGATGACCGGGACGAGGAACCCCTCGTCGTTCGACCAGTAGCCGCCGTGATCCTCGGCCAGACTCATGAAGTTGGTGACGGGTCGGCTCTCGACCTCGATCCCCTGGCAGACCGGATCCACGCTGAGCTTGTCGACGGCGACCAGGGGACATCCGTCGACCGCTGCCATGGGGCCGCCGGGCGCGGGGTCATAGGACGCCCACACGTCAACCCAACGGAGGTTCGGGTGGCCGGCCTTGAGGTCGCCGCGGATCGAGTTGCCCGCTCGCCAGTCGCCGACATCCCGCTCGAGCCGCCACCCGAGCTTGATCGCCTCGCCGAAGGTAATGAGCTTGGCAACGTCGAGATCGGCCGTCGGATACCGGAGGAGCGTGGCGTAGCTGACGATCGTGCCGCCCGAGTGCGCGAGCAGGACGATGTCGTCGCAGCCGTAGCGCCGCAGCCAGCCGACCCGCTCGAGGAGGCGGGTCCGGATCGCCGCCGACTGCGACAGGTCGTCGAGGATGACCGCGAGATCGGCGAACCACTCGACGATGAAGGTGTCAGCGGCCGCGATCTCGACCCGCTTGCGCACCGCTTCGATCGGGATCGCGTGGATCGCGGCGTAGATCGCGAGGATGACGACCGAGATCGGGATCGAGATCGTCATCAAGATGGCGCGCGTGAGCGGCCACTGCCAGAAGGCGTCGAGCCGGTCGGTGATCCCCCACCAGGGATCGTTCGCCCGGTCGAGCTCGTCGACGTTGGGGTGTTCGCGGAACTCCTTGCGGAGCCGTTGGAGCCGTTCGGTCCGGGCTGTCTCGCGATAGCCGTACCCGGTGGCGATCCCGGAGATGATCGTGGGCAGGCGTCCGAGAAGGTACGAGGCTGCGGCGGCGAATGTTGGCGCACGGACGTCGCCCGCCCAGTACGCCTCGGTGAACAGCCACTGGCCGCGGTCGCGGCCTGCGAACGCCGGGATGTCGACCGCGATCCAGGGGTTGTCCGGGTCGCTGACGCTGGCCTCTGCGACCGGGTTCTCCCCGATCTCGGCGTCCGGATGATCCTCGTCGTAGGACCGCCGCCACTCGGCGAAGACATCGAGGATCGGCCGAGTCCAGTCGAAGAGGCTTTCGCGCGCCTTCTGGGTGCCGATGCCGTGGACCCAGACGACGCCGGTCCGGCGTTGTCCGTCCGGTGGCGGCCCGGGCTGACCGATGCTCAGGCTCTCGGTCGACGGGGGCGGGCTCGCGGATGGCCGGCCGGCGTCAGCCGCAGCCCCAGCACCACCCGCCTCGGAGCGGCGGAACATCTTGCCGGACAGGCGCGGACCTCGGACCTTCGCCATGGCGGACATGGTAGACGCGTCCATCTCGTCATCGTCTCGTTTCTCCGCATCTCCGAAGCGGTGGAAGGTAGGATCGAACGATGTACACCGACGCCCTGTCCTTCCTCGAAGACGAGCGCGACGCATGGCGGCCGTACGAGGCGCTCTCCCAGCTGACCGACGACGAACTCGACCGGCCCGTCGACGGCGCCCACGGCTGGTCCGGGCGCGACCTGATGGGTCATCTCGTCCACTGGCAGATTCTCGCGCTCGACGTCGCGAAGGAGCTCGCGGTCAGCGAGGATTCTCCGAAGAAGCACGCCGCCGACGCCGACTTCGAGGTCCGCGGGGACGTCGTCGTCAACGCCGAGGTCGACGCGCTGTGGCGGGCGAAGTCGATCGACGAGGTCCGCCAGGAGTTCGCCCGGGTTGCCGGGGAGCTGCGCGGCTTCCTGACGGTGGTCCCCGAGACGCGCTGGGTGAAGCACAGCGACATGCAGACGTTCTTCTACGAGGAAACGACCGAGCACTACGACGAGCACCGCCCGGAGCTCGCCGCGATCCTCGAGGCGGCCGGACGGGCGTGACCGACGAGCCGACCGGGGACCTGACGATCGAGGATGTCCTGACCGCCGCCGCGCAGGACGCCGCTGGGGTCGTGACGGCAGACGATGCGGGTGCGATCACCTGGTCGGTCGGTGGGCTGGTCTTCGCCGCGCGAGCGGGGAGTCGGGCCGAGTTCCGGCTCGATCCGCTGGTCGCGCGCGCGGCGCTTCGGACGCCCGATACCGTGCCCTCGCCGCGCGGGTCGGATTGGGTGGCGTTTGCCCCCGCCGAGCTCGACGACGCCGCTGTCGATCGGGCGGAAGCCTGGTTCCTGAGCGCCCATCGCCGGGCGTCCGCGGCGCCCCGCTGAATCGAAACGACGCCGTCGGATCGACGGCGTCGTTCTGCGTTCGGTGCGGACGAGCCCTGGGAATCAGGCCTCGGCAGGGGTTGTCTCGGACGCCTCGGGTGCGTACTGGGCGAGCCCGAAGTGCGCCTCGAGGGCCTCCATCGGCCGCGCTCCGGCCACGCCGAGCGGCTGCTGGCCGGGGCGGAAGAAGGCGATCGTCGGGATGCTCATGATGTTGAACGCCTGCGAGATCCGGGGATTCGCGTCGACGTCGACCTTGACGACCTCGACCGCGCCCTCGTACTTCGCGGCGATCTTCTCCATCTCCGGGGCGACCATCTTGCACGGTCCGCACCAGGTGGCCCAGAAGTCGACGACGACCGGCTTGTCGCTCTTCAGGACGAGCTGCTCGAACGTGTCGTCCGTCGCGTGGGTGATGGCCATGGGGGTGGTTCCTTTCTTCCCGCGGGATGCCGCGCGGGTGCGGCTACGGACGATCCGGCCGATCAGGTGCCCGGGCCGGCCAGGCTCTGGATGAGGCGGTAGGCCTCGAGGACGCGCACATCCGCGAGGCGATAGAGGACCGTCGACCCGTCGCGGCGGCTCTGGACGAGCCCGGCGCTGCGGAGGACGGCGAGATGCTGGCTCATGTTCGGGACCTGGCAGCCGACCTTCGTCGACAGGTCGCTCACCGACAGCTCGCCGATTGCCAGCGACTCGAGCACGCACAGGCGCTTCGGGTCTGCCAGCGCCCGACCGACCGCGGCGTACCGCTGGCGATCGAACTCGCTCGACGAGGCAGGGGCTGGCTCCAACATCCGTCCAATCATGTCACTGTTTGCGCAAACGCGCAAGTCTTTCCATGTCGATCGCGTGACGAGCGTCAACTCAGCGGACCGCGGCCCGCGACGTCCAGCCGATCGTGGCAAGGAGCAACGCGAGCGAGATCTCTGCGAGGGCGCCTGGCGCCAGGGTCGGCGCCGGGCCGACTCCACCGGTCGTGGCGGTCCACCACTGGTCGAGCGCGCTCATCGTGTCCCAGGTGGCCGCGTACGCACGGTCGAGCGGGCCCGCGGTCAGGTTCTCCTGGACGTGGAACCAGACGCCGAGGATCGAGATCGTGAACCCGATCGCGGCCATCAGCCGGACGAGCCGAACGGCCCGTCGCGACGGCTCACGCGCGAGGACAGCGAGACCGATCGCCAGTGCCACGATGCCGACCCAGACGATCGCGGCGGTCAGGCTGGACCAGTGGCGCAGGAACACCAGCTCGACCGTCGTGCCCGCCATCCCCAGACCGGCGAGCGCCAGAAGGCCACGTCGGAGGAGGTCGGCGGGCGACCCCGGTCGGTCGGTCGGCGGCACCGTCCCGATCACGGCACCAGGGCGGAGAGGATGGCGGCGAGCGTTGCGGGATCGGGGTTGTACTTGGCGAGGTTGTCCTGGAGCCTGTGGAGGGTCGGGTCGTCGGTCGGGTAGGGTCGGTATTCGGTCACCTCGCGGGCCCACCGCGTGGCGTTCGGGACACCCGCCGCGGCGAGCGCGGCGGCGATCTCGGCCTCGCTGGATGTGTTCGCGGAGACGCGGTCGGTCGATGCCGCGGACGCTGCGGCGCTGGCCACGGCCGCGGCGCCGGACGAGGCTTCGGCCGTCGCCGTCGGGGTCACGACCGCAGCCGTCGGCGTGGATGTGGAGCCGCCGCCCGAGCAGGCGGCAAGGGACAAGGCGAGGAGGATCGACGCGCTCGGGAGGGTCCGGAGGCGGAGATGGGTGACCGGCATGAAGCGCTCCTGTGTGCGGACGATGCCCGCATGATCCAGGCCCGGACCTTTCGGGACGGTGACGGGCACCTTTGCTCCCGAAGGGGTCTCGTCGGCCATACTCATCGCATGGCCACCGACCTGTCGCTCGTGACCCTCGACGACATCCTCGCCGCCCGGGAACGGATCGCGGGCCGCGTCCATCAGACGCCGCTCCTGTCGAGCGAGACGGCGGCGCGCGTGGTCGCCGCCGATGGTGGGCCGCGGCTGGGCGACGGCCGTCTGTACCTCAAGGCAGAGAACCTCCAGAAGACCGGCTCGTTCAAGCCGCGCGGAACGCTGAACCGCATGGCGAGCCTCGGGCCCGACGAACGCGCCCGCGGCGCGATCACGATGTCCGCCGGGAACGCGGGCCAGGCGTACGCGTGGGCCGGGCGTGAGGCCGGTGTGCCGGTCACGGTCGTCATGCCCGCCGCGGCGAACCCGACGAAGGTCGCCGCGTGCCGCGACTACGGCGCAACCGTCGTTCTGGAAGGCGAGCACATGGGCGGCGTCTTCCGTGCCCTCGAGCGCATCCGCGACGAGCGCGGGCTCACGCTCGTCCATCCGTTCAACCAGCCCGAGATGATCGCCGGAGACGGCACGGTCGGCCTGGACATCCTCGACGACCTGCCCGAGGTCGACGTCGTCGTGGTCGGGGTGGGCGGCGGCGGATTGATCTCGGGGATCGCGGCGGCGATCAAGGAGCAGCGGCCGGCCGTTCGAGTCGTGGGTGTCGAGCCGGAGCGCGCCGATGCGATGACCCGCGCGTTCGCGGCCGGGACGCCCGTCGAGATCGAGCCAAGCTCCGTCGCGGACGGTCTCGGCGCCCCGTTCGCCGGGGACCTCACGCTCGCGATGTGCCGGCGCTATCTCGACGGCCTCATCCTGCTCGATGATGCGACGAT
This sequence comes from Candidatus Limnocylindrales bacterium, assembly GCA_036505555.1. Lineage (GTDB taxonomy): Bacteria > Chloroflexota > Limnocylindria > Limnocylindrales > CSP1-4 > CF-46. Next base: position 1,495 of record DASXTH010000305.1, on the reverse strand, counting down.
CCTCGGCGGCCTGCGGTTCGCCCTCGAGCGCATGAAGCAGGTCCTGGAGCCGGCCGGTTCCGCGGCCCTCGCGGCGGTGCTGTTCGGGCGGATCCCGATCGCCGACGGCGAGCGGGTCGTCGTGGTCGCGTCCGGCGGGAACGTGGATGTCGGGCGGCTCGGCGAGCTGCTCGCCGCCGCGGCGCGCGTCCCGACGCCGGCCGGCTGAGGCGCAGACCGCCGGTCAGACGCCGAGCTCTCCGAGCCGGTCGTCGTCGATCCCGAGGTGATGGGCCAGCTCGTGGATCACCGTGATCCGGACCTCCTCGGCGAGCTCCGCCGGGTCGGCGAAGTCCTCCTCGAGCGGGAGCCGGAACAGCGTGATGCGGTTCGGGACCGCCGACCAGTCAGCCCCGTACTCCGTTCGCGGCACGCCCTCGTACAGCCCATACAGCATGTCGTCCGCGGCGAGCTCGTTATCGCTTCGCTGCTGGGCCGTCGGCTCGTCGTCGATGACGATCGCGACCTCGCTGAGGGCCGCGCGAAATGGATCCGGGATCCCGGCCAGCGCCCGCTCGACCAGGCGCTCGAAGGGCGTGTGGCTTCCCGGCAAGCGAGGTCGCGCGCTTCGGGCGCCGCGGCGGCGTTTCGGCATGACGACCTATCGTAGACGCGTGACCGGCTCGTTCCCGCCCGATCCGGCCGGCGAGCCTCCGGGCTACGTCGTCTTCGTCGAGCCGGGCGACCGGATCCACTTCCTCGACTGGGGTGGATCCGGGGAGCCGGGCGTGGTCCTGGTCCACGGGCTTGCCGCGAGCGGCTGGGTCTGGGCGCCGGTCGCCCGCCGGCTGATCGGAGCCCGCCGAACCGTGGCGATGGACCTCCGCGGGCATGGGCTGTCCGATGCGCCGACCGAGCCGGGCGCCTACGAGCTGGGGGTGCTCGGCGCCGATGTCGTCGCGGTCGCGGAGGGGTCGGGGATTCTCGAGGACGATCCGGACCGGATCGTCCTCGCCGGCCACGGGTTCGGCGCGATCGTCGCGGCTGCGGCCGCAGCCGAGCTCGGCGATCGATGCGCCCGGCTCGTCCTGGTCGACGGCGGTCTCGATCATCTGCCCACCTCGACCGGTCTCGACGTCGACGAGTTCCTCCGCGGACTCGACGAGCCGCCCGAGATCATGGCGTCGATCGGGGCGTACCTCGCGGACCGGCGTGGCTGGGACCCTGCGACGTGGGATGCCGACCAGGAGCGCGCGGCGCGCGCGGCGGTGGTCGAGACGGCAGCCGGCCGGCTCGTCCCGGCCACCCGGCCGCATGCCCTCGAGGCCGCGGTTCGGACGATGTTCGCCTACGACCCGATCCAGGCACTCGCCCGCGTCACGGCGCCCATCGTCGCCATCCGCCGGCTCACCGCGGGCGACGAGACCGCGGCGTCGCCGGGCCGAGACGCGCTCGACCTCCAGCCGCCGGGCGGTCTGACCATCGTCGACGTCGCCGCGCCCGGCCACAACCTCCT
>DASXTH010000304.1:0-2009 GCA_036505555.1 Candidatus Limnocylindrales bacterium | reverse complement strand
TGCCGGATCACACGCGGCTGTATCCGGTCGGGCGGCTCGACCAGGACAGCGAGGGCCTCCTGATCCTCACGAATGACGGCGCGTGGTCCGAGAAGGTGCTTCACCCGCGGTTCGGGGTCGAGCGCGAATATGCGCTGGCGGTGCGCAGGGAGCTCACCTGGGAGCAGGTTGCCGCCCTGGAGCGTGGGATCGAGCTGGAGGAGGGCGTCGCGACGGTCCAGCACCTGCGGTCGATGACGTCGATCGAGATCGACCGGCTCGAGGAGCTGCTCGTGCCGCCGGCTGAGCGCGGCCTCGTCTGGTATCGGGCGACCCTCCGTCAGGGATGGAAGCGCCAATTGCGGCGGATGTTCGGCGTCATCGAGGCGCCGATCACTCGCCTCGTGCGCGTCCGGATCGGCCCGGTCCGGATCGACGGCCTGCGCAGCGGCAAGATCCGGCCGCTGAAGGCACCGGAGGTCCGCGGCCTGGCAGGCGGCGGCGGCCGATCCCGCGGCGCGGACCGCAACGAGCCGACGACCGAGTCGGCCACGTCCGCGAATCCGCCAGGACGCGTGGATCGACCGCCCGCGGCGCGGCGGGCGGTATCCTCGATTCGTGACCAGCCAACATCCCGGCCTCGTCGTCGCCCTTGACGGGCCGGGCTCGTCCGGCAAGTCGAGCGTCGGTAGTGCCGCCGCCCTGGAGCTCGGCTACCGGTTCTGCGACACCGGGCTCCTCTACCGCGCGGCGACCTGGCTCGCGCTCGAGCGGCGGGTCCGACCCGAGGACCCGCAACGGCTCGTCGCGCTGGTGCCGGAAATCGATCTCGTGGCGGACGTCAACGGCCGGCTCGCCCACGTGAGCGTCGACGGCGTCGACGTGACCGACGAGGTCCACACCACGCGCGTCGACGAGGCCGTCTCCTCGATCAGCGGCGTCGCCGAGCTGCGCGCGGCCCTGCTCCAGCTCCAGCGCGATCTGGCCGCCCAACCCGGCGGGATCATCATGGCCGGTCGCGACATCGGGACGGTCGTCCTGCCTCACGCCGATCTCAAGATCTTCCTCGACGCCTCGGTCGAGGAGCGTGCCCGCCGCCGAACCGAGGAGCGCGACGTGGCGCCCGACAGCCAGGAAGCGCGCTGGATTCTCGCCCAGCTCCGCCGGCGCGACGACCTCGATCGCAACCGTGCCGTCGCGCCTCTTCGCCCGGCCGACGACGCGATCCACATCGTCACCGACGGCAACCAGTTCCAGGACACCGTTCGCGCGGTCGTCGCCGAGGTCCATCGCGCGGAGGCGACGCATGTGGTCGGGGCAGGGGAGCCCGCCCGATGAGCGCGCCGACCGCCGACCGCCCGCCCGCCGATCGGCCGTCCGCGAAGCCCGTCATCTCGGAGGACGAGCTGTTCCGGGGCGAGCTGACGCCGCTGATCTCGACGACGGCGATGGGCGCGCGGTTCGTCGCGCGGGCCTTCACCCGCGTTCGGATCGAGGGTGACACCGACGCGATCCCTCGGGAAGGGCCAGTCATCCTCGCGGCCAACCACAACTCGAACGCCGACGCGGTCCTGATCGGTGCATTCCTCACGCCGCGGCTCGGGCGGCGCATCCACTGGCTCGGCAAGAAGGAGATGTTCGAGTGGCCGATCGTCGGCTGGATGGCCCGCAACGGCGGGGTCGTGCCGGTCGATCGTGGGGCCGCGGACGTCGAGGCGTTCCGGATCGCCCAGCGGATCCTCCAGGCGGGCCACGTATTGATGGTCTTCCCGGAGGGCACGCGAAGCCCGACCGGCGAGCTCCAGCAGCCGAAGGACGGGCTGGCGCTCCTGGCGCTCCGAACGAACGCGACGATCGTCCCGATCGGGGTCTCGAACACGGACCGCGTCTGGCCGAAGGGTCAGGCGATCCCATTCCCGGGCAAGCACGCAACGATGCGGATCGGCGAGCCGTTCCGCGTCGGCGACCTGATCCCGCCCGAGCTCGATCGGAAGGCCGCCAAAGGGCTGGCGACGACGCTGATCATGCGC
>DASXTH010000303.1:0-1952 GCA_036505555.1 Candidatus Limnocylindrales bacterium | reverse complement strand
CGAAGAAGTCGCCGTCGCGCGCGGGCGCGTTCGCGAGGACGTCCTCGGGCGGCATCGAAGGACGGGCGACGTCCTCGCGGAGGATGTTCTCGAGCTCGATCGTCTGGGCAGTCGGCGGGATCGCTTCGGTGTCGAGCTCGGCGAGCTTCGTGTACTGGTCGAGGATGTGGTTCAGCTGACCCTCCAGGAGGCCAAGCTCGGCGTCGGTGAGACCGAGACGCGCGAGGTGGGCGACGTGCTCGACGTCGCTGCGGGACAGGGTGGCCATGGCCCGATGATCGCATACCGGGCCCGTTCGGACCGCCCTTGGTACCCTCGGCCGACAAGCCCGGACCGCGGCACGCGACAGGGACATCCGCGTGCGCGCTCGCGCTCGATGAGGTTCCATGACTGCAGGCGCCGTGATCCGGCCGATGACCCCCGACGACGCCGCCCAGGCGGCTGACCTGCTCCGCCGGCACGACTTCGGCGAACGTCTCGACTTCTTCGCCTGGGCGCTCGGCCGGCCGTCGATCCGCGTGCTCGTGCTCGAGGACGCGACCGGGATCGTCGGAACCGGCGTGGCGTCCGCTCACGGAACCGTCGGCTGGGTCGGCGTGATCTTCGTGATGCCCGGTCGACGCGGCTCGGGCCTGGGTCGCCGGATGACCCGGGCCGTCCTCGACGAGCTCGAGGCGCGGGATTGCCGGACGCAGGTCCTGATCGCGTCGCCGATGGGCCGGCCGATCTACGAGCGCGAGGGGTTCACCGTTCTCGATCGGCAGGTCCGGTTCGCGATCGACGGGCTGCCGCCCGACGACGGCCCGTTGGACCCCTCGGTCCGGGGCTTCCAACTGGAGGACCGGGCTGCGATCGAGACCCTCGATCGCCATGCGACCGGCGAGGACCGGAGGGCCGTTCTCGGTGACCTCGTGACCCCGGAATCGACGCTCGTCGCCCTCGGCCCGGACGGCTCGGTCGCGGGCTATCTGGCCCGTGCGCCGTGGCGCGGCGGTGCATTGATCGCGCCGGACCCGGCGGACGCGCTTCGCCTCCTGGAGCACCGGCGCCGGTCCACGGGACCCGGCCACAAGGCGGGTGCCGGCGTCCTGGCGAGCAACGAAGCGGGTCGCGCGGCGCTGCGAGCGGCGGGCTGGGAGGAAGACCTCGGTGGAATGCGGATGATCCGCGGCGAGCCACTTGTCTGGCACCCAAACGCCATCTTCGGCCAATTCAACGGGGCGTTGGGCTAGGTCGGGCCGACCATGCGCCAGAAGGCTGCACTCAACCGGAGGGCGGCCGCACGCTCCATCACGGGGCGGTAGAGCTCGGAGATCTCGGCGCCGTGGGCCTCGATCTCTTCGACCCAGCCCTCGACGAGGAGCGTCGCCCGGACGTGGGCACGCCCGTCGTCGGTCGTCAGCTCGACGTCGTCGATCGCGATCCCCGCCCCGAGGACCCGCTCGAGGTCCTCCGCGAGCCGCGCTGCGAACGCCTCCTCCGTGTCGTTCATGGCTCATCGCCGGCGATGAGCCGCCGGAAGGCGTCGGCATCGAGCACCGGGACGTCCAGCTCCTCGGCCTTGGCGAGCTTCGAGCCGGCGCCCGGCCCGGCGACCAGATAGTCGGTCTTCTTCGACACCGATCCTGCCGCCTTGCCTCCGGCGTCGCGAACCGCCTGCTCCGCCTCTTCGCGGCTGAACCCTTCGATCGTCCCGCTGACGACGACGGTCCTGCCGGCCAGCGGCCCGGTCGCCGCGGCAGTGTCAATGCCGGCTGGACGCGGCGCCGGAAGCTCGGCCACGACGCCGGCGTCGTCGAGGTCCGCAAGGACGCCCTCCCCGGCCCCGCCCGGCCCGAACCACGCCGCCAGCGCCGCGGACACCGTCGGACCGACGCCTTCGATCTCCGCGAACCGCTCGGGGCTCTCGCTCGCGATCTCGCGAAGGCGGTCGCCAGCTCGACTGAGCCAGC
>DASXTH010000302.1:0-18252 GCA_036505555.1 Candidatus Limnocylindrales bacterium | reverse complement strand
GCCTCGCTGGTCGTCACCGTCATCGCCGGGACGCAACCCTGGTTCGACTACCCCGCCCTCCTCGGCCGCGTCTCCTCCCCGCTTACGACGCCGCACAACTTCACCCCGGGAGCCATCGCATATCAGGCCGGCGCGCCCGAGTCCGTCGCCGCCGCCATCCAACTCGCCACGAGCCTGGTGGCGCTCTTCGCGGTCGTGCTCGCCGCCCGCGTCGCAACCGCCGAGGCGGCCCTGCTGGTCACGGTCGTTGCCAGCCAGCTGCTTTCGCCGCTCCTCTGGGACCACTACGCGATGCTGCTGCTCCTCCCGGTTGCCTGGCTGCTCGCGCGCCGCCAGTGGTGGGCCGTCGCGATCCCGCTCGCGACCGCGGTCCCGCTCGTCGGGATCGTTCCGCCGACCGTCTACCCGATCGAGTTCGCCGTCGCCCTCGTCGCCCCACTCGCGATCGGCGCGATGGAGCGCCGCCGCGCAGGAACCGGGGTTCGCCGCCCCGCGATGTCCCTAGACTCCCAGCCATGACCGCAAGCAGCCTGACGCTCGTCTTGCCCGCGTTCAACGAGGCCGAGCGGATCGAGCCGGCCCTCGATGAGCTGTTCGGCTATCTCCGCCGCCGCGGCGAGGCCGCCCGCGACGGCGCGCCCGGGTCCGGCCATCTCCCGGATCGCGTCGAGGTCCTCGTCGTCGACGACGGCTCCACGGACGGCACGGCCGACCTCGTCCGCGCCCGGCCCGAGGCCGACACCTCGGGCTTCGCCACTGACCCGCCGATGCTCGAGGTGATCACCGTCCCGCATGGTGGCAAGGGCGCCGCGGTCCGGGCCGGGATGCTCCACGCCCGCTCGGAGGTGATCGTCTTCGCCGACGCCGACATGGCCACGCCGCCGGACATGATCCCGCTGCTCGTGGCGTCGCTCGCCGACCACGACGTCGCCCTCGGCAGCCGGATCCAGCCCGACGGCTCCGACATGCGGAAGAGCCAGCCGACCTATCGCCGGCTGCTTGGCAAGGCGTTCCACCTGCTCGCGTCGATCTGGGTCGTCGGCCCCGTCAAGGACACCCAGTGCGGGTTCAAGGGCTTCACCCGCGACGTGGCCCGCGACCTGTTCTCGCGGCAGCTCGTGACGAGCATCGTGTTCGACGTGGAGGTGATCTATCTCGCCCGGCGGCGCGGCTACCGGATGGCGATCGTGCCCGTCCGCTGGTCCGACCGGCGCGGCTCGCGGATGCGGGCGCGACCCGCTCTCGCGCTGCGCGTCGCGTGGGACCTCTTCCGCATCCCGCTGATCCACCGCCGGGTCGGCGGCGTGACCGGTTCTCGGTCGACCGAGGAGCGGAGCTAGGCGTACGCGCGGCGCCACGGCGTAGGACCACCGGCCGGTGTCGGGGTGCGCCGGATCATCTTGACAACCCGTGCCACGGGCGTACGGTCCGATCGAGCCAATGCAGGGGCCGGCCCAACCCCGGCCCGCGCGACGCGGACGTCACCCGACAGGGAGGGGCGACATGAGCGGGTACAGGGATCGCCGTCATGGACCCGCCCGCGCGCGCCCTCGGCTCCGCGTCCTCGGGCTCGCCATCGGTCTGGTCGGCCTCCTGGGCGCCTCGACCGCGCAGGCGGTCGTCGCCGTGGCCGCGCCCGACGGGGGCGTCGCAGCGGAGTCGGTCAAGGCGATCGTCACCTTCGACGCGAAGCCCGGCAAGGCTGCCGAGCAGGCCGTCACCCGCTCCGGAGGCAACGTTCGCAAGGCCCTCGGGCTGATCAACGGCCTCGCGATCGACATCCCGCGCGGGAAGATGGAGGCCCTCTCCCACGAGCCCCACGTCCGGAGCGTCGAGCTCGACGCCACCCTCACGATGCTCGAGCCGATGGCCGCGCCCGCCCCGACCGGCGATCTCGAATACGACAACGCCTGGGGCGTCACGAAGATCGGTTCGAAGGACGCCCACGATGCCGGGTTCAAGGGCCAGGGCGTCAAGGTGGCGATCATCGACACCGGGATCGACTACATCCACAACGACCCGGACGACGTGCCCTACGTTGTCGACCCCGAGTTCAACTCGAACTACCAGGGCGGCTACGACTTCGTCAACAACGACGCGGATCCGATGGACGACAACGGCCACGGGACGCACGTCGCCGGGATCCTCGCTGCCGAGAAGAACGGCTATCTCGTCGTCGGCGTCGCGCCGCAGGTCGATCTCTACGCGCTGAAGATCCTTGACGCCGACGGCAACGGCGACGAGTCGAACCTCATCCTCGCCCTCCAGTGGGCCGTCGATCACGACATCGACGTCGTGAACATGAGCCTCGGGACGCACGACATCGTGCCCGCCCTCCAGACCGCGATCCAGAACGCCGCGGCTTCTGGCGTCCTCCTCGTCGCGGCGTCGGGGAACACGGTCACCCTGACGGAGCTGTTCCTCGGCTGCCCGGTCGCCTATCCAGGGGCGTATCCGGAGGTCCTCTCGACGACCTTCACGAACGTCAACGACGCCCTGACCGGCCTGTCCTGCACCGGCCCCGAGGTCGACTTCGCCGCCCCCGGCGACGCGATCTTCTCGCCGGTCCCGGTCGGGACCTGCATGCTCTGCTCGGATCTGGGGTACGCCGCGGAGAGCGGGACGTCGATGGCGTCGCCTCACCTCGCGGGCAGCGTGGCCCTGCTTCTGAGTGCGGGGATCACCGATCAGGGGGCGCCGGGTCTGTTCGACGACGTGAAGAACCGGCTGTGCGCGACAGCCACGGTCGGCTTCGGAGTCGAGGGGATCTTCGGCGGCAGTACGCCCATCCCGACGTCGGACCCGCGCTACCCGGACTACTTCGGGTGCGGCGTCGTCAACGCCGGCGCCGCGGTGACCGGGCTGAACCCGCCGCCGCCGAACAACCCACCCGACGCGGTCAACGACGACGCGAACGCGACCGAGGATCTCGCGACCGACATCGCCGTACTCGCGAACGACACCGATCCTGACGGCGACGGGCTGACCGTCACCGCCGTGACCGACCCACCGCACGGGCTCGCGACGATCAACGGCAACGGGACCGTCCACTACGTCCCCGACGCGAACTACGCGGGCGACGACGCGTTCAGCTACACGGTCTCCGACGGCCACGGCGGGTCCGACTCGGCATCGGTCGCCGTCCATCTCCAGGCCGCTCCAGATCCGCCGGTCGCGGTCGACGATGCGGCCACCACCGCCGAGGACACGCCGGTCGACGTCGCGGTGCTCGCCAACGACAGCGACGCCGACGGCGACGTGCTGACGGTCACCGGCGTCGGGGCGGGCGTGAAGGGCACGCCCTCGATCAACGGCGACGGGACGGTCCACTTCGTGCCGAGCCCGAACGCGAACGGCGCGGGCTCGTTCACGTACAGCGTGTCCGACGGCCACGGCGGCACGGACAACGGCTCCGTCAGCGTCACGATCACCCCCGTGAACGACGCGCCGGTCGCGGTGAACGACGCAGCGACGACCTCCCAGGGCACGCCGGTCACGATCTCCGTGCTCGCCAACGACACGGATGTCGAAGGTACGGCGCTCTCCGTCGGGAGCGCGAGCGACCCGCCGCACGGCTCCGTCGTGATCAACGCGAACGGGACGATCACGTACACCCCAGACCCGGGGTACAGCGGGCCCGATGCCTTCGGGTACTCGGCCAGCGACGGCTCGGCATCGAGCAACGTGGCCACCGTGTCGATCACGGTGAATCCTGGGCCGCCGCCCAACCCGTTCCATGTCGGCGACCTCGATGGCTCGACGAGCAGGTTCGGGAAGACATGGACGGCCAGGGTCACGATCCGGGTCGAGACCGCCGCCCATGCCGCACTCGGCTCCGCGGTTGTCACGGGTTCCTTCAGCGCGGGAGCCGCCGGAACGGTGACGTGCACGACGGCCGCGGATGGAACCTGCACCGTCCAGGTCACGAAGCTCTCCCGGATCAGCGTGGCCAGCGTCACCTTCACGGTGACAAACGTCACGAGATCGGGGTGGAGCTATACACCCGACGCGAACCATGATCCCGACGCCGACAGCAACGGAACCTCGATCCTGATCCTTCGCCCGGCCTGACGACCGACGGGCCGCCACCCGTCGTGGGACACTGGCGGCCCATGACGGCCAACCCGCGGGCGATCACGCCCGCCGCATCGCGCGAATCCATCCTCGACCGGATCGATCCGGCGACGCGGTTCGGCTTCGCCCTCCTGCCCGTCGCGTTCCTCATCTACTGGCTGTCGGACAAGAACTTCGACGCGACCCGCGGCGACTTCTTCTATCTCGCCGACGCGTTCCTCCACGGTCGCGTCTGGCTCGATGTCCGGCTCGGCTACCAGGACGTCATCGTCCGCAACGGGCACGTCCTCGTCCCGTTCGCGCCCTTCCCAGCGATTGCCTTGATGCCGGTCGTCTGGATCTTCACTGCCCCCGTCGCGGACCAGTGGGAGACCGGGATCAATGCCGCGCTTGCCGCGTCGGTGGTCGGCCTCGGCTGGTGGTTCACGGGCCGCGTCGGCGTCCAGAACGTCCGTGATCGGCTGTGGCTCGTGTTCCTGCTCGGCTTCTCGACCCAGATCTGGTGGGTCACGACCCGCGGCGGCGTCTGGCACACCGGCCATCTGATCGCGACGATGCTCACGCTGGGCTGCCTGATCGAGCTGTGGGGGTCGCGCCGGGCGTGGCTCATCGGCCTGCTCGCGGGTGCCGCATTCCTGACCCGGGCGCCGCTCGCGTTCGCGATCCCGTTCTACGCCCTGCTCCTCGCGGGCGACCGGATCTGGGAGCCGCGGCGGTGGCCGTGGCGGACCTGGGTTGAGCTCGCCCTCGGCGTGTTGCCGTCGATCGTCTTCTTCTTCTGGTACAACGCGGCGCGCTTCGGATCGCCGTTCGAGTCGGGCTACGGGCTTGCCCTGCTCCCCGAGTGGCTCGAACGGCAACGAGAGCTGGGGCTCTTCTCGACCGCGCACCTCGAGATGAACCTCAACTACCTGTTCCTCAAGGTGCCGGCCCTCGGCGGCCCGTTCCCCTTCTTTCATCCGGACGGGCTGGGGATGTCGATCTTCATCACGTCACCGGGTCTGCTCTACGCCGTGCGGGCGCCGTGGCGTCGCTCGTTCTCGTGGTGGCTCTTCCTGGCGGCGGTCGTGATCCTGATCCCGACGCTCCTCTACTACGGCGGCGGCTGGCTGCAATACGGCTATCGCTATGCGCTCGACTCGATCCCGTTCGTGTGGGCGCTGTGCGCGCTGGCTGCCGTCCGAGATGCAGACATCCGGGCGATGGCCGGCCTGACGGGCTCGGCGATCGGGACGGGCTGGAAGATCCTGATCCTGTTCGGGATGCTGATCGGCGTGGGCGGGGTGTACTGGGCGTACAACCTGCATTGAGGCCGCCGCCGGTTCTCCATGGTCGAACCGCCGACGCGGTGATGGCCGCGCTCGCCGTCGTCGCCTGGGCCGTGCTCCTGGTCCTCGCCGCGTCGACCACGTTCCGGGTCGACGACTGGGACCTGGTCGCCAATCGGTCGCTCGCCGATCCCGGGTCGTTGCTCGTTCCGTTCAATGAGCACCTGATCGCCGTCCCGGCGGCGATCTTTCGGGCGATCTACGCGGTCGTCGGCCTGCACTCATACCTGCCGTACCTTGCCGTGCTGCTCCTGCTGCACCTCGGCGTGGCCGTCGCCGTTCGGGCGACGGTCGCCGCGGTGTCCGGGCCCGGCGCGGCGCTCGCTGCCGCGACCGTCGTCCTGTTCCTCGGATCGGGCTACGAGAACCTGAACGCGGCGTTCCAGATCGGCCAGGTGGCCGCGACGCTGACGGGGATCCTCGCGATGTGGGCGGTCTGCGTCGCGCGACGGCCGGGCGTCGCGGCGGGCCTCGCCCTCGTCGCCATGGCGTGTCATGCGGTCGGGGCGGCGTTCCTCGCGGGAGCGCTCGTCGCCCAGCTCCTGATCGATCGACGTGGGGCACGCTGGTTCGCGATCCCGATCGCCGTGATGGCGGTGTGGGCCGTCGCGTACGACTTGGAGACCTTCGGGCACCGGGAGGAGCCGATCTCGTCGGCGATCGACGCGATCCCGGGCTTCGTCCTGGCCGGCCCGTTCGCGGCCGCGGGGTCGCTCGCCGGGCTCGGGATCCGGGGCGGTCTCGTGGTTGTCACGGCCGCCGCGGCGCTGGCGATCGTGACCCGTGCCAGGCCGGCCGCGCCACCGCTCGTCGCCGCCGCGGCGGTCGCCCTCGCCACGGAATACGCCCTGATCGCCCTGTCACGGGCGTCGTTCGGCTGGCAGGCAGCCGAGTGGTCGCGGTACGTCTACACCGCCGCACCGCTGGCGATCCTGTTCGCGGCGGGGTGGGCCGGCCGGCTGCCCCGGCTGACTGGAGAGCGGCGCACCCGTGCCGCGGTGATCGTGGCCGCCCTCACCCTGGTCGGGGTCGTCGGGAACCTGCGCGTCTATCTCCAGTCGGGCGACGTCACCGCTCAGTACGTCGACCGTGTCCGCGCCGCCGCGACGATCGCCCAATCCTTCCCCGATGCCGGCCGCCTGACCTCCGACCCGCAGATGCCCGATGCGACGCGGCTTCGCGCGCTGTTCGCCACAGCGGGGTCACCGGCGCACGACGATCTCGTCCCGGGTGTCGTCCGACCGGTGGCCGATGCGGCGGCCGATGAGGCCTGTCGGGAGATGCTCCCAGCGAGCGCGGACCTGGCCGTCTGTCGCGCAGCCGTGCTCGAGGGCGTCGGCCCGCGCTGACCCGGTCTCAGCGGACCTTGTGCAGGATGACGATCTGCCAGCTCGAGGCGTCCTTGACATCGCCGGCGAAGGCGATCCGGGGCCTGCCCTCGTCGTCGAAGATGATCGAGCCGGTCGGGCTCGAAACCGTGTCGACCTCGTCGTAGCGCGCCCCGGTCGCCGGGTAACGCGCCTGCAGGCCCTTCCACTCGGCCGGACGGAGCGCCATCCAGTCGGCCTGGACGGCGTCGAGGAAGTCGATGATCGACGTGTGGCCGGCCGGCAGCCCCTGCATCGCCTGACGCGCGCGGACCGAGGTCAGCCCCGGGTAGTCGAGCATCATCGCGTTCGAGTAGTACTCGTAGTAGCCCGCCGACTCGGTCGCGAGGGTCTCGCCCGGCCGGATCAGGCGGCCGAGCTCCTGCCCCACGGTCGTCCGGACGGCGATCTCGATGTCCGTCTGGAGCTTGCGCTCGAGCCCCAGCGAGAACGGCGTATGGATCGCGAACGCGACCGCGACGAGGGCGGCGATCGCGGGCCGCGGGTCCAGCTGGGGAGTCGGGCGGAGTGACTGGATCCCGGCGGCGGCAAGGATGATCAGGACGGCGGTGTGCGGAGGGACATACCAGTCGAAGTAGGCGCCCGGCAGGAGCGCGATCCGGTAGAGCGCGAACCCGGCCGCGAACAGGACCGCGGCCCGCCAGCCGGGGATCCGCCAGGTCCGGATGGCGCCGACGATCGCGAGGATCCAGACGAGGATCGAGATGAAGTAGGCGAGCCCCAGCGGCAGCGGCGCCCCGACGGTCAGGGTGTCCTCGAAGAACGGCGCAAACGTCAGGCTGATCGCGCTGATGTGGTCCGCGATCGCGGCCTGGACCCAGCCGATCAGCGCGGCCGGGTCGGGGCTCGCCGGGAACGCGACGAAGTGGGCCGACTTGGCGAGGATCGTGTTCGGGATCGGCGAGCCGTAGTAGAGGGTCGTGAAGACGATCCACGGAGCGATGACCGCGGCACCGATCGCGACAGCCCGCGCGGCCCGGCGCCAGTCACCTAGGCCGAGGTCCAGCGTCGCGGCGGCGTTCCAGAGAAGGAAGTCCGGCCGGGTCAGGACCGCCAGGCCGAAGCTCAACCCGATCCGGAGCGTCGTGCCGGCCATCACCGCGTCGATGCTCCAGAGCAGGACGGCGACCGCGACCTGGGTCTCCATCCCCGCCATCCCGTAGAAGATCTGGTTCTGGTCGAGGGCGAGATAGACGAGGACCATCGCCGTCGGCCAGCGGCCCAACCCCAGACGGCGGCAGATCCGATCGGCGAACACGATCGTCGCGATCGCGGCCAGGATCGAGGCAACCCGCAGGACGAAGATCCCGCTGCCCTTGACCAGGACCTCACCCGCGAGCGGGATCAGCACCGACACGGCGGACGTGAAGCCATGCGTGACGGGCTCGCCCGGGTGATGGGTCAGGCCGATCCCGGCGACGGCATTCCGCGCGTGGGTCACCGTGATCAGCGCGTCCTCCCAGACGCGGTCGGTGACGATCCAGAACGCGAGCCGGGCCAGGACGGCGAGGCCGATGAAGCCGAGCAGCCGGCGATCGATCTGCCGGCGGCCGACGCGGACGATGGTTGGCGTGGCGATACGGGCGTCGGTCACCGCGGCAGACTAGCGGAAGTCCGGGGGCCCTCGGGCACCCCTCGATGGTCCCGGTCGGCATCTCGCCGGCGGCACGGTCCGCGTCCGGGATGCCACACTTCCCGCCGACTCGACCAGTTGGAGGAGCCGTGCGCCGACAGGGCCTGATTCTGCAGATCTTCATCCTGTCCGGCGCTGCCGGCCTGATGTACGAGATCGTCTGGTCGCGTCAGCTCGTGCTCGTGTTCGGCAACACGACCCAGGCCGTCTCGACCATCCTTACCGGCTTCTTCGGGGGCCTGGCGATCGGGTCGTACTTCGGGGGCCGGCTCGCGGACCGCGTTCGGCGGCCGCTCCGCCTGTACGGCGCGATCGAGCTCGTCCTCGTCGTCGTCGTGCTCCTCACTCCGGTCACCTTTCGGCTGCTGCACGAGGTCTACCGCGGGATCTTTCCGTCGATCGAGGGCCAGGTCGTCCTCCTGGCTCTGATCCGGTTCGGTCTGGCCGTGCTCGCGCTTGCTCCCGCGACGGTGTTGATGGGCGCCACGCTGCCCGCCCTGACCCGCCAGCTCAGCCACGACCGCCATCTGTCCGCGGCCTTCGGCCGGCACTACGCGGCCAACACGTTGGGGGCGATCTTCGGGACGCTCATCGCGGGTGTCGTCCTGATCGAGCTGTTCGGATTGACCGGCACGCTTGTGATCGCGGCCGCGTGCTCGGCGGCCGCGGGCGTCGTCGCCCTCCTGCTCAGCCGCGGCGTCGATCCGGTCGACGCCCTGCCGGAACGCGCACCGAATCCGAGCGGCCCCGCCCCGCGCCCGACGCTGGCGCTCCTGCTCGCCTTCGTGTCCGGCTTGACGTCGCTCGGCTACCAGGTCCTGTGGACGCGGCTGCTGTCCTCGGGCACGGGCAACTCCACGTACGTCTTCACCCTGATCCTTGCCCTCTTCCTGCTCGGCATCTCGCTCGGCGCCGCGGCGTTCACGCTCGTCCGCCCTCGTCTCCGGAACGTCACGGGGGCCATCTCCGTCGCCCAGCTGATCGTCGCGGTGCTGGCCCTCGCGGGGCTGGTGCTCGTCATCGCCCATCCGCCGTCGTTCGACCCGTCACGGGAGCTCGCGGCCGTTTCGGCGAGCATGAACCCGATCCTGCTGGTCGTGGTGCCGGCAACGTTCGTCATGGGCTTCACATTTCCTGCCGCGTCGACGCTGCTCGGAAACGATCCGGCTCAGATCGCGGCGAACACCGGCCGGCTGCTCGCGGCCAACACCGGCGGGGCGATCCTCGCCACGTTCGCGATCCCGTTCTTCGTCGTCCCGGTCGTCGGCTCCCCGACCGCGGTGGCCATCCTCGCGCTGCTGAACGTCGGCACGGCGGTCGCGCTCGTCCTGAGCCGCCAGAACCGGGGCCTCCAGCCGATCGCCGTTCGATCCGCGATCTCGGCCGCGGCCGTCATCGTGGCCGTGGCCATCGTCGGCAGCCTCGTGAGACCCGGCGTCATCGTCGACCCGAGCGTCTCCCGGATCCAGCACTCCGGCGCGAAGCTCTTCGCCAGCACCGAGGACGAGATCGCGTCGGTTCAGGCCGGCTCGACGTCGACCGCGCAGCTGTGGGTCACCGGGACCGCGATGACTCTGCTCACGGTGGACGCGAAGCTCATGCCGATCCTGCCGCTGATGATGCGGCCCGATTCGACCAAAGCGGTCACCGTGGCGTTCGGGATGGGATCGGCGTTCCGGAGCTCCGTCATCGCCGGCCTCGACACCGAGGCGGTCGAGCTCGTCCCGTCGGTGCCGGACATGTTCGGCTGGTTCTATCCGGACGCGGTGGACATCCTCGCCCAGCCGAACGCCCGGGTGATCGTCACCGACGGGCGGAACCACCTCGAGCTGACGACGGAGCGGTACGACATCATCGTCACGGACCCGCCGCCGCCGATCTTCTCCTCCGGCGCCTCGGTCATCTCCTCGCTCGAGTACTACCAGGCCGGCCGCGCCCACCTGAAACCGGGCGGGATCATGATGCAGTGGGTCCCGTACGGCGCGACGCTCGACGAGTTCCAGGCCCACATCCGGACGTTCCGATCGGTCTTCCCGCACATGACCGTGTTCTTCGGGCCGGGCGGGTACGGGCTGTACATGTTCGGATCGGATCAGCCGATGACGCTCGACGAAGCGACCATCCGGGAGGTCCTCGCCCGCCCCGGGATCCTCGAGGACATCTCCTCGGCGTACGACTCACCGGCGAAGACCGTCGACGCCTGGGTGTCCCGGATCCTGGGCCTGCACTGGATCGACGACATCCAGGTCGACTCATTCACGGGCTCCGGCCGGCTGATCACGGACGACCATCCGCTCCCAGAATATTTCCTCTTCCGACGCCTCTCGGATCCGGGCGCGCCGCGGGCGGGTCCGGACCTGCTCCGGTCGCTCGCGCCCTGATCCCTGCGCCGGTTGCCCGCGAGCCGTCGACCAGCCGCAGGTCAGGATCTCGCCGGGACGTTCCTCCCACTTGACGCATCGATGAGCGTCGCGACCATGGTCGGGTGACCGAACCGGGGGCCGTCATCGACGGCATCGACCTCACCCTTGCGATGCCGCGGCCGCGGCGCCTGGCCGTCCCATCGGCCGCCGTGCTCGCCTTCGGCGGAGTCATCGGCTGGTCGGCCTTCCTCCTGTTCTCCGTCGAACCGCTGATCGGCCGGGTCGTGCTTCCGGTCTTCGGCGGCACGCCGGCGGTCTGGGCGACGACCCTGTTCTTCTTCCAGGCGGTCCTCCTGCTGGGCTACTTGTATGGCCACGTCTCGGTGACACGCCTGGGGCTGCGGCGCGGTGCGATCCTCCACGTCGCGCTCATCGCGGTCGCGGCCGCGTCGCTCCTCATCGCCCCGAGCCACGCCGCAGATCTGCGCGACCCCGCGATCCCCGACGTCCTGAATCTCATCGGGATGCTTACGCTGACGGTCGGCCTTCCCGCGTTCGTCCTGACGACCACGACGCCGCTCGTGTCCGCCTGGTACGCCGCGAGCCGGAGCGGCCCGGGCGCCGCCGACGGCGGGGTCGTCGGCGACGGCGACGCGTACTGGTTGTATGCCTTGAGCAACACCGGTTCGCTGCTCGCTCTCCTTGCCTACCCGTTCGTCATCGAGCCCCGGCTCGGCCTGACCGTCCAGCGCGGCGTCTGGGCGGTCGGGTTCGTCGTGTTCGGCGTCGCGGTCGCAGGGTGCGCGGCGTGGGCGGGGAACCGCGCGCGTGGCCACGTGCGTGATGCGGCGGCTGCTCACGAAGCGACCGATCACGCTGCCGCGGCAACCCGCATCGTCTGGCGGCGCCGCGCCACGTGGCTCCTGCTCGCAGCGGTCCCGTCGGGTCTGCTGAACGCGGTCACGACGTTCATCTCGACCGATCTCGTCGCGGCGCCGCTGCTCTGGCTGGCGCCGCTGGCGATCTATCTCGCGACGTTCATCATTGCCTTCTCGTCGCGCGGCAGACGCCTCGTCCCGGCCGCGGTCATTGTCGCCCCGGCGGCGATCACGCTCATGTGGGTGCCCTACGGCTCCGCCGGCGGCTGGCCGATCCTGCCCCTCGTCCTCCTGATGTACGGCGGCCTCGGCGTCGTCGCGACGGCGCTCCACGGTCGGCTGGCGCTGGACCGCCCGGCGGCCGTCCACCTGACCGAGTTCTACCTCGTGATCTCGATCGGCGGCGCCCTCGCCAGCGCATTCGTCGCCCTGATCGCGCCTGTCGTCTTCCCCGGCGTCTGGGAGTTCCCGATCCTGCTCGTGCTCGCGCTCGCGGCGCTGGCCGTGTCCAACTCGCACGTTCGCCACGCCGAGCGATCCACCGCCCGCCGCCGAGGGCTCGATCTCTCGCCGTTCTTTGCGAACGCCGGCGTTCGGATGGTGCCGTATCTCGCCGTTGCGCTCGCGCTGGGTCTGTTCCTCGTCCGCGAGGGCTCGCTCGCAACCGAGGCCGGGATCCGCTGGCTCCTCGTCGGCGGGTTGATCCTGCTCGTCGGCGCGCGAGGTGCATTCCTGACCGCGTCGACGGGGCTCGTCCTCGCCCTTGCGGTCCTCGTCCTCCAGCCGGCGGTCATCTACCGCGACCGAAGCTTCTTCGGGGTGACCGAGGTCCTGCGGCCCGTCGGCGCCACCCATACGACGCTGATGAACGGCACGACCGTCCACGGCCTGCAGTCGACCGACCCCGCGAAGGCCCAGCTGCCGACCGCGTACTACGCAACGAAGGGTCCCTTCGGCGACGTCTTCCGCGACCTGGCGTCCGATGGTCGACCGAAGACGATCGGGATCGTCGGACTCGGGGCCGGCGCACTGACGTCGTACCTGCAACCGGGCTGGTCGATGACGTACTACGAGATCGACCCGGTCGTGGCCGAGGTCGCCTCCGACCCACGCTATTTCACGTTCCTGTCCGCCGCCGCAACACGGCCAGCCATCGTCCTGGGCGACGCTCGGCTGTCGCTCCAGTCCGTTCCGAACGGCCAGTTCGACATGCTCTTCATCGACGCGTTCTCGTCGGACGCAGTCCCGACCCACCTCCTGACGACCGAGGCGTATGCGACGTACGCGCGCGTCGTCAAGCCGGGCGGGATCGTGATCACCCACATCCCGAACCGCTACTACGACCTGGCCCCGGCCGTCGCGGGCGCGCTTCAGGCGCAGGGGCTGTCGGGGGCCATTCGGGTGTTCGGCGGCGACAAGGCCGCCGAGGCCACGCCGACGATCCTCACGGTCGGCGCCCGCGACGCCACGGAGCTGGACCCGCTGCTCACCGACGGCTGGCAGCCGCTGCGAGCCACGGTTGCGCCGATGACCGACGACTTCATGGACATCCTGCGGTTCCTTCGCCCATTGTGGTGAGGGAGGCACCCGAAGCGAATCGTCTGGCGGAGCGGGTGGATCGGCTCCGGCCGATCCTGTGGATGGTCCCGGCGTCGTGGTTCGTGCTCGTCAGCGCGATCCGTTTGTCGTCGCTGCTCCCGACCCTTCCCGGTTACGACGGGATGCTCTACCGCGACGCGACCGTGCGGTGGCTCCAGGGCGGCGATCCCTGGGCAGTTCCGGCCGATGGCGCCGTGTTCGGCGCGCCGCCGCCGACCCTGATCGCGATGCTGCCGTTCGCGGCGTTGCCGGCCGACGTCGCCCGGGTCGTCCTCGTGGGGCTCGGCGTCATCGCGTCTGTGTGGCTGATCCGCCGGCTGCAGCTGCCGCTGTGGTGGCTGGCGTTCCCGCCGCTGGTCGACGGCGTGTACATCGCCAACCCCCACGTGTTCGTCGTGCCGTTGCTCGTTGCCGGCGCCGGGCCGATCGCGGTCGCGGTGAAGGTCTATTCGGGCGTCGTCCTCGCCCTGCTCTTCCGATGGCGGGCGATCGCCGTCACCGCGTTGATCGTCGTCATGACGGTGCCATTCCTGCCGTGGTCGCTCTTCCTCGATCGATGGCCCGCGGTGAACGACGCGCTGGCGAGTCAGTCCGGCGGAGGAGGGTTGTCCGCGCTCGCGACACCGTTGCTCGTGCCGGTCGCGCTCGTCGCGGCGCTGCTCCTGGGACGCGAACGGCTCGCCTGGTGGGCGGTGCCCGTCTTCTGGCCGTACACCCAGTGGTATTACGCATCGATGGTCCTGCCCGTCGCGACACCCCTCGCGGCGATGGCGCTCGCCGCGCCGGTGCGCGGCGCGACGACCGTCGCGATCGTGCTCGCCGTCGTCGAGCTGTGGTGGGCGCGACGCGATTCGACGTCCCGCGATCGTGATCACGACGGCGCGAACACTGCGCCGGCGTTGGCGCGAACAACCCGCCGGCGTTTCCAATAGCCGAATAGTGCGAGATTCGAAACACTCGGCTATTTGCAATGGGAGCGGGGCATCGCAGGGCCGGGTGGACGCGGGGCGTCGGCTCGACGGCGGGGCGCCGCCCGACCGAGCGTTCCGCCCACCGTTGCGCCCGCAATCGGTTTCGGGGACCCGGTGCTATCCTCGGATCGTGACCACCCACGCTCCGGATACGGAGCCCGCCTGTCCGGGCACGCTGGTCGCCCGGGCGCCTGATCTCCCGATTGATGCGACCCGATCCCCGGCCGCCCTCCGCGTCGAACGGCGCGCCTTCGATGCGATTCCGCGCCGGACCTGGGACGAGCTCGCCGCCCGGAACCCGTGGGCCACGCCGTTTTCGTCGTGGGCGTTCACGCGAGCCTGGTGGGACGCCTACGGTGCCAGTGCCCACGACCAGACGCTTGTCGTCTGCGCCGGCGCCAGCGTGGCGGCGGGCCCCGAGGCCGGCGATCTCGTCGCGATCATCCCGCTCATGCATCGCCACGAGGTCGAGGCCTCCGACCCGGCCACCGCGTCGAAGCTCCGCGGCGCCGAGTCGGGCCGGTTGACGCCCGTGCCCGCGACGGCGAAGGCGATCTTTTTCGGCGCCTCCTACCACTCGGACTACGCGACGCTCCTCGCCGCACCTGACGACCTGCCGAAGATCACGGCCGCACTGGTCGAGCATCTGGCCGGCCCCGAGCCATCGGACCCCGAGCACCCCGCCGACTGGGACGTCGTCGACCTTCGGCGGCTGCGCTGTGGCGACCCCGCCGCAGATGCCCTCGCCGAGGCGTTCGGCGCCCGCGAGATCGCCGCGGGCTGGCGGCTCAATCTCGAGCGCGAGGACGTCTGCCCGGTCGTGCCGCTCACACCGGGAATGCCGTTCGAGGACTACCTCTCGAGTCTCGACAAGAAGGCTCGCCACGAGATCCGCCGGAAGATCCGCCGCGCGGAGTCCGCAGGGCCGGTCACCTTCACCCGCGCGCCCGATCCGCTGGGCGAGCTCGACGCCTTCATCGACATGCACCAGGGCAAGTGGGGCGAGAACGGCCTGTTCCCGCCGACGCCAGGCGGCGACGCCTCGCGCGTGTTCCTCCGCCGCTGGTTCGAGGAGACCGGGCCCGACGGGCCGGTCGAGCTCTGGTTCCTCTCAGTCGGCGAGCGACGCATCGCCGCCGGCATCCTCGTCGACAGCGGCGACCGCTTGATGTTCTGGAACGCCGGCGTTGACGCGGCTGCGCGCGACCTCTCACCTGGCGTGGTCCTCGCGGGGAGCTGCGTCCGGCTCGCACTCGAGCGCGGCCGGCACGCCTTCGACTTCCTCCGCGGCAACGAGCCGTACAAATACGAGTGGGGCGCCCGCGACGAGCCGATCCAACGGCTCCTCGTCCGCAACGACGACGCGCCTGCCCACGGAGCGGCGACCTGATGGGCGGCGCCCCGGCCTGGGATCCGTGCCTCGCCCCGATCGAGCACTTCCCGCTGCCCGGCCCGAAGCGGGTCCGCGTCGTCGAGATCCTCGCGACCGGAACGAACGGTGGCGCGCAGGAGCACGTGTTCGGGCTGATGTCGCGCCTCGACACGACCCACTACGAGGCATCGGTCGTGTCGCTGTCGGCGGGGAGTGCCGTGCGCAAGCTCCAGCGCCACGGGTTCGATGTGACGGTCATCGACGAGCCCGACGACGACCGTGCCCTGCGCGCCCTCGTCGAGCACCTGATTCTCGTCCGCCCGGACGTCATCCACACCCACATGTACCGCGCCGACGTCATCGGCACGCGCGCGGCGATCGCCCTCGGCGAGAGCGGCCACCGACGGCCATACGTGGTCTCGACCGTCCACTCCTCGCGGGTTCGCTCGCACGAGGATCGCGAGCTGATCCGCCAGCTCACACCGCAGATGGATCAGCTGATCGCGGTGTCGAAGTCGATCGAACGGAAGATCGCCGACGAGCATCGGACCGGCGCTCCGGTCCGGCTGATCTACAACGGCGTCGACCTCGAGCGCTACGACCATCAGGACCCGTGCTGCACCCTCCGCGAGGAGTACGGGATGGAGCCTGGCTCGCAGATCGTCGGCGTCGTGGCCCGCCTCGAGCCCGAGAAGGGCCACCAGACGATCATCGAGGCCTGGCCGAACGTGCTCCGCCACGTGCCGGACGCGTACCTTCTGATCGTCGGTGAGGGCTCGCGGCGGGACTTTCTCGAACAGTGGGCCGCGGCCCACAAGGTCGCCCACCGCGTGGTCTTCACCGGGCGCCGGGACGACATCCCTGCGGTCACCGCCGCGTTGGACGTCGCCGTCCTCCCGTCCTGGCGCGAGGCGCAGGGGCTGTCGATCCTCGAGGCGATGGCGCTGTCGCGGCCGGTCGTCGCGTCGGACGTCGGCGGGATCCCCGAGATGATCGAGGACGGCGTGACCGGGCTCCTCGTCCCCCATGACGACCCGTTGGCGCTGGCGGCCGCAGTCGTCCGCCTGCTGACCGATCACGCGTTCGCCGACACGATCGCGCGGGCCGGCCACGACCTCGTCCACGACCGCTTCTGCATCGAGCTGATGGTCAAGGCGATCGAAGGGATCTACGACGATGGCGCGCGGGCGGTCCGCCTCTCGGAGTCAGCCGCGAGCTGACGCGAAACTCGCTCCCCGGTTGCGGCTCGCTCGCCGGAACCTCAGGCCGGTTCGGCACCCGCCTCGATGGCTGGAGCCGCCTCGACGCGCGCGAGCTCGCCGAACGTGATCGTCGGGCGCAGCCGGATCGGGTCGTAGCCCTTCGCAGCGACGACGATCGACGGATACCAGTCGCCCGCGGCGCGATTGCCGCCGCGAACCCGCCACCGCAGTGGGAACCGCGAGCCTGGCTCGAAGCTCCCGAGACTCCAGATCGCGGGCCGGAACTCGGCATCGGCCCCGTCGAGGTGTTCGAGATAGGCGGTTGTATCGCCGAGGCTGGCCTCCGTCTCGTTCGTGACCCAGGCAACGAGGTCGACGTCGTATCCCGACGGGATCGGTCCGGCGGGGCGGGTGGCGTCGGGTTCATCGCCCGGCGCGAGCCAGAACGGCGACTCGGCGAGCGTGAGCGGGCAGGGATTGCGCGCTTCGCTCGGCGTCGTTGAAACGTTGATCGAGTTGCCGCCGACGAGGAGGGTTACGCCGCCGACGATCTCACCACCTCGTCGGTCGACGAGATGCATTGCGGCGACTCCGTTCGATCCGACCGCGTCGATCGTGACGTGAACGTCCGCGCCCGTCTGCGGGTCGAGTCGCACCGTCAGGGGCTGGGCCTGGATCGGCCTGCCGATCAACCACGAGATCAGCGCCAGGATCAGCATCCAGAGGCCGTCGACGCATCCCGCGAGGGTCGACGCCGGGGCTGTCGTCGTCATCCTTGTCGAACGGATCTTGAGCCGTCCAAGCGGGATGTCGTAGCCGAAAGTGGTCAGCTCGGCCTCGGTGACGGGCTCGAGGGTCAGGGTTGGGGCGACCGTCCCATCGGACGGATTCGGGACGTTGACCGTGAAGCGCCGCGCAGTCATCTCCGACCTCCTACGGCTGGATGTGGATGTTGCGCTGGGCGCAGCGTTCATTGCCTGGCGCGGGTGCCGACACGGGAAACGGGACCGGGCTCGCCGCCTGTCCGTTCCACGGCCGGGGAAGGCCCGCGTTGGCGTAGAACGCCTGCGCAAGAAGGCACCAGTGCGACTCGCCGAGGCGATCCCAGCCGACCCGATTCGGGACCTGAACCCAGTAGTTGCCTCCCGGCAGAGTGCTGGTCGGGATCACCCCGGCGATCGCGTCGCCGACCAACCTGACGCCCCAGTTCGCCGTGGGCAGCGTGCTCGCGAGGACGCGGTCGACATGGACGGCGAACCCGCCGAACGACTCGGTATCGTCAGGGTCGTCGATCGTGGCACTCGGACCGACCGGCGGCGGGTTCGTCACGGGCTGAACCGTCACGCCAAGCGCCGTGTGTGTGTTCGTCGTGATCGACGCACCTGGCCCCGGCGTCAGGGTCACCGGCATTCCGCTGTGCAAGGCGGACGGGTTGCGGGAGGCA
>DASXTH010000301.1:0-4285 GCA_036505555.1 Candidatus Limnocylindrales bacterium | reverse complement strand
ACGACCTCGGCGCCGGTCGCCGCCTCGTTGACGTCGCCCCAGCCGTAGTGGTGCTCGCGGAGGACGTTCGTCGTCGCGAGCGGATCCCCGGGGCGGAGCGACGGATCCTGGACGAGCGGTGCCTCCGGCGCGAGCGAGCCGGCCACGGTGAAAACCGCCGGCAATTCCTCGTACTCGACATGGACCAGGCGGGCCGCCTCCTCGGCGGCGTCGAGCGTGTCGGCGGCGACGGCCGCGACGGGCTCGCCGTGGTAGTGGGTCTCGCCGACGGCGAGGACGGGCCGGTCCTGCCATTGCGGCCCGAAGCGCGGCATCGGGTCCGGGAGATCGGCGGCGGTCATCACGAAGCGGACGCCGGGCACGGCCATTGCGGCGGACGAGTCGATCGAGACGATCCGCGCCCGGGCGACATCGAGGGTCACGAGCTTGACCTGGAGCGCGTCCTCGAGGCGGATGTCGGCGACGTATGCCTGGCGCCCCGTCACCCGGCCGATCCCGCCGACGCGGGCGGGCGAGCCGCCAACACGACCGTCGGAGCTCATGCCGGCGTCTCGGATCGAGCCGACGCGAGCTCGACCGCCTCGAAGATCTGCTCGTACCCGGCGCAGCGGCAGAGGTTGCCGGCCAGCCCCTCCTCGATCTCGGCTCGCGTGGGGTGCGGCGTCGCGGCGAGCAGCGCCTCAGCCGAGATGAGCTGGCCCGGGATGCAGAACCCGCACTGGGCGGCGCCCGTGTCGAGAAACGCCTGCTGGAGCCGGGCGAGCCGGTCGCCGTCGGCCAGCCCTTCGACGGTCGTGATCAGCGCGCCGTCCGCTTCGACGGCGAGCATCAGGCAGGAGTCCACGCTCGCGCCGTCGATGAGGACCGTGCACGCGCCGCACTCTCCGACGAGACAACACTCTTTCGTTCCGGTCAGCCCGAGGTCAGCGCGCAGGGCCTCGAGGAGCGTGTGGTGGACGGCGACGTCGACCGAGCGCGATCGGCCGTTGACGGTGAGCTCGATCCGCCGGCTCTGGGCCGTCATCCGGGCGCCGCCTGTCGCTCGATTGCCGTCCGGACCGCACGCAGGCCGAGGAGGTGCAGCATCGCGACGCGGTAATCCGGCGAGGCGCGCATCGAACGGAGCGAGGGCCTGGCGCCAATGAACAGTGTTGCAAGGAGCGCCGCCTTCGCCGCGTCCGGGGCGGCGACGTCCGCGAGCAGACCCGAGTCGTCGCCGACGAGCACCGGCCTCGGCCCGAGGCTCCCGTACGCGATCCGCGTCCGGCCATCCGCCCGAACGACGCAGGCGATCGTCACGGCGGCGAGGTCGTGCCCGCGCCGGCGCGTCCGCCGCAGGTGGACGGACCCGCGCGCGACGTCGGGTCGCGGCAGCTCGATCGCGGTCACGAGCTCGTCGCCGGCGAGCGTCGTCACGCCCGATCGGACAAGCAGGTCGTCGAGCGGGATCCGCCGCGTGCCACCAGGCCCCGCGGCCACGACGACCGCGCCAAATGCCAGCAACGCGGGCACGGTGTCGGCCGCCGGCGAGGCGTTGCAGATATTGCCGGCGAGCGTCGCCCGGTTCCGGATCTGGACCGCCCCGACGACTGCCGCCGCCTCGGCCAGCGCGGTGAAGTCCTGCCGGATCCGCTCGTCGGACGCGATCGTGGTCATCGTCGTCCGCGCCCCGATCGTGAGCCCCGTCTCGGTTTCGTGGATCCCGGCGTCCAGCTCGGCGATCCGCTTGACGTCGACGACGACCCGCGGCTGGATCGTCCCGTCGCGGAGCCGGATGATCAGGTCGGTGCCGCCGGCGAGGAGCCGCGCCTCCGCACCGTGCTCGGCCAGGACACCGACCGCCTCGGCCAGAGTTTCCGGCCGCTCGTAGACGAAGGGCCGCATCAGCCGGCCCGGAGCACCCGATCGACCTCGTCGAGCAGCACCTGCGGCGTCGCGGCGCGGACGAAGTAGTACGGCCGGTCCGCGAACCGCTCGACGAACTGCGCTCTCGCCGCCCGGCGCTCGTCGGTGTCGACGACGGGCATCGGATGGCCCGGCGCGAGCAGCTCGTTGGTCAGGAAGTAGTTCTGGACCGAGTGGAACGTCTGGAACTGGCGCTCGAACGGGATCATCTCGGCGCACGACGGGTCGAAGTTCCCGTCGATGGCGGGCACGACGACGATGTCGATCCGGGTCGGCTCGGCGTGGATCTCCCAGGTCGGCATCCCGTCGAAGAACTTCTCGACGCCGCGCTCCGGGGCGGCCTTGTCGGCCCGCTCGGTGCCCTCGGTCCGCTTCTTCAGAAACGGCGACTTCGAGCCCATGACGGCGACGGCGTCCTCGTCGATGACCGTCGTCTCGGTCGAGACGAGCGTCGCGCCGCGCCGGCAGGCCTCGATCTGGCCCATCGACTTGCCGTGGTTCGACTCGCCGCCGAGGAAGAGGATCGTCCGGTCCCGGTAGCGGACGGCCGACGCGTGGAACGGATGCAGCCCCAGCGGCTCCATCCGGAGCGCGAGCATCGTGACGATGACCTTCTGGATCGGCCCGGCCGGCCAGGGACCCGTGAACGTCATCTCTCGGCCGTCGTACGCGATCCCCCGCGGCGCGTCCTGGTGCCAGACGATGTCGGGTTCGGGTAGGGTCACCTCGGACGCGACGCGGACGTCCGCGAGTCGGTAGTTCAGGAAGCTCATGTCGTCGAGGACGTGCTCGAGCGGCTGCGAGCCGTGGACGTCGATCCGGAGGCGGGCGGGGCCGGCCGACATCTCCTCGGAGAGCTGCAGCTGGGCGGTCGCGGTCATCCGACTCCTTCCTGGCCGGCGAGGCGGCTCGCCATGTTGTCGCTGACGTCCGCGAAGTGGCGCTCGAGGGCAGCGACGACCGCGTCGACGTCCCGTGCCCGGAGCGCGTCGAGGATCGGCGTATGGAGATCGGCGGACCACTGGGCATCCGCGCCGGGAACGACGAGCGTGATGTACGTCCTCAGGAACGGCTCGAGCGAGCGCCACAGCTTCAGCAGCGTCCCGTTGCCGGCAAGCTCGACGATCAGGCCGTGGAAACGGGCGTCGGCCGCGGCGACGGCTCGGGTGTCGTCGGCGCTGGCCGCGGTCTGCATCGCCTCGACCGCGGCGCCGAGCCGACCGAGGTCGGCGCTCGAAAGGCGGGGCACGGCAAGCCGAGCCGCCAGCGCCTCCAGGGCCGATCGGACGGCGTACGCCTCGAGCAGCTCGCGGGGCGTCGGGCGCCGGACGCGGGCGCCCCGGAACGGCGTGATCTCGACGACGCCGAGCGCCTCGAGGCCGCGCAACGCCTCCCGGACCGGCGCCTGGCTCGTGCCGAGCTCGCGGGCGACCTGGGTCTCGACGATCCGGGCGTCGGGCGGGTAGCGGCCGCTGAGGATGCCCTCGAGAAGCCGTTCGCGGACCTGGTCGGCAAGGACGCTCCGGGCAAGGAGAGCCTCCGGCGCGACTGCCGCGCTCAGGACCCGATCCCCGTGACGGCGGGAGCGGGCTCGGTGGACTCACTGGCGGCACCGGGGCTCGAAATGATGTCGACGGACCCGGCTGAGCCGTCGACCCGGATCCGGTCGCCGGTCCGGATCCGCTTCGTCGCCACCGACGTCCCGACCACCGCCGGGATTCCGAACTCGCGTGAGAGCACGGCCGGATGCGAGGTCGTCCCGCCGGTGTCGGTCACGAGCCCGGCGATCTTCGTGAACAGGACGACCCACGCAGGGTTCGTCATCTGGCAGACGAGGATGTCGCCCTCGGCGACGTCGTCGAACTCGTCGACCGTCATCACGACCCGGGCGATGCCCTCGACCTGGCCGGGCGACGCGGCGATCCCGGTGACCGGGCCCTCGGCCTTCGGCCGCCCCTGGTGGAAGCGCTCGGGGTAGCCCCAGTTCACGAGGTACGGGAACGCGAGCTGCGACGGCGTCGCGGTCCCGATCCAGTTCGGCGGCGCGAGCTGCTTCGAGGCCTCGCGCTCGGCCCGGCGCTCGGCGACCAGCCGGCGGCCATCCACAACCGACGCGTCGCCGATGAGCATCCGCAGCTCGTTGTACCGGAGGAACAGGACGTCGTCGGGCTCGTCGAGCCGGCCATCCTCGACCAGCTTCCGCCCGACCGCGAGCAGGACGAGCCGAACGTGGGCGTTCGCGCCCTGGTCGATATAGAAATGGTGGTCGGGCGTGAGCGGCGCCATCCGAAGGTTCGTCTCGTTGGCGGCGCGCATCTCGGCGAGCGCGTCGCCTTCGAGCCCCTCGAGAATCGCGCGCGACGCCGCCTCGATGTCCCCG
>DASXTH010000300.1:0-5995 GCA_036505555.1 Candidatus Limnocylindrales bacterium | reverse complement strand
CCGACAGCATCCGGCGCATCGTCCAGACCATCTTGAGCGTCCCGTCCTCGAGGAGCAGCTCCTCGCGCCGGGTGCCGGAGCGCTGGACATCGATCGCCGGGAAGATCCGCTTCTCCGCCAGTTTGCGGTCCAGGATCAGCTCCGAGTTGCCGGTGCCCTTGAACTCCTCGTAGATCACGTCGTCCATCCGCGAGCCGGTGTCGACGAGACACGTCGCGATGACGGTCAGCGAGCCGCCCTCTTCGATATTGCGAGCGGCCCCGAAGAACCGCTTCGGCGGATACAGGGCGATCGGGTCGATGCCGCCCGACAGTGTCCGGCCCGACGGCGGCAGCGCCAGGTTGTAGGCCCGCGCCAGCCTGGTGATCGAGTCCATGAGGATCACGACGTCGCGGCCCGTCTCGACCTGGCGCTTGGCGATCTCGAGCGCCATCTCGGCGACGTGGGTGTGGTTCTCGGTCGGCTCGTCGAACGTCGAGCTGATGACCTCGCCCTTGACGCTTCGACGCATGTCGGTGACTTCCTCGGGCCGCTCGCCGATGAGGGCGACCATCAGCAGGATGTCCGGGTAGTTGGTGCTGATGCCGTTGGCAATGTGCTTGAGGAGCATCGTCTTGCCGGCCTTCGGCGGGCTGACGATCAGGGCGCGCTGGCCTTTGCCGAGCGGGTTCACGATGTTGATCAGCCGCTGGCTGAGGTTCTTCGGGTCGCTCTCGAGGTTGATCAGCTCGTCCGGGTGGACCGGGGTCAGGTCGCCGAAGACCGGCCGCCGGCGGGCCGTGTCGGAGTCGACGCCGTTGACCGCATCGACCCGGAGCATCCCCCAGTACTTCTCCGCCTCGCGTGGGGCGCGGACCGCGCCGCTGACGCGGTCGCCGATCCGGAGGCCGAACCGGCGAACCTGGCTGGAGCTGACGTAGACGTCGTCCGGGCTGGGCAGGAGGCCGTGCCGGCGGAGGAAGCCGAAGCCCTCGTCGACGACGTCGAGGATGCCGCTCGCATAGGCATGGCCGGCGCGCTCGGTCTGGCGCTCGAGGATCCGCTCGACGAGATCGTCCTTGCGCTCCTGGGTGCCCGTCTCGAGCTCGAGATCGCGGCTGACCGCCCGGAGCTCATTGACGGACATCTCGCGCAGATCGGAGACGTCGAGATCATTCCGCTCGCGGGCGGCTTCGAGCTCCTGCTGCTCCTCGTATTCCGTGACGGGGGCGCGGGATGCCACCTGGTTGCGGCGGCGGGGACGCCGATTCCGTGAGCGTTGGTCGGGACCGAGTTGGGGCATGAGTGGGGCAATCCCTCAGGGAGCTGGGTACGGGAGAACGTCGGGCCGTGTCCGGGCTGGATTCCGCGCGGAATCGCTCCGCTGCGCAGGCCGGTCTGGGATGGGAAGAATCATACCCGCCGATTCGGGGCCCGTCAATGGAGCGCGACCGAGTTGCGCGGAAGGGACTCTCGCGATCCACATCTGGCCAGATCCTCGCCACCCGACCGTTCGGGTTGGAACGTGAGGGAAATGCGCCGCTCATCTGAGCGGTTGACGCTCAA
This sequence comes from Candidatus Limnocylindrales bacterium, assembly GCA_036505555.1. GTDB lineage: Bacteria > Chloroflexota > Limnocylindria > Limnocylindrales > CSP1-4 > CF-46. The sequence continues at coordinate 4,450 of DASXTH010000300.1, read as the reverse complement.
CTGGGCGATCTCTATCCTGGGCCGAATGACGAGCGAGCACGAGGCGCTCCGATTCGGAGCCGTGGCCGCGGCCATCCGCACCCGGCGCCTGATCGCCGTCCTCCGCCGGATCGAGCCGCGCCAGCGATTGCTGGCATTGGTCGACGAGCTGATCGCTGACGGGGTCACCGTGCTGGAGATCACCTTCGACGGCGCCGACGCAGCCGGGAACCTCGCGGCCGTCCGAGCCCGTGTTGCGGACGAGGCGGTCGTCGTCGGCGCAGGCACCATTCGGACGCCCGATCAACTTCGAGCCGCACACGACGCCGGCGCCGCGTTCGCCGTCAGCCCGATCTTCGATCCGGTCGTCCTGGCCGCGGCCTGCGAGGCTAGGCTCCCGTTCGTGCCCGGCGCCGCGACGCCGACCGAGGCGGACGCCGCGTGGCGCGCCGGCGCGACCTTCGTGAAGGTGTTTCCCGGGTCCTCGCTGGGGCCAGGCTTCGTTCGAGAACTTCGCGGTCCCCTCCCCGAGATCGAGACGATCGTCACCGGCGGCGTCGATGGATCGAACGCGCGCGCGTTCCTCGACGCCGGAGCGGCGGCGGTCGGGATCGGCTCGGCGCTCGGTCGGATGAGCCGCGCCGAACGGGTCGCGTTGGTCGAGTCCGCGGCCGGCGGGGCGGCGCGATGACCGCGGAGGCGCCCGAGACGTCCCTCGTCGGCCAGGTCGCCCGCCTGTTCTTCGAGCGCCAGCTGACCAAGGTCGAGATCGCCGCGCGGCTCGGCATCTCGAGGTTCCGTGTCGCGCGCCTGCTCGACCAGGCCCTCGCCGAGGGCGTCGTCCGGATCGAGTTCCGCGACGCGCCCGCCCAGGACCGCGACCTCGGGCAGCTCGTGGGGCAGCGGTTCGGCATCGGGCGCTGCGTCGTCGCTTCCGCCAGCGGCGATGCGGCCGTGGCCCGGCTGGCCGCCGAGGTCGTCGACGGGTTGCTCGATCCGGGCGACGCGGTCGGGATCGCATGGGGCTCGACGCTCGCCCGTGTCGCCGCCGCAATGCCGGCTCGACAAGACCCGTCGATCGACGTCGTCCAGCTCGCCGGCAGCTCCAGCACCCTCGACGTGGGAACGGACCCCGGCGACCTGACGCGGGTCCTCGCCGAACGCCTGGGCGCAGGGCACCACCGCATTCACGCGCCGGCGTTCGTGGAGTCGCGCCAGGTTCGAACGGCGTTGCTCCGCCAGCCGGAGATCGCGGCCACAACCGAGCGCTTCGACCATCTCGCGGTGGCCTTGCTCGGGATCGGCGCCATCGGGCGCACAACGGGCGAGACCCGCTCGTCGCTCGTCCGATCCGGTGCGCTCGGGCACGAGGACGTCCTCCGGATCGCGGAGCTCGGCGCGATCGGCGACCTGATCGTCCACCCGTTCACGATCGACGGGACGTTCGTGGCACCCGACGTCGCGGCACGCGCGATCGCCATCTCGATCGATCAGCTCCGGCGGGTCCCGACAGTGGTTGCCGTCGCGGCGGGCGAGCGAAAGGTCGCGGCGATCCGCGGGGCGCTTGCGACCGGGGTGCTCGGGGTCCTCGTGACCGACGCACCAACCGCACGCGGACTGCTGGGATGAACCGGCTCGTCGACCGCGTCTGCCTCGTCACGGGCTCCACTGGGATCGCGGCCGCCGCCGCGGCGCGTCTCGCGGCCGAGGGCGCCGCCGTCTTCGTCGTATCGCGGACGGCCGAGCACGCCCGCGCCCTTGCCGAACGGATCGCAACCGCGGGCGGCACGACCGGCTGGTCGGCCGCCGACCTGACCGACGACGCCGCGGCCGATGCGGTCGTGGCCGCTTGCGCGGACCGGTTCGGGCGGATCGACGGCCTCTTCGCCGTCGCGGGTGGGAGTGGGCGGCGGTTCGGCGACGGGCCGATCCACGCAGTGGCGCGGGACGCCTGGGATCGGACGCTCGCGTTGAACCTGACGACCCAGGCAACGATCTGTCGCGCCGTCGTCGCGCGGATGCGGGCCCAGGAGCCGAACGGATCGGGGACGCGCGGCTCGATCCTGCTGATGGGCAGCGTCACGGCCACGGACCCCGCGCCGGAGTTCTTCGCCACACACGCCTACGCGGCCGCGCGCGGCGCGACGAACGCGCTCATGACGACGATGGCGGCGACCTATCTCGCCGATCGGATCCGGGTGAACGTCGTCGCACCCGGTCTGACGCGGACGCCGATGGCCCAGCGCGCAGCCGGCGATGCGGCGATCCGGGCGTACGGCGCCCGGAAGCAGCCGCTCGCCGGCGAGCTGATGGACCCTGACGAGGTCGCCCACGCCGCGGTCTTCCTCCTCTCGGACGAGTCGCGGGCGATCACGGGCCAGCTCCTCAAGGTCGATGGCGGCTGGTCGGTCGCGTCGGTGTCGCCGCTCCCGGCGGAGGACGCCGAGTGAGCCGGGCCTGGATCCTCGATCTGCCGCTCCTCGCGGACGCCGACGTGTGCGTCGTCGGCTCCGGCTCGGCCGGCTCGACGGCCGCGATCGCCGCCGCGCGCGGTGGTGCCTCGGTCGTCCTCGTCGAGAAGCTGCCGTTCCTCGGCGGCACGAGCACCGCGGTCCTCGAGACGTTCTACGGCTTCTGGACGCCGGGCGTGGCGCCGCGCAAGGTCGTCGGCGGCATCGCCGACGAGGTCGTGGCCGGGTTGCGCGGGCTCGGGCCGGTCGTCGAGCGGCCGAACACCTACGGCGCCGGGACGGGCGTCACGTATCTCGCGGAGCATCTGAAGGCCGTCTGGGAGCGACTGACGCTCGAGGCCGGCGTGCGCGTCCTGCTCCACACCACGCTCCAGGATGCGGTCGTCGACGGCGACGGGCGGGTCGAGCAGATCGTCGTCGCGACGAAGTCCGGACTCCGACGGATCGCCGCGCGCGTCTTCGTCGATGCCAGTGGCGACGCCGACTTGTGCGCCTTCGCCGGGTTCGGGTTCGAGACCGCGGGCGAGCTCGACGCGGCGCAGACGCTCACGACGACGTTCCGGATGGCGAACGTCGACGTGGCGCGACGAGCCACGATCACGACGCGTGAGCTCCACCAGCGGATGGCGGCGGCTGCCGATGACGGCTACGAGCTGCCGCGCCGCGACGGCTCGGACCACGTGACACCGATCGAGGGCGTGACGGCGACGATCATGACCCGGCTCGAGCCGAACACGGCCGGCGCCGACCGCCGGCTGCGGAACACGACGGATCCTGACTTCCTGACTGCCGCCGAGATCGACGGACGACGCCAGGCCCTCGAGTACGCCCGCTTCCTCGTCGATCGGGTGCCCGGGTACGAACAGGCGTCACTCGTGTCGCTCGGGACCCAGATCGGGATCCGGGAGACCCGCCGCGTCTACGGCGATGCTCGCCTGACCCGGGACGACGTGCTCACCGGCCGCCAGTTCGAGGACCAGATCGGGTCATGTGGCGCCCCGATCGAAGATCACCAGGCAGGGCCGGATACGCAGTGGACGTACCTGCCTGCTGGTGCGGCGGTGGGGATCCCGTTCGCGACGCTCGTCGTCCGCGACGCCAGAAACGTGCTCGTCGCCGGACGCTGCTTCTCGGCGACCCACGACGCCCACGCATCGGTCCGCTCGATGGCCCAGTGCATGGCGATGGGCCAGGCCGCCGGCACCGCCGCGGCGATGGCGTCTACCGGCGAGGCGGCGGGCGCCGGCGTGCGGGACATCGATGTCGCCGCGCTCCGGGCTCGACTCAGGACGGACGGCGCGATCCTCGAGCTCGACGCGGCGAGAGAGCCGGCCGCATGACGTTCGTGCGGACGGTCCTCGGCGACATCGACCCGACGTCGCTCGGGGTGACGTACGCCCACGAGCACGTGATCATCGACGGCGGCCGGCCTGTGGCCATCTCGCCCGATTTCGAGCTCAACGAAATCGATCGACTGACCGCCGAGCTCCGCGCCGCGGCGGCGGCCGGCCTCGACGCGGCCATCGACATGATGCCGGCCGACTGCGGCCGGAACCCCATCCTCCTCGCCGAGCTGTCGCGGCGGAGCGGCGTCCATCTGGTCGCGGCGACGGGGCTGCACCACGAGAAGTTCACGGGACCCGCCCACTGGAGCCTCCGGGCGACCGAAGACGAGCTCGCCGACCTCGTTGTCGCCGACATCGACGTCGGGATTGACGAGCGCGACTACGGCGGGCCGATCGTCCATCGGACCGAGATCCGGGCGGGCGTCATCAAGATCGCCGGCAGCCTCGATGGGCCGTCCGCGCGCGACCGGCCGATCTTCCGGGCGGCCGCAGCCGCCCACGTGCGGACTGGCGTCCCGGTCCACACCCACTGCGAAGCGGGAACGGGCGCGATCGAACAGGTCCGGCTCCTGACCGACGCCGGCGTGCCGGCCCGGCGGATCTCGCTCAGCCACGTCGACAAGGTCGTCGATCGCGGCTACCACCAGGAGCTGT
>DASXTH010000299.1:0-18432 GCA_036505555.1 Candidatus Limnocylindrales bacterium | reverse complement strand
GAAGAACGGCGGCTTCATCCCGGGCATCCGACCGGGGCGCCCCACCGCCGACTACCTCGCCCGGGTCGTCACCCGGATCACGATCGCCGGCGCCCTGTTCCTCGGCATCGTCGCGACGCTGCCGACGGTCCTCGGGCTGATCTTCCCGGGCCTCTCGTCGATCGCCCTCGGTGGCACCGGCCTGCTGATCGTGGTCAGCGTCATCGTCGAGACGATGAAGCAGCTCGAGGCACAGCTCCTCATGCGGAACTACGAGGGCTTCATTCGCTGATGTTCGGGAGCCCGACCGGCTCGGTGCTGGCATGGCCGCCCGGGGATGGCAGCCGATGACGGTGGTCGTTCTCCTGGGATCGCCCGGCGCCGGCAAGGGCACGCAGGCGCCCGTGCTCGCCGGACACCTCAACGTCCCGGTGCTCGCCTCGGGCGACCTCCTCCGGGCCGCCGTCGCGAAAGGCACGGCGCTGGGGCGCGAGGCCGACCGGTTCATGAGCCGCGGCCAGCTCGTCCCGGACGAGACGATCGTCAGGGTCTTCCTCGATCGTCTCGAGCAGCCCGACGCGCAGTCCGGTGCGATCCTCGACGGCTTCCCACGGACCCGGATCCAGGCCGAGGCCCTCGACGCGGCGCTCGCCGACGCCGGCCGCCGCGTCGATCGCACCGTGTTCATCGATGTCCCGACCGAGGACCTCGTCCAGCGGATGGCGAACCGCAGGATCTGCACGGCAAACGGTCACGTCTACAACCTGGCCTCGAACCCGCCGCTCAACGACCTGGTCTGCGACGTCGACGGCTCGCCGATCGTTCAGCGTCCCGACGACCACGAGGAGACCGTCCGGGCCCGGATGACCGAGCAGATCCCGCCGCTCCTCGACGTCGTCGACCACTACCGGTCGGCTGGGGTCCTGCGGACGGTGGACGGTCGCGAGCCCATCGACGCGGTCAGCGCCGGCGTCCTCGCGGCGACCGCCGACGTCGCCGGATCGTCGCCGTCACGGACGGCCGGCTGATGGTCACCCGCAAGTCGCGTCGCGAGATCGAGAAGATGCGCGTCGCCGGCCGGATCGTCGCCGAGGTCCTCGCGCTCGTCGAGTCGGAGCTCCGGCCCGGAGTCTCGACCGCCCACCTCGATCGACTCGCCGAGCGCCACATCCGCTCATCGGGCGCCGTGCCGTCGTTCAAGGGCTACGGCCATCGGAGCAACCCGTTCCCGGCCAGCCTCTGCATCTCGATCGACGACGAGGTCGTCCACGGGATCCCTGGGGAGCGCGTCCTACGCGAGGGCCAGATCGTCTCGGTCGACGCCGGAGCGATCTTCGACGGCTGGCACGGCGACGGCGCGCGCTCGTTCGTGATCGGGACGCCGAGCGCGGAGGTCGCGGCCCTGATCGACACGACCCGGACCGCGATGATGGCCGGGATCGGCGCGGCCGTGCCGGGGAACTATCTGGGCGACATCTCGGCGGCGATCGAGGATGCCGCCACGCCCGGTGGCTACGGGATCGTCCGGCCGTTCGTCGGCCACGGGATCGGGACCGAGATGCACCAGGAGCCGCAGGTCCCGAACTACCGGACCGGCGCCCGCGGGCTGAAGCTCATGCCTGGCATCTGCCTGGCGATCGAGCCAATGCTCACCCTCGGCGACGACGACGTCATGGTGAAGCCCGACGGCTGGACGGTCGTCACGCGCGACGGGTCGCTCGCGGCCCACTTCGAGCACACGATTGCGATCACCGAGAATGGCCCCGAGATTCTCACGCGGGTCGCATGATCAAATTTCGTTTGCCCGTGCTGACCATCTTTGATACGCTACGCGTTCGTGTGTCGGCCCCCCTGGGCCGGCACTCATCGTGAGAAAGGGAAGCACACAAGCCTGTGGCCAAGCGTGATGCGATCGAAGTGGAAGGAACGGTCATCGAGCCGCTTCCCAACACGATGTTCGCGGTCGAGCTGGAGAACGGCCACCGGGTGCTCGCCCACATCAGCGGGAAGTTGCGGATGAATTTCATCCGGATCCTTCCCGGCGACCGCGTCCGCGTAGAGCTTTCGCCCTACGACCTGACCCGCGGTCGGATCACGTACCGCCTGAAGTAGCCGCGGTCCGGTCATCCCGGCCGCCACGAGAACACGAGTCGAGGATCCGTTGAAAGTCAGAGCTTCCGTCAAGGCGCGCTGCGACAACTGCAAGGTCATCCGTCGCCACGGCACCGTGATGGTCATCTGCACCAACCCGAAGCACAAGCAGCGGCAGGGGTAATCGATGGCACGTATCGCCGGCGTCGACATCCCGCGCGAAAAGCGCGTCGAGGTCAGCCTGACGTACATCTTCGGGATCGGCCTGCCGACCGCGCAGAAGATCCTGACCCAGACGAACGTGAACCCGGATACCCGGGTCCGCGACCTCACCGAGGAGCAGGTCAACCGGCTCCGCGAGCTGATCGATCGCCGCTACAAGGTGGAAGGCGATCTGCGGCGCGAGGTCGCCCTCAACATCAAGCGGCTGATCGAGATCGGCTCGTATCGCGGGATGCGCCATCGGCGCAACCTCCCGTCGCGCGGCCAGCGAACCAAGACGAACGCCCGTCAGCGGCGCGGACCGAAGAAGACGGTCGGCGTGCGGCGGAAGAAGTAGGCCGAGGTACCTGAACGAGCATGGCCGAACGTAAGCGGGTCGTGAAGCAGCGGCGCAAGGAGCGGAAGAACGTCCCCCAGGGACAGGTCCACATCCAGGCGACGTTCAACAACACGATCATCACCATCACCGACCTGACCGGCGCCGTCATCAGCTGGGGCTCTGCCGGCGTGGCCGGCTTCAAGGGCTCCCGCAAGAGCACGCCGTATGCGGCTGCGCTCTCGGCCGACGGCGCCGCCCGTCGCGCGATGGAGCACGGCATGCGCCAGGTCGAGGTCTACGTCAAGGGTCCGGGAGCCGGCCGCGAGCAGGCGATCCGCTCGCTCCAGGCCGCCGGCCTCGAGGTCAGCGCGATCACCGACGTCACGCCCATCCCCCACAACGGCTGCCGCGCCCCCAAGCGGCGCCGGGTCTGATCGGGGGAGGAGACCATGGCTCGTTACACCGAAGCAGTCTGCCGGCTGTGCCGCCGCGAGGGCGCCAAGCTCTACTTGAAGGGCAGCCGCTGCTACAGCAAGAAGTGCGCATTCGAGCGCCGGCCCTCGCCTCCTGGCCAGCACGGCGTCCGTCGCCGCAAGGTCGGTGACTACGGCCTCCAGCTCCGCGAGAAGCAGAAGGTCCGCCGTGTCTACGGGGTCCTGGAGCGCCAGTTCCGGAACTACTTCGACGCCGCCGAGAACCGCCCGGGCGTGACCGGCGAGAGCCTCCTGCGGTCGCTCGAGCTGCGCCTCGACAACGTCGTCTACCGGATGGGCTTCGCGAGCTCTCGCTCTCAGGCGCGCCAGCTCGTCGGCCACGGCCACTTCTCCGTCAACGGCGTGCCGACGAACATCCCCTCCTACCAGGTCAAACCGGGCGACCGGATCGAGGTCCGCGAGGGCCGCAAGGTCCGCGAGCCGTTCAAGCTGGCCAAGGAGACCCTCCGGTCGCATCAGGCGCCGGAGTGGCTGTCGATCGATGCCGCCAAGCTGTCCGGGACCGTCGCCGAACTGCCCCGCCGCGACCAGATGCCGCTCGACCTGAACGAGCAGCTCGTGGTCGAGTATTACTCGAGGTAAGCCGCCCTTATGATCGAACTCGAGAACCCGCAGATCGAGCCCGTCGAGGAAGCCGGGACGTACGCCAAGTACGAGGCTGGACCCCTCCAGGCCGGCTACGGTGTCACCCTCGGCAACGCCCTCCGCCGCGTGCTGCTGTCGTCGCTTGACGGCGCGGCCGTGACGAGCATCCAGATCCGCGACGTCTACCAGGAGTTCTCGACGATCCCGGGCGTCAAGGAAGACGTCACCCAGATCGTCCTGAACGTCAAGAAGCTCCGCCTGAAGAGCTTCGCGACCCACCCGGTCCAGCTCCGCCTGATCAAGAGCGGCGCCGGCCAGGTCACCGCCGCCGACATCGCCGAGTCGGCCGATGTCGAGATCATCAACCCCGAGCTCGTCCTGATGACGCTCGACACCGACGACGTGACGATCGAGATGGATCTCACCGTCGAGCGCGGCGTCGGCTATCTCGGCGCCGAGCGGAGCGAGCAGCTCCCGATCGGCGTGATCGCGATCGATGCGATCTTCACGCCGGTCCGCAAGGTCAACTACTGGGTCGAGGGCATGCGGGTCGGTCAGATGACCAACTACGACAAGCTCACGATCGAGATCGAGACCGACGGAGCGATCACCCCGGAGGAGGCCCTCAGCCGCTCCGCGGAGATCCTCGTCAACCAGTTCCGCCCGTTCGTCACGATCGGGATGGCGGCCGCGGTCGGCGAGCAGGTGGCGACGGGCATGGCCCAGCTGCCCCCGAACATGCTCGACATGCCGATCGAGGAGCTGGACCTGCCGATGCGGGCCTACAACTCGCTGAAGCGGAACAACATCGTCAAGGTCGGCCAGCTCCTCCAGCTGAAGGACGACGACCTCCTCCGGATGCGCAACTTCGGCAAGAAGTCGCTCGACGAGATGAAGGAGCGCCTCCGGATGCGCGGCTTCATCATCCCGGAGACCGAAACCGACGGACTCGACGAGGCCCCGTTCGGGGACGATGGCGACGACGAGGACGAAGCCTGAGATGGCCCACCGGATTGGCGGGCGCAAGCTCAGCCGCAAGCAGGGACCGCGTCTCGCGCTCTTCAAGAACCTGACCGTATCGGTCCTCCGCTACGAGCGGGTCAAGACGACCGAGGCGAAGGCCAAGGAGATCCAGGGCCGCGTCGAGCGGATGATCACGCTCGCGAAGCGGAACGACCTGACCGCCCGCCGGGCGGTCGTCGCCGCGTTCCCGAACGAACCGCTCGTCGTCACGAAGCTTTTCGACGAGATCGCCCCGAAGTACGCCGATCGGACGTCCGGCTACACCCGGATCGTGAAGATCGGCTTGCGCCGGGGTGACGCCGCCCCGATCGTCCAGATCGAGCTCGTCTAACTGAACGACACCACACGTTCCCGAGAGGGAGCGCCCGCGGCACCGGCCGGTCAACGGTTCCGGGCTCGGGTCGAATATGACGGAACGGGATTCGCCGGGTTCCAGGCCCAACGGCCTGGGTTTCGGACGGTCCAGGGGGAACTCGAAGCCGCGCTGGCTCGCCTCGGCAACGGGGAGCGCCACGTGGTCGACGGGGCCGGCCGCACCGACGCTGGGGTGCATGCGGCCGACATGGTGATCGCCTTCACGTTCACCGGTCGGCTGACCGCACCGAGGCTCGAGAAGGCGCTCAACGGCCAGCTCCCCTCGGATGTCGCGGTTCGCGACGTCCGGGTGGTGGCACCGGAGTTCCATCCCCGTCGCGCGGCGCGGTACCGGGAATACCGCTACACCGTCTGGAACGGGCCGCGCAGTCCGCTTCACGAGCGCTACGCGCTCGGGGTGCGGGACCCGCTCGACATCGACGCGATGGAACGAGCCGGGCAGGCCTTCGTCGGCCGGCACGACTTTCGCTCCTTCGGGAAGGTGGTCGGGGACCGCTCGGCGGTCCGGACCGTGCATGCGGTCCGGGTTCGGAGGCGGGGGTCGCTCGTGACGATCGACGTCCGGGCCGATGCCTTCCTCCGGGGAATGGTCCGCCGGATCGTGGCCATCCTCATCGAGGCGGGCCGCGGAACGATGAATGAGACAGACGTCCGGGCGGCGATCGCCGCCGGGACACCGGCACGGAACGGAGCTTCGGCCCCGGCCCGCGGGCTCTGCCTCCGGCGCGTCGTCCTCGGACGACGACCGGCGACCGAGCCACTGACAGACGGAGACGACTGAGGAACGATGACCACGAAGACCTACACGGTCCGCGAAAGCGAGATCGATCGGCGCTGGTACGTCGTCGATGCGGCGGACGAGACGCTCGGCCGGCTCGCGTCGCGGATCGCGCGCGTGCTCGAAGGCAAGCACAAGCCGACCTGGACGCCGAACCTCGACTCGGGCGACCACGTGATCGTCCTCAACGCGAAGCGGATCGCTGTCACGAGCAACAAGCTCGAGTCGAAGCTGTACATCCGCCACAGCGGCCATCCCCAGGGCTACAAGGAGGAGACGCTCGGTCATCTCCTCGACCGGCGCCCCGAGGAGGTCATCCGCCGCGCGGTGAAGGGGATGCTCCCCCGCAACCGGCTCGGCATCCAGCAGCTCCGCAAGCTCAAGGTCTACGCCGGCACCGACCACCCGCATCAAGCCCAGCGGCCTGAGCCGCTCGCCTGAGGAGTCGAACGATGACTGCCGCACCTGCGTTCTTTTCGGGCACCGGCCGTCGCAAGACGGCGATCGCCCGGGTCCGCCTCCTGCCCGGTGAGGGCGAGATCGTCGTCAACGGGCGCTCCATGGAGGAGCACTTCGGCAACGCGGTCAACGAGGCCGACGTCCGGATGCCGTTCCGAGTGACCAACACCGAGGGCCACTTCAACGCGATGATCAAGGTCGAGGGCGGCGGGGTCACTGGCCAGGCCGGCGCGATCCGCCACGGCATCGCCCGAGCGCTCCTCGAGGTCGACGAAGCCACCAACCGGTTGCCGCTTCGCCAGGCCGGGCTTCTCACCCGCGACCCGCGGATGAAGGAGCGCAAGAAGTACGGGTTGAAGCGAGCCCGAAAGGCGCCGCAGTACACCAAGCGGTAGCCGCGCGCCATGCGGGCCGCTGGCGTCGTTGGTCGCTGCGCGCGCTCGCTCACGCACGTCTGAGTGCGCTCGCTCGCGTGCTCGCTCCCGCCTAGCCATCAGCCCACCTGACGCGCGGCTACAGTGGCGGATATGGGCGCACTGACTGACTCCGTTTCGTCGATGCGAGGGCGGGATCTGCTGTCCGTGGCGGATCTCAGCGCCGACGAGGTCGGGCGGCTGTTCGCGCGGGCGGCGGCGCTCAAGGCGGAGGATCGGGCCCGGCGCGCCGGCGGACCGCCCGCCGCGACGCCCCTGGCCGGGCGCACCCTCGCGATGCTGTTCCAGAAGCCGAGCCTCCGGACGCGCGTCACGTTCGAGGCCGGGATGAACCAGCTGGGCGGGCACGCGGTCTACCTGACCGAGGACGTCGTCATGGGCGCCCGCGAGAGTGTCCGCGACGTCGCCCGCAATCTCGAGCGGTTCATCGACGCGATCGTCGCCCGGACAGGACCGCACGAGGTCGTCGTCGAGCTTGCCGCCCAGGCCTCGGTCCCGGTGATCAACGGCCTGACGCTCCGGGAGCATCCCTGTCAGGCTCTCGCCGACGTGTTCACGATGCAGGAGCGGTTCGGTGATCTGCATGGCCGCGTGCTTGCGTTCGTCGGCGACGGCAACAACGTCTACCACTCGCTCGCGCTCCTCGGGGCGATGCTCGGACTGGAGGTCCGGCTCGCCCATCCGGCCGACTACGGACCCAATCCGCGCATCGTCGAGCGGGCCACTGAGCTGGCGGCCGCGACCGGGGCGCACCTGACGTTCGGAACCGATCCTGCAGAGGTGGTCCGCGGCGCCGACGTCGTGTACACCGACGCCTGGACCTCGATGGGCCAGGAAGCGCAGACAGAGGCGCGGCGCGACGCGTTCGCCCGGTATCGCGTGGACGACGCCCTGCTGGACGCGGCCGGTCCGGGCGCCGTCGCCATGCACTGCCTGCCGGCCCATCGCGGGGAGGAGATCACGTCCTCGGTCATGGATGGCCCGCGGAGCATCATCTGGGACCAGTCGGAAAACCGACTCCACGTCCAGAAAGCGCTCCTCGTCGAGGTCCTCGCCGGGTGAGCCGCGCCCGCGGAAACGGCAAGCGCACGCCGCGCGTCGGGGGCGCGACGGCGACCAGCTCGCTCTACGAGCGCTACAAGGATGCGCTGCGCCGCGGTCACGTCGCGGCTCTCCGAGGCCGGAACGAGGCCGCGGTCGACGCCTACCGTGAGGCGGCCGACATCGCCCCGGACCGGGCGCTGCCCCACGCGAGCATCGGCGGGATCCTCGTGAAGATGGGCCGCGTCGACGAGGCGTCCGTGGCCTACGAGCGCGCCCTGGCGCTCGCGCCGCGGGACGAAACGGCGCTCCGCGGTCTGGCCGAGATCCATATCCGGGCTGACCGGCGCAGCGACGCCGCCTCGGCGCTCGACCGCCTCGCCGACACCCTGCATGCGGCGGGCCGGCTGGCGGACGCAACGGACGCCGCCCGACGGGCGCTCGAGCTCGCCGAGTCGCGGGCACGCCGGCAGCAGGTCGAGGGCTTCGCCGGGAAGCTCCGCGCTGCCTCCGGCGGTGACGAGACGGCGCAGCGGGCGCTCGACCAGGCGCTCCGGATCCTCGAGCCGTCGCACGCCACCGCCGAGGCGAACGTCGAGGCCGAACCGACCGTCGAGTTGGGGGCCGAGCCCGAGGCTGCGATCGCCTGGCCGGAACCGGAACCCGAAGCCGAAGCGACTGAGCTTCAGCCAGAAGCCGTAGCCGAAGTCGAAGCCGAGCCCGAGCCCGAGCCCGAACCCGAACCCGCGGTCGAGCCGGCCGGTCTCGGGATCGCGCTCGGTGCCGCCGCCGAGGCCGCCCTTCACGCCGGCGACTTCGAGTCCGCCCGCAATGGGCTGCTCGCCGCTGCCCGCGCCCATCGCCGGGCGGGCCGCATGTCCGCGGCCGTCGACGCCTGCTATCTCGCGATCGCCGTCGCCCCGGCCCACGCGGATCTCCACCTCCTTCTGACCGAGCTCTACCTCGATCGGGGTTGGCAGAGCCAGGCCGTCGAGAAGCTCCTCCTGCTCGGCCGTCTCGCCGAGCTCGATGGCGACCAGGGCGTTCGTGAGCGCATCTGCGCCCTCGCCGCGGAGCGCCTCGCTGACGAGCCGCGCCTGGCCGATCTCTGCGCCTGACGCCCACCTCGACAACCCCGCGCCGGGGATCGCGGACGCGGTCCGGGCCGAGTGGCCCGATGTAGACTGCACGAACGATGCCGCAGCTTTTTGCGTCGATCGCCGGCAAGATCGACCTGACCGCGCTGATCGACATCGGGATCACGGCGCTCCTGATCTACTGGCTGTTCAGCCTGATCCGGGGAACCCGCGCCGTCAGCCTCGTCATCGGCGTCAGCGTCCTCTTCGCGGTCTACGCGGCGGCCCGCGCGTTCGACCTGCGACTCCTCACCCAGATCCTCCAGACCCTCGCCGTCGTCGGGCTGTTCGCCCTCGTCGTCGTCTTCCAGCCTGAGCTCCGTCGCGCGCTGGAGCGGATCGGCCGGGTCGGGTCGTTCAACTGGCTCTTCTCACCCTCCCAGCAGCGGACCGTCGAGCGCGTCGCAGACGATGTCGCGCGCGCCGCGGCACTGCTCTCCGGGGAGGGCCACGGGGCATTGATCGTCCTCGAGCGTGAGACCGGCCTCGAAGAGGTCGCCGAGACGGGTGTGATGCTCCACTCCGACATCAGCGTCGACCTGATCGTCACCATCTTCGCGCCCCGGACGCCGCTCCATGACGGAGCGGTGATCATCCGCGAAGAGACGGTCCTCGCGGCGGCCGCGCTCCTGCCGCTCGCCGAGATGACCGTCCACACGGAGCGCTTCGGGACCCGCCACCGGGCCGCCCTCGGCATCACCGAGCAGACGGACGCAGTCGTCGTCGTCATCTCCGAGGAGAACCGCCAGATCAGCCTCGTCGAGCGGGCGCGGATCGTGCGCAACCTCAGCGAGCCGCAACTGGCGAAGGCGATCAAGGCGCTCATGGCGCCGACCGACCGGGGGCGTTTCGGGCGCCGCGCTCTGTCCGACCAGGTCGGCGGACGCGCCCCGCGACTGTCGGACCTGGGCAGGTTCGTCGGGCGCGGGCGGCCGCGGGTCGCACCGCCGCCAACCCGCGCGGAGGATGATCCTGCCGCCGTTCGAGCGCCGCGGTGACCCGGATCCTCGGGGCGATCTTCTACAACTGGCCCCTGAAACTCGCCGCGGTCGCGCTGGCGACCCTGCTCTACGCGGGCCTCGTCGTCTCGCAATCGACGTTCGAGTACCCCGGCCCCGTCCAGGTCAACGTCATCAACCAGCCGACCGACGTCGTGATCCTCGGGAATCTGCCGGCCGTGACCCGGATCCGGTACGTCGCGAACGGCGAGTTCGCCACCGGACCCACGCCCGACAGCTTCCGGGCAACGATCGATCTCGCCGGCGCCGACCCTTCGGCCGGGTCGCAATATCGAACGATCGACGTCGTGTCCAACGATCCGCGCTTCCTGCCGATCGACTGGGAGCCGCGCGGGATCAACGTCCAGCTCGATCCGCTGAAGACGTACGAGGTCCCGGTCACCGTGAACCCGGGCAAGCCGCCCGCCAATCTCGACATCCGCCCGGCCCAGCTGAGCCAGAAGACCGTCATGGTCTCGGGACCGGACTCGGTCGTGAAGAACGTGGTCGCCGCCCAGGCCGACGTCCTGATCGACCCATCCGGCATCCCGGTCGATCGCGACGTGCCGCTGATCCCGGTCGACCAGCTCGGCAATCGAGTGAGCCCGGTCCGCGTGGAGCCCAGCACGGTCCACGTCACGATCCCGGTCTTCAGCAACGCCCGCAAGAAGACCCTCGCGGTCAACGCGGCCGTCACGGGCACGCCACCCAGCGGCTACCGCGTGGACACGATCACGGTGGATCCGCCGACCATCGTGGTGGAGGGCAACCCCGACCAGCTCGCGACGTTGACCCGGGCGGATACCGAGTCGATCCCGATCGGCGGGGCGACGAGCACGATCGAGACCGATGTGAACCTCGCTCTCCCGACCGGCGTCCTGCCCGTCGGGTCGACGAAGGTCCACGTGACGATCACGCTGAAAGCGGAGGCCGGGACGCGGACGTTCGAGGCCGGCCTCGTCCCGATCGGACGCCAGCCCGACCTCGACTACCGCTTCTCGGCGCTGACCGTCTTCGTCGTCATCGCCGGCCCGATCGCCGACCTGGATCGGCTCGACCCGTCGGCCTTCACCGTCCCCATCGATGTCTCCGGCCTGGGTCCGGGCGTCCACGAGGTCACGCCGGAGCCCAACCTCCAGGCCGGGCTGCGCCTCCTCTCCATCGACCCGCCCGTGATCACCGTCACGATCACGACCGTTGCCAGCGGGCCGCCGTCGGCCGCGTCCGGAGGCTGAGGGTGCCCCGCCTGTTCGGCACCGACGGGATCCGCGGCATCGCCAACGTCGAGCTCAAGCCGACGCTCGCCTACGCGCTCGGCCGCGCGACGGCCCATCGGCTCGTCGGTCAGGGCGGCCAGCTCGTGGTCGGCCAGGACACGCGCCGCTCCGGCGACATGTTCGTGGCGGCAATCTCGGCCGGAGCGACGAGCCTCGGCGCCGACGTCCGGATCGCGGGCTGCGTCCCGACGCCGGCCCTCGCCTATCTCGCCGGCACCGGCGACTTCGCCGCCGGGATCATGGTCTCGGCGTCGCACAACCCGGCCGAGGACAACGGACTCAAGGTCCTCGATCAGCACGGGCTCAAGCTGGACGACGGGATCGAGGAGGAGATCGAGCAGCTGATCTGGCGGACGGAGGAGCTCGGCTCGGTGGGGAACGCCGAGATCGGCCGCGCGGTCGTCGATCCGGGCCTCCTCGATCGATATCGCGAACACCGGATCGGGCTCGCCAGCGCCGTCGGCGCCGCGGGTCTGCGGATCGTGCTCGATTGCGCCAACGGGTCCGGCGGCGTCGTCGGTCCGGAGATCCTCGCCGCGACGGGCGCATCGGTCGAGGTGATCCACAACGACCCGGACGGGATCAACATCAACGTCGGATCGGGGGCGACGGCCCCGGCCTCGCTCGCCGCGGCCGTCCTCGAGCGCGGGGCGGACGTCGGCTTCGCCCTCGATGGCGACGCGGACCGGCTGATCGCAGTCGATGCGACCGGCCGGATCGTCGATGGCGACCAGGTCCTGGGCATCCTCGCCCTCGACCGGCTCGAGCACGGTCGTCTGCCGGAAGGCGCGCTCGTCGTGTCGGTCCTCTCGAACGGCGGCCTCCAGGCGGCGGTCGAGGCGGCCGGCGGCCAGATCATCCGGACCCCCGTCGGCGACAAGTACATCCTCGAGGGGATGCAGGTCTCGGGCGCCGGTCTCGGCGGGGAGAAGAGCGGGCACGTGATCGTGCTCGAGCACACGACCTCCGGCGACGGGATCGTCACCGCGCTCGAGGTCCTGCGGGTGATGACTGGCGCTCGCCGTCCGCTCGCCGAGCTCGCCGAGCGGATCCCGATGCTGCCCCAGCAGCAACGCGCCGTGAAGGCCCGCCACAAGGACCAATGGGAGGGCGACCGGGCGATCCTCCGCGCGATCCGCGATGCCGAAGCCCGGCTGGGACCCTCCGGCCGCGTGCTGGTCCGACCGTCGGGGACCGAGCCCGCGCTGCGGGTGATGATCGAAGGGCCCGATGCCGAGCTCGTGACGGCGCTCGCCGACGAGCTCGCGACCCTCGCGGGGGAGCGTCTAAACTGAGCGCCGGCGCCGCGGGCGCCGCGGGCGCCGAGGCGGCGCCGAGGATCCGGCGGAGGCGCTGGATCGACCTGAGCCCGGCGGTCGCTGCCGCGGGACGCGGAGGAGAACAGCGACATGTGCGGAATCGTCGGGTACACGGGGCCCCGGGAGGCGGGCCCGATCCTCATCGAAGGGCTCCAGCGGCTCGAGTACCGCGGCTACGATTCGGCCGGGATCGCCCTCGTCGACGAGGACGGCGACCTCTTCGTCGAGAAGAAGGCCGGCAAGCTCGCCAACCTCCAGACCGCGATCGCCGATCGGACGCCCCACGCGGCGATCGGTCTGGCCCACACCCGCTGGGCGACCCACGGCCGGCCGAACGACCTGAACGCCCATCCTCACCAGGACTGCACGGGCAACATCACGGTGATCCACAACGGGATCATCGAGAACTTCAGCGAGCTCCGGGACGGGCTGGAGGCCCGCGGCCACACGCTCACCTCCGAGACCGACACGGAGGCGATCGCCCACCTCATCGAGGAGGCCTACGAGGGCGATCTCGCGGACGCCGTCCGGGCGACGCTCAAGCAGCTCGAGGGCGCCTACGCGCTCGTCGTCATGCACAAGGGCGAGATCAGCCGACTCGTGGGCGCCCGCCAGGACGTGCCGCTCGTCGTCGGCCGCCACGGCGAGGAGAGCTTCATCGCGAGCGACGTCGCGGCGATCCTGGCCCACACGAACCGGATCGTGTTCCTCGAGGAGGGCGACGTCGCGGACGTCCGGCCCGGCGGCGTCGTGATCACTGGGGTCGACGGGGTCGAGCGACAGCGGGCCGAGACGCTGATCGACTGGACGCCCGAGGCCGCCGAGAAGAGCGGCTTCGACCACTTCATGCTCAAGGAGATCCACGAGCAGCCCGAATCGCTCCGCCAGTGCATCGCCGGCCGCCTGACCCGCGACGGCCACGTCCGCCTGCCGGAGATCGAGGCACTCGCCGACCAGATCCGGGCGGCGACGAGGGTCGAGCTCGTCGCGTGCGGCAGCGCGTACTACGCCGCGCTCGTCGGCGCGGCCGCGCTCGAGGAGTGGACCGGGATCCCGGCCCGGGCGACCGTCGGATCGGAGTTCCGCTACAGCCCGCCGCCGCTCGACGGGAAGACCCTCGTGATCGCGGTCACCCAGTCGGGTGAGACGGCCGATACGATCGCCCCGACCCGCCATGCTCGCGAGCAGGGCTGCCCGATCGTCGCGGTCACGAACACCGTCGGCTCGGCGATCACCCGCGAGGCGGACGCGGTCGTCTTCCTCCAGGCCGGTCCGGAGATCGCGGTCGCGGCCTCGAAGACGTTCACGACCCAGGTGACGACCCTCGTGATGGTCGCGGCCGCGGTCGCGCGCCTGCGGGGGACGCTGGACGACGCCGCGGAACGCGAGCTCGTCGACGCGCTCCATGCTCTGCCGGCTGCGGCTCAGCGCGCGATCGACGAAACGGCGCCGAGCGCGCCCGCGGTCGCGCGGCGTTACGTCAACTCGCGCGGCTTCATGTTCGTCGGTCGCGGGTACGCGATGCCGACGGCGCTCGAAGGCGCGTTGAAGCTCAAGGAGGTCAGCTACGTCCACGCCGAGGGCTACGCGGCCGGCGAGCTGAAGCACGGCCCGATCTCCCTCCTCGACGCGGAGTACCCGCTGGTCGCGGTCGCGACCCGGTCGCGGGTCTATGACAAGCTCGTGAGCAACGTCATGGAGGGCCGGGCGCGCGACGCGCGGGTCCTCGCAGTCGCGACCGAGGGCGACGAGCAGATCGGGCGCTACGCCGACGACGTCTGGTTCGTGCCCGACACCCACGAGGTCCTCGGCCCGGTGATCGGGATCATCCCCCTCCAACTCTTCGCCTACCACGTCGCCGTTTCCCGCGGCACCGACGTCGACCAGCCGCGCAACCTGGCGAAGTCGGTCACGGTCGAGTAGGGGACGGCTGAGCATCGTGCCCACCGAGCCGGCGACCGCGGCGTCCATGGTGGGCGGAGGCGTGCCCCAGGGCACCACGGAGCTCGGGATCGACATCATCAAGGTCGATCGGATCCGGGCGTCGATCGACCGGTTCGGGGAGCGCTTCTCGCGGCGCGTCCTCACCCCCGCCGAGCGGCGCTACGTCCGGATGCGACCCGAGACGTTCGCCGGCCGCTGGGCGGCCAAGGAGGCGGTGTCGAAGGTGCTCGGGCTCGGTGTTCGCGGGATCGGCTGGAAGGACATCGAGGTCGAACGGCTCCCGACCGGGCAGCCCTCCGTGCGTCTCCACGGCCGGGCGGCCGCGCGCGCCGAGCAGCTCGGGATGGAGAGGGTCGCGCTGTCGATCAGCCACGAAGCGGACTACGCGGTCGCGATCGCGTTCGGGGTCAGGACCGCCGGCGGCCGTTACGTCTTCCCGCTCGACATCGAGGAGCGGCTCGACGATCGCGAGCGGCGCCTCCTCGACCGGATGGAGCGTCTCCAGGCGCTCCACGCGGCGAATGCGGAGCTCGACGAAGCCGCCGCGCGGCACGCCGCCGCCGGGAGGCCGGACCACGCTCTCGACGGGGACGATCGATGACGGGCCCAGGCCGGCGCCTCGGTTTCGTCCGCGAGGATGGCTCGGGCAACGGCACGCCCGAGGCGAAGACTCCGCCGATCGAGGGCGCCGAGCTCCTCGACGACGCGATCGCGTCGGCCCTCCTCCCGGCCCGCGACAAGCGCGGCCACAAGGGCAGCTTCGGCAAGCTCCTCGTCGTCGCCGGCTCCCTCGACTACGCCGGCGCCGCGCTCCTCGTCTGTCGTGCCGCGGGGCGGGCGGGCGCCGGGCTCGTGACGCTCGCCGTCCCGGAGTCGCTCCAGCCGCTGTTCGCGGCGAAGGTCGTCGAGGCGACGACGATGGCCCTGCCCGAGGACGACGTCGAGGAGGTCGACCCGGAGCCGGCGCTGGCCCGCATCCTCGACAATGATCACGACGCGATCGTCCTCGGCCCCGGGCTGCGGCCGGGCCTCGCGACGGCCGAGCTCGTCCGGATGATCCTCGCCATGCCCGACGAGGGCGGCCTGCCGCCGGCGGTGCTCGATGCCGAGGCGCTCCGATCACTCGCGACGATGGATGCCTGGTGGGAGGGCGACCATCGCCCGAGCGTCCTCACGCCGCACGCGGGCGAGTTCGCCCGGCTCCGCCTGGGGAGCGGCCGCGACCCCGACGACGACGACGGCGATCTCTCCGGCGACGATACGGCCCGGGCGGTCGCTGCCCGCGACGCAGCGGCGACCTGGCGACAGGTCGTCGTCCTGAAGGGTGCGAAGACCGTGATCGCCGCGCCGGACGGCCGCGTCTCGATCGCTCCATTCGAGAACCCGGCGCTCGCGAGCGGCGGGACGGGCGACGTCCTGAGCGGGACGATCGGGTCGTTGCTGGCTCAGCATCTCGAGCCGTTCGATGCGGCCCGGCTCGGCGTCTATCTCCACGGCCTCGCCGGTGACAGCATCCGCGAGCGATTCGGCGACGCGGGGCTGCTCGCGTCCGACCTCCCGGAGCCGATCGCCCTCGCCCGGAAACGGCTCGGTGCCCTCGCCGAGCGGCGCAAGGCCGGTGGCCGGCTCGGTTTCGGCGCTCGGCCGCCGGGCACGGGCGACGCGAACCAGCCGGATGGACCGGACCCCGCGGACGCCCCGGGCGCGCCGGACCCGCTCGAAGCGGAGCCTGCCGGCGGCGGCTCCTGATCGTGACCGACGAGCCGATCGCGCCGGCCGAGCCCATCGAGGCCCGCCTCGCCGGGGCGGAGCTTCCGCCACTGCGCCGAACCGCCTGGATCGAGATCGACACCGGCGCGCTCGCCGCCAACCTCGCCGTCCTCCGTCGAGCCGCAGGCGACGGCATCACAGTCTTGCCGGTCGTCAAGGCCGATGCCTACGGCCACGGCATGGTCCCGGTCGCACGGACGCTGGCGGCGGCCGGGGCAGACGGCCTGTGTGTGGCCACGCTCGACGAGGCGATCGTCCTCGACGACGCGGGCGTTACCGCGCCGATCCTCGTGCTCTATCCCATCCCGCCGAGTGGGGCCACCGAAGCGGCCCGCCGCGGGATCGGTGTCGCCGGCGGAACAGCCGTTGGGCTCGGCGAGCTGCTCGACGCCGCGGCCGCGGCCGGCGTCGCGGCCCAGCTGTCGATCGAGCTCGAGATCGAGACCGGGCTGGGGCGGGGCGGCGTTCTGCCCGAGGAGGCCGTCGGAGCAGCTCGCCGGATCCTTGCGACCGGCGCCCGGCTCGGCGGCGTCTGGTCGCATCTCCAGGAGGCCGAGATCGTCGACCTCACGACCGCCCAGATCGCCCGGTTCGAGGATGCCCTCGCCCGGCTCGGCGGGGCGCGGATCGCCGTCCCGCGGCGCCATCTCGCGGCGAGCGCCGGGATCCTCCTCGGCACGGTGCCGCGGTACGACGCGGTCCGGCCGGGCCTCGCGACGTATGGCCTCGTCCCGGACGAGCTGGCCGCCGCCGGGATCGGCCTCGACGACCTCCTGCCCGCGGCCCGCGAGCTGCGGCCGATCCTCTCGCTCCGCGCCCGCCCGGTCCGCGTCGTCGACCTGCCTGCGGGTCATGGGATCTCGTACGGGCCGACGTGGCGGACACCGCGCCAGAGCCGGATCGCGACCCTGCCGCTCGGCTACGGCGACGGCTGGCCGCGATCGCTCTCGAACAAGGCCGAGGTCCTCGTCCGTGGCGTTCGCGCTCCGGTCGTGGGCAACGTCGCGATGGACGCCACGATGATCGACGTCAGCCACGTCCCGGGACCACCGGTCGACCTCGGGGACGAGGTCGTCCTCATCGGCCGCCAAGGCTCGGCCGAGATCACCGCGGCCGAGGTGGCGCAATGGCGCACCACCAACTCATGGGAGGTGGTGACCGCGATGTCTCCCCGTCTGGCTCGGGTGTACCATGCGGCGGCCGGTCTGACCGGATCGCGCCCGCTTGCCTCCCTGGAGAACTCTTGGCCCGGATCGAGCTCTGGAACGGCGACATCTGCGACCTAGAGGTCGACGCGATCGTGAACGCCGCCAACGTGTCCCTCTGGATGTCGACTGGCGTCGCCGGCGAGATCAAGCGCGCAGGTGGCGACGCGATCGAGTTCGCCGCGGTCCGCCAGGCGCCCGTCCCGCTCGGCGAAGCGGTCGTGACGCCGGCCGGCAAGCTGGCGGCGCGGTTCGTCATCCACGCCGTGTCGCTGGACCGCGACCGCCGCACGAGCGCCGAGGTCATCGACAAGGCCGTCCGGAGCGCGATGGCTCGCGCCCGCGAGCTCCGCGTGGCGAGCATCGCCTTCCCGGCGCTGGGGACGGGGGTGGGCGGGTTCCCGCTCGATGAGGCCGCTCGGGTGACCGTCGATGCGGTCCGCTCGGAGTTGAGCCACTCCCCGTCGATCGACCACGTGACGTTCGCGATGCGCGGCGCGGCCGCCTACCAGGCCTTCGAGGCCGCCCTCGCCGCAGCCAGCCGTCCTGAGGGCGGCGTTCCGTCCGGGGGCAGCGGCCGCCCGATCGACGGGGCGGTGCACGCGTGAGCATGCCGTATGAGCGCACGGAGGAGCAGCGCGACGAACTCGTGGAGCGGGTCGCGCGCGAGATCCAGCTGCGCGGCCTCACCGGCCCCGCCGTCCACTTCCTCGAGGCGAGCCGGCCCTACCGGCCCCTCGGCGCGAACGCGATGCTGTTCTTCGATCCGGTCCTCCGCGGGCTGTTCGGCGGCGAGGACGAGTCGGCATCGGAGATCCTCGCCGACGACACGGGGATCGAGCTCCTGATCGCGCGGCTCGAGGAAATCGACGAAGAGATCACCTGGGACGCCTGACCTCTCCGGGTTGAGGGTCGATCGGCGGCGAGCCGCGCTGCAAGATCATCCGAAATCGTCTGTCGCTGGAACGCCATACCCTCCGGCG
>DASXTH010000298.1:0-1763 GCA_036505555.1 Candidatus Limnocylindrales bacterium | reverse complement strand
GCCGAGCTTGTACTGGATCCCGAAGACGGGGATCCAGTTGGCGGCCTCGACGTACTGGAAGTGGCGGATGTCCGGGGCGTTGGGGTCGAAGCCGACGATCAGGATGAGCGACACGGCCCACGCGACGACGCTCGCGGCGAGGGCCAGCGTCCGGGCATAGCGCGTCGGCGCGGCGGCGACGAGCAGCGCCCCGACGAGCGGCGTGAAGACGACGATCGAGAGGATCGGCAGGCCGTTCATCGGGCCGCCAGCACGAGGAACGAGCCGGCCATGACGATCAGTCCCAGGGCGATCCCGAGCGCGTAATTCTGGACGCGTCCGGTCTGGACGCGGCGGAGCTCGCGCCCCACGCCGATGGTCGACGCCGCGAGATCGTTGACGGTGTCATCGACGACGCGCCGATCGAACCACCAGGCGAACGCGGCGATCCGCCCGCCGATGACCATGAACAGGAGGTGGTTGAGATCGTCGAACCACCACTTGTTCAGCGACGCGCGATAGAGGAACGGAACGCGCGCGGTCAGCTCGCGGACGCGCTCGTGGCGCGACGGCCAGTGGACCCGCCAGAGGTCGGCGCCGAACAGCCGCCAGGCTGCGATCACCCCGATGACCGCGACCGCAACGCTTGCCCCGAGCAGGGCGCCGTCGAGCCCGAACAACCTGAACGGCTCCTCGACCCGGTTCAGGAGCTCGTGGCCTTCCTTGAACACGGGCTCGAGCCAGCCCGTCAGGAGGCCGGTCCCGGTCCCGAGCGGCGGCCCGGGCAGCGATAGGACGAGCCCCAGGAACACCGACGGCACGGCCAGGATCCAGAGCGGGGTCGTCATCACCGGCGGCGACTCGTGGACATGCGGCTCGACGGCCGGGTCGACGCGGCTCTCGCCCCAGAACGTCAGGCCGATCAGCCGGAACATATAGAACGCGGTCATGATCGCGACGACGATCCCGATCGCCCAGACCCACTGGAAGTTGGCCTTGAACGCCTCGCCCAGGATCTCGTCCTTCGAGAAGAACCCGGCGAGCGGCGGGATCCCGGCGATCGCGATCGCGCCGATCAGCATCGTCCGGTACGTGTCGGGGATCTTCTTCGCGAGCCCACCCATCCGGCGCATGTCCTGCTCCTCGTGGACGGCGTGGATGACCGAGCCCGAGCCGAGGAACAGCAGGCCTTTGAAGAAGCCGTGGGTCATCAGGTGGAAGATCGCCGCGGTGAACGCGCCGACGCCGAGTGACGCGAACATGTAGCCGAGCTGGCTGAGGGTCGAGTACGCCAGCACCCGCTTGATGTCCGTCTGGGTCATCGCGATCGAGGCCGCGAGGATCGCGGTGAAGATGCCGATCGCGGCGACGACGACGAGCGCCTCGGGGGCGTGGGCGAAGATCGGGCTCGTCCGAGCGACGAGGTAGACACCTGCGTTCACCATCGTTGCCGCGTGGATCAGGGCCGACACCGGCGTCGGCCCCTCCATCGCATCCGGCAGCCAGACGTGGAGCGGGAACTGGGCGCTCTTGCCCATCGCCCCGGCGAAGATAAGCAGCGAGATCGCGAGGATCGTGATGTGGTCGAGCTCGCCGACCCGCTCGATCACCTCGCGGATGTTCAAGGTCTGGAGGCTGACGAAGATCAGCATGATTCCGAGGGCGAATCCGACGTCGCCGACGCGGTTGACGATGAACGCCTTCTTGGCCGCCACGGCGGCGACGCGCTTGTGCTTCCAGAACCCGATCAACAGGTAGCTGCACAACCCGACCAGCTCCCAGGC
>DASXTH010000297.1:0-5160 GCA_036505555.1 Candidatus Limnocylindrales bacterium | reverse complement strand
CTCCTGCGGCGTCGCGCCGAGGACCTCGACCACGTGGAGCAGCCACGATTTCCCGAAGATCGTCACGACCGGCGTCTCGGCGGCGACGAGCTCGCGCAGGTTGGGGTCGTCGCCGGGAGCGTTCGAGCGATGGCGCGTCGATCCGAACGCGGCGAGCCTTGCGGTTTCCCAGCGCATCGTGCGGGCGGCCGCGAAGAACTCGATGTCCTTTGGGTTCGAGCCTGGCCAGCCGCCCTCGATGTAGGGCATCCCGTACTCGTCGAGCATCCGGGCGATCCGGAGCTTGTCGGCGAGGCTGAGGGTGACGTTCTCGCCCTGCGTCCCGTCGCGGAGGGTCGTGTCGTAGAGGGTGACCGGCCGGTCGCTCATCGGACCGGCTCCCCGGCGCCGATCCGCTCGGCGATCGCCTGGGTCATCGCGCCTGTGCCGACACGGCGACCCTCGCCGAGGTCCGCCGTCCGGTAGCCGTCGTCGAGTGCTGCCTCGACGCCGCGCTGGATGGCGCCGGCCACGTCGGGCCTGCCCAGCGACCACTCGAAGAGCATCGCCGCCGACAGGATCGTGCCGATCGGGTTCGCCAGGTCCCGGCCGGCGATGTCCGGCGCGGACCCGTGGATCGGCTCGTACAACCCGAACGTGCCGTGCTCCGTCCGTCGCTCGCCGAGCGACGCTGACGGCAGCATCCCGAGGCTTCCGGCGAGGACCGCGGCCTCGTCGCTCAGGATGTCACCGAACAGGTTCTCGGTGACGATCACGTCGAACGAGGCCGGCTGCTTCACGAGGAGCATGGCGCACGAATCGACGAGCTGATGACCGACGCGGACGTCGGGATAGTCGCCGGCCAGCTCGTCCACGACCGTTCGCCAGAGCCGCGACGTGGCGAGGACGTTGGCCTTGTCGACACTCGTGAGGAGCCGCTTGCGAGTCCGTGCCAGCTCGAAGGCGAGGCGAGCGATCCGGCGGATCTCGCCCTCACCGTAGGGCAGCGTGTCGCGGGCGTGTCGGTCGCCGGCCGGGCCGCTCGCCTCTTCGCGGTCGCCGAAGTAGATCCCGCCGGTCAGCTCGCGAACGATCAGGAGGTCGACACCGTCGAGCAGCTCGGGCCGCAGCGGCGAGGCGTCGACGAGCTCGCGATGGACGCGGACGGGGCGGAGATTGGCGAAGAGCCCCAGCCCGCCGCGGAGCGCGAAGAGCGCCTGCTCCGGCCGGACGGCCGCAGATGGATCGGACCATTTCGGGCCGCCCACGGCGCCGAGGAGGATCGCGTCGGCGGCGCCGCAGGCCACGACGTCCTCCGGCCGGATCGCGACGCCATAGGCGTCGATCGCCGCCCCGCCGACGAGGAACTCCGACCAGTCGACCGCGAACCCGAAGGCGCTGCCGGCAGCGTCGACGACATCGCGCGCCGCTCGGACGACGTCGGGTCCGACGCCGTCGCCCGGAATCGTCGCGATCCGGTAGTGCGGAAGATCGTCCTCCGTCACGGCAGGTCCTCGGCTGTGCGACGGCCCACGAACGCGACGTCAACCCCGTTGATCTCGGCCCCGTGGAGCTTGTTCACCGCAACGAGGTAACCGTCGAGCGACGCCTCGATGATGTTCGTCGATAGGCCGTGGCCCGAGACGACCAGCGCGCCTGGACCCTCGTCCGACGACCGGCGGCAGCGGACGAGCACCTGTCCCTGGGCGTCCTCGCCGGCCGACACCGCCTTAATCTCCCACTCGGTCAGGACGGGATGCCAGCCGAGTACGCCCTGCAGCGCCTGGTCGACCGCGGAGTAGAGGGCATCGACCGGCCCGTTGCCGGTGGCCTCCGCCGAACGGTCCTCGCCGCGGACCGTGAGCGTGACGCTCCCCGTGGCGTTGCCGCCGTGCGAGGAGGTGACGCTCCAGCCGACGAGCTCGACGGACGCCGGGACCTCCGAGGCGCGCTGCTCGACGAGCGCGAGGAGGTCGCCGTCGGTGACCTCCTTCTTCGCGTCGGCCAGCGCGATCGCCTGGCGGTAGATCGCGTCGAGGGCCTCGCCCTCGACGTCGTGACCCAGCTCCTTGAGCTTGCCCTGGAGCCCGCGCCGGCCCGACAGCTTGCCGATGGTCAGCTGGCTGCCGCTGAGCCCGACCGACTGTGGGGTCATGATCTCGTACGTCAGCGGGTTCTTGATCACGCCGTCCTGGTGGATCCCGGACTCGTGGGCGAATGCGTTGCCGCCGACGATCGCCTTGTTCGGCTGGACCGCGAACCCGGTGAGGTAGCTCACGAGCCGCGACGCCGCCGTGATCTGCTCGGTCTGGACGCCGCTGACGAGGTCGGGGAACTGGGTCGGGCGTGTCCGGAGGCCCATGACGACCTCCTCGAGCGACGCGTTGCCGGCACGCTCGCCGAGGCCGTTGATCGTGACCTCGACCTGGCGCGCGCCGGCCTGCACGGCCGCGAGGGTGTTGGCGGTCGCGAGCCCGAGGTCGTTGTGGCAGTGGACGGAGACGGTCGCATCGCGTCCGACGAGGTCCACGACGCGCCCGACGAGCAGACCGAACTCCGAAGGGATCGCGTAGCCGACGGTGTCGGGGATGTTCACGGTGGACGCGCCGGCGCCGACGACAGCCTCGTAGACCTGGAGGAGGAAGTCGGTGTCGGTCCGCGAGGCGTCCTCGGCCGAGAACTCGATCTCCGCGTCGGCGCCGAGCGCTTCGCGGCCGTAGGCGACCCAGCGGACCGCTTCGGCGAGGGCCTCGTCGCGCGTGATCCGGAGCTTGTGCTTCAGGTGGATGTCGCTCGTCGCGATGAAGACGTGGAGATGCGGGCGCTCGGCGATCCGGATCGCCTCGATGGCCCGCTGCGGATCGCCGTCACGGCAGCGGGCAAGCGCGGCCACCGCGATCCCGCCCTTCGTCTCCTGCGCGATCCGGCGGACCGCCTCGAAGTCGCCGGGTGAGGCGGCCGGGAACCCGGCCTCGATGACATCGACCTTGAGCCGGGCGAGCTGGCGGGCGACCTCGAGTTTCTCGGCCGCCGTCAGCCCGGCGCCGGGCGCCTGCTCGCCATCGCGCAGCGTCGTGTCGAAGATACGGACGGTGCCGGCCGCGACCGCCGAGCCGCTCACGATTTCGCCCCGGCCCCGACGGCGCCCTGGGCCTCGCCCGCCTCGACGACGACCGGGTTGAGGAACGCCATCTGGGCCCGCAGATCGCGCCCCACCTGCTCGATCTGGTGGTTCCGATCCTGCTGGCGCAGACGGGCGAACTCGGCCCCGCCCGACTCCTGCTCCGCGATCCAGCGCGACGCGAACGAGCCGCTCTGGATGTCGGTCAGGACGTCCTTCATCGCGGTCTTCACGCCCTCGGTGACGCGCGGGCCGGACACGTAATCGCCGTATTCCGCCGTGTCGCTGACGCTGAACCGCATGAAGTTCAGGCCGCCCCGGTACATCAGATCGACGATCAGTTTGAGCTCGTGCATCGTCTCGAAGTAGGCGAGCTCGGGCTGGTAACCGGCCTCGACGAGCGTCTCGAACGCGGCCTTGATCAGCGCGGAGACGCCGCCGCAGAGGAGGGCCTGCTCGCCGAAGAGGTCGGTCTCGGTCTCCTCCTTGAACGTCGTCTCGAGGACACCGGCCCGGGTGGAGCCGATCCCGCGGGCATAGGCGAGGACGCGCCGACGGGCGGTCCCGGACGCGTCGTTCTCCACGGCGAAGAGGGCCGGGACCCCGCCGCCCGCCTCGTACACGCTGCGGAGGAGATGGCCCGGCCCCTTCGGGGCGACCATCCCGACGTCGATCGTGTCGGGCGGCCGGATCCGCTCGAACCGGATGTTGAAGCCGTGGGCGAACATGAGGAGCTGGCCGGGTCGGAGATGCGGCTCGATCTCGGCGTCGTAGACCGACTTCTGGAGGGTGTCGGGGACCGCGATCATGATCACGTCGGCGGCCTTGACGGCGTCGGCGACGTCGGCGACGCGCAGGCCGGCCTCCTCGGCCACGGCGCGGCTCTTCGATCCGGGCTTGAGCCCGACGATCACGTCGACGCCCGAGTCGTGGAGGTTCTTTGCGTGGGCGTGGCCCTGCGACCCGTATCCGATGATCGCGACCGTCTGGCCTTCGAGCGCTGACGCGTCCGCGTCGTTGTCGTAGTACATGCGCGCAGTCATCGTTTCACGGCCTCCTCGATCGAACCGGAGCCCCGGCTCATGACCACCGATCCGGTCCGGACCGTTTCCTTGATTCCGTAGGTGCGGACGAGGGCGAGGAACTGGTCGATCTCGGCCTCGGGCCCGGTCACCTCGACGACGACCGACTCCGGCGCGACGTCGACGATCCGGCCCTTCGAGAGCTCGACGAGCTTGAGGATCTCGGCCCGGTTGCTGTCGGTCGCCCGGATCTTCACCAGCGCGAGCTCCTGGGCGACGACCGCGTCCGCGGTGACGTCCTGGACCTTGAGGACGTCGATCAGCCGGTAGAGCTGCTTTGCCGCCTGCTCGACCGCGACGTCATCGCCGTGGAGCGTGATCGTCATCCGGCTTACATCGGGCTGATCGGTCCGGCTGACCGCGAGCGAGTCGATGTTGAAGTTGCGGGCCCGCATCAACGACGACACCCGGTTCAGGACGCCGGGCTTGTCGAGGACGATGGCGATCAGCGTGTGACGGCGGGTCGCCCCGCCGCCGGGGAGCGCCCGGGGCGGCGCCCACGGTCGTACGTGCCGGGACTTGGCCGTTCGAGCCAGGATCGCCGCTCATTCGTCCGCCCCGCCCCACTTCTCGATCAGGTCGGACAGGCCCTTGCCTGCCGGCATCATCGGGAAGACGTTCTGCTCCCCGGCGATCTCGAACCACACGAGGGCCGGGCCCTCGACCTCCTGGGCGAACCGGATGGCGTCATCCACCTCGGCCGGGCTCGATGCCTTCGTCGCCGGGATCCCGAAGGCCTCGGCGAGCTTCAAGTAGTCGGGGCCCAGGAGGTGCGCCGAGTGGTAGTTGCCGGCGTAGATGATCTCCTGCCACTGGCGGATCATCCCGAGCTTCTTGTTGTCGAGAAGCGCAATCTTGAGCGGGATCGAGTCCTGGACCAGCGTCATCAGCTCCTGGAACGTCATCTGGAAGCCACCGTCGCCGGTGATCGCCCAGGTCTCTTTGTCGGGCCGGCCGAGAGCCGCGCCCATCGCCGCC
>DASXTH010000296.1:0-2606 GCA_036505555.1 Candidatus Limnocylindrales bacterium | reverse complement strand
AGCCGCTTGCGCGCCTCCTCGCTCATCCGCTCGCGGCGGCGGTACAGGAGGTAGGCGTAGGCGCGGCGAGAGCTGCGGCCGACGCGGCCGCGAAGCTGGTAGAGCTGCGCCAGCCCGAGCGTGTCCGCGCGGTCGATGACGATCGTGTTCGCGTTCGGGATGTCCAGGCCGGACTCGATGATCGTGGTGCAGACGAGGACGTCGGCCTGGCCGGCCGCGAACCTGAGCATCACCGACTCGAGATGGCCCTCGGCCATCTGGCCGTGGCCGACGACGAGGCGCGCGTCGGGCAGGAGGTCGCGGAGCTGCTCCGCCTGGGCCTCGATCGTCTCGACCCGGTTGTGGACGTAGAACACCTGGCCGCCGCGATCGAGCTCGCGGAGGATCGCGTCACGGACGAGTCCGGCCGACGCCTCGGCGACGCGGGTCTGGATCGGCAGCCGGTCCTCCGGCGGAGTCTCGATCACGGACATGTCGCGGACGCCGGCGAGGGCGAGGTTCAACGTCCGCGGGATCGGGGTGGCGCTGAGCGTCAGGACGTCGACTTCGCGGCGGAGCTGCTTGAGGCGCTCCTTCGCCGCGACGCCGAACCGCTGCTCCTCGTCGACCACGACCAGCCCCAGGTCCCGGAACCGGACGTCCTTCGACAGGAGCCGGTGCGTCCCGATGACGAGATCGACCGAGCCGTCGGCCAGGCCGTCGATCGTGGCTGCCTGCTCGCGTTGCGGCACGAACCGCGACAGGAGGCGGACCTTGAGCGGGAACGCCGCGAACCGCTGGCCGAACGTCTGGTGATGCTGGGCGGCAAGGACCGTGGTCGGGACGAGGACGGCAACCTGCTTCCCGTCCTGGATCGCCTTGAAGGCGGCGCGGAGCGCCACCTCGGTCTTGCCGTATCCGACGTCGCCGACGACGAGACGGTCCATCGGCCGGCCGGCCTCCATGTCGAGCTTGACCTCGATCACGGCTCGGAGCTGGTCCGGCGTCTCCTCGTAGGGGAAGCTCGCTTCCATCTCCGCCTGCCACGGCGTGTCGGCGGCGAAGGCATGACCGGGGGCGTTGGCCCGGGCGGCGTAGAGGGCGAGGAGCTCCTCGGCGAGGTCGGCGACGGCCTTCCGGACGCGTTGCTTGGTCTTCAGCCACTCCGTGCCACCCAGCTTCGACAGCTGGGGGTGCTCCGCGCCGCTGTAGCGCGAGATCCGGGTGATCTGCTCGACGGGGACGAAGATCTTGTCGGCACCGGCGAAGCTCAGCTCGAGATAGTCGCGGTCCTCGCCCTCTGCCTGGTTGCCGCGCCGGAGCATCTGCTCGTATCGCGCGACCCCGTGGTCGATGTGAACGACGAGATCGCCCGGCGTCAGACGCTCGAGGATGTCGCGCGGGACGACCCTCCGCATGGCCTTGGGGCGACGGACGCGAACCGTGCCGAAGAGCTCGCGATCGGTGACGAAGACCAGGCCGTCCGGGCCCCCGCCGAAGCCGCCGTTCAGGCTCCGCTCGACGACGGCGATCCCGCCCGGCGGCGGCGCCTCCGGGGCGTGGACGACGGCGACGGGATGACCGGCCTCGTCGAGAAGCTCCGCGAGCCGCGTCGCCTGGTCGCTGGCGAGGACGATCCGGGCGTCGTCGGCCTGCCAGCGCTCGACCGCGGCGGCGATGCCCGCCGCTCGCGTCACGGGGAGCTGCGGCTCGCGCCAGCCGAAGAGGTCGCCCGAGCTCAGGCCGCGGGCGGCGATCGCGGCGCCCTCGGGGACTTCCGACTCCCACGTCAGCTCGAGCGTCCGGCCGGCCACCAGCCGAGCCTTCCAGTCGCGTGGGCCCAGATACGTCGACGGCCAGTCCTTCGGCAGATCGCCGCTCTCGACGAGCTCGGCGCGCCGCTCGTCGGCCTGGCGCCAGAGGAAGTCGGCCGCCTCGGCGATGTCGCCGGGCTCGTCGAGGACGAGGAGGGTCGCCGGATCGAGGTGGTCGAACCCGGTCGACGGCGCCAGGTGGGCGGCCCAGACCTCCGCGGCGTCGCCCACGGTCAGGGCGCGCGCGGCGGCGCCTTCGACGACACTCTCGTCCGGCCCGGCGGCGCCTTCGAAGCGGGCGAGGTCCGCGGCGAGGCGATCGGGGAGCTTCGCGGCACCGCGGCCAAGGGAATCGCGGAGCGCGGCCACTCCCCGGTGAGGCGCGAGGAACTCGGACGCGGGGAGCAGGACTGCCTCGTCGACCGGGCCCACGGTTCGCTGGTCGGTAGGGTCGAACGCACGCAGCGAGTCGATCTCGTCGCCGAAGAACTCGATCCGGACGGGGAGCTCGGCGGACGGCGGGAACACGTCGACGATCCCGCCGCGGCGCGCGAACTCGCCGCGGCCGGCGACCTCTGCGGCGGGCACGTACCCCAGGCCGAGCAGCTCGCGGAGGAGCGTTTCGGGCCGGAGCCGCGCCCCGATCCTCAGCCGGCCCACGTCCGCGGGCAGGTCGTCGGGCGCGATCGTGTGCTGGAGGAGCGCCTGGACGCTCGCGACGAGGATCCGCGCGGTCCCGGCGCGCCACGCGGCCAGCGCCGCGACACGCGCCGCCGTCTCGTCGGCGACGAGCTCGCTCCGCTCGTAGGCAAG
>DASXTH010000295.1:0-7926 GCA_036505555.1 Candidatus Limnocylindrales bacterium | reverse complement strand
GCGGCCTGGGCCGGATCGTCACCACGATCGCCGTCGACGACGCCATGGCCGCTCGCAGCCGCTGGACGTACCTCGGCGTGTTCGAGGAGAACGCCGTCGCCCGCCGGCTGTATGCATCGCTCGGCTTCGTGCCGATCGGCGGCGTCGCGCCTGACCTCCTCCTGCGCGCCTGACGTGTCCGAGCCGGATCCCGACTTCCTTCCGTCCTTCCGCTCGACCGACGGGCCGGCCGAGAACGACCTGGCCTGGCTCGACGCCGGTCGCGGCGGCCCTCGCATCGTCGCCGAGATCCTCGCGACCGTCGAGCTCGAGCGGGCGCTCACCGCGCTCGGCGTCCCCGCGGCCGAGATCGCGGGCGCCCGGGCCTCGGCCGTCCTCGACCCCCTGCTCGGCGCTCGAGTGGTCGTCCTTCCGCCACGCGGCCGCGGCGAGCCGCCCATCGCGCTCGTCGAGCCCTCGACGGAGGGTCGGGCGGCGGCGACGCTCGCCCGGCGCGGCGAGGGCCCGATCGGCCGCTACGTGGCCGCGCCGACGACCCTCGACGATGTCCGCGTCCGTGCGGCCGCTGCCGCGGTCCCGGTCAGCCGCCCCGCAAATGGTCCGTTCGGGCCGGAAGTCCTCGTCCTCGATGGTCCCGTCACCGGCCCTCATCTGATCGTCTGCGATCCCGCGGCGGTACCATCGAAGCCATGATCGACCGCCAGCCCGTCACGCTCCGTGCGGCCACCGCCAGCGACGCCGAGGCCATCGCCGCCCTCTTCACCGACGAGGGCTATCCGTCCGGCCCGAGCGACATCGTCGAGCGCCTCGCTGGGTTCGACACCGAGCTCTCGCGGGTGATCGTGGCCGACAACGACGGCCAGGTGCTCGGCTTCATCGCCGTCCACGCCCTTCCCCGCTTCGAGCACACCGACCGGATCCTGCGGATCATGGCCCTCGTCGTGGACGCGGGCGAGCGCGGCCGGGGGATCGGCCGGCTGCTCATGGAGGATGCGGAGCGGTTCGGCCGCGAGGTGGACGCCGCGTTCGCCGAGGTGACGGCCGGCCATCATCGGCCGGAGGCGCACCATCTCTACGAGGAGCTCGGCTACGACGGGACCGTCGCTGCCTATCTCCGCAAGCGGCTCTGATCCGACCGATCGCGGCCGACCCACCCGTGGCCGCATTCCCGCGTCTCCGCCTCCGCGATCCGGCGATCGACCTCGTCGAGCTGCCCTGGGAGCAGCCGCTCGCCTCTTGGTCGGCTGAGCAGCTCTCCTTCCGGCATGTCCCGGTCGGCCCGTCGCGCCACCTCGTCCGGTTCCTCGTCTCGAGTGACACGCTCTACGCGCTGAAGGAGCTGCCGATCGACGTCGCCCGCCAGGAGTACGACGTCCTGCTCCACCTCGAGCGGCTCGGCCTCCCGACGGTCGAAGCCGCGGGCGTCGCGGAAGCGCCGACCCGCGACAGCGCGATCCTCGTCACGAAGTTCCTGCCGCACTCGCTCCAATACCGACGCCTGATGATGCGGCTGCCGCCGGGGCCGGGCTCGTATCGCGGCCGGCTCCTGGACGCGATGGCCTTCCTGCTCGTTGATCTCCACCGGAGCGGCGTGTTCTGGGGTGACTGCTCCCTGGCGAACACCCTGTTCCGTCGCGACGGCGACCGGATCCAGGCGTATCTCGTCGACGCCGAGACGAGCCAGGTCTTCCCGTCGCTATCCGATGGCCAGCGGGCGTACGACCTGGAGATCCTCGTCGAGAACGTCGCGTTCGGGCTCGCCGACCTCGCCGCAATGCAGGAGTGGCCAGACGATGGCGACGACGCGATCTACGCGGCCGAGCACGTTCGCGAGCGCTACGTCCAGATCTGGACGACGATCCACGACGAGCCCGTCCTCCACCCCGACGATCGTCAGGCGATCCGGAACCGGGTCCGGAAGCTGAATGACCTCGGGTACTCGGTCGATCTCGACGTCGACCCCCAGGCGACCGATGGTCGCGTCCGGCTGCGGATGAGCGTGACGACGCGGCGCTACCACGCCCGGGAGCTCGAGCGGCGGACGCGGGTCCGGGCGCTCGAGGGCCAGGCGCAGCTCCTCCTCAACGATCTGAACGAGTACGGGACGTGGCTGGAGTGGTTCGAGGGCCGCCGCATCGGCCACGAGGAGGTCGGCGAGCGCTGGCTTCGTGACGTCTATCGCCCGACGCTCGCCCGGATCGCTGCATCGGTCGGTCCGGGTCGCGACCTGGTCCAGGCGTACTGCGACGTCCTCGAGCAGAAGTGGCTGCTGTCCGAGGAGGCCGGCCGCGACATCGGCCTGGCCCGGGCGATCGAGGTCTACCTGGAGCTGGGCGCGCCCGCGCCGGAGACCGCCGGCCGTGACGACGACCTCAGCGCGATCTTGGATCCGCTCGAGCTCGACCCGCTGGAGCTCGACCCAGTCGAGCTCGACCCGCTCGACCCCGAGCTGGCCGATCTCGGTGGGCCGTCGGACGACGAGCCGATGCGCGACGACGAGCTCGACGACGCCCGGGACGATGCGGCGGGGCCTGGCGGCAGACCGGCCGGATGAATGGCACGATGACGGGGTGACGACCTCGCCGGTCGGCGCGGGTTCCGTCATCCGCGTCGACGATCTCCACAAGGCGTACGGCGAGACGCGCGCGGTCGATGGGGTGAGCTTCGCGGTCCCCGCGGGAACGGTGTTTGGCCTTCTCGGACCGAACGGTGCGGGCAAGACGACGACCGTCGAGGTCCTCGAGGGCCTGCGCACGCCCGACTCGGGCGCGGTCACCGTGCTCGGCGTCGACGCCGTCCACGACCCCGAGGAGCTGAAGCCCCGAATCGGCGTGTCGCTCCAGACCGCGTCGCTCTACCCGCGGCTGACCGTCGTCGAGGTCCTGGACCTGTTCCGGAGCTTCTATCCGAGGGGGCGTCCGACCGACGAGCTAATCGAGCTTATGGACCTCGGCGAGAAGCGCACGACGCGGACGCAGGACCTCTCGGGCGGACAGCGCCAGCGCTTATCGGTCGCGCTCGCCCTCGTGAACGACCCGGAGCTCGTCTTCCTCGACGAGCCGACGACCGGCATGGACCCTGCCGCCCGTCGTGCGCTCTGGGACGTTGTCCTTGGCCTGAAGGGAGAGGGCCGCACCGTCCTCCTGACGACCCACTACATGGAGGAGGCGGAGATCCTCTGCGACCGGCTGGCGATCATGGACCACGGCCGCATCCTCGAGGAGGGGACCGTCAACGAGCTCATCAGCCGCCGGTTCAAGGAACGCGCGGTCCGGTTCGACGCGCTCGACGGGCTCTCGGACGCCCAGCTCCGGCCCATGCCCGGGGTGACGTCGGTCAAGCACGAGAACGGCGAGGTCCTGCTGTACACGACCGATGTGCCGGCGACGATCGGCGCCGTCCTCGACGCGAGCGAGGCGCTCGGCGTCGAGCCCGCGAACCTGGGCGTGCGGCGGGCGACGCTCGAAGACGTCTTCCTCGACCTGACCGGCCGGGCCCTCCGGGACTGATCGGAGATGCGGGCGCTCGTCAACCTCACGATCGCGAACATCCGGAGCTTCACCCGCGATCGTGCGGCGCTGTTCTGGACGCTCGCGTTCCCGTTGATCTTCGTCGTCCTGTTCGGGTCGATCTTCTCCGGCGGCAACAATGATCGCTCGATCGGCTTCGCCGACGAGGACGCCTCGCCGGCCTCGGGTCAGCTCGCGTCGGCGTTCGGCGCGGTCTCGGGAGTGAAGCTCGTCGATGGGACGGCGGACGATCTCCTCGCGAAGATGCGGAAGGGCGAGGTCGCCGCCGTGATCGTCGTCCCGAAGGGCTACGGCGAGACGGTCGCGAGCAAGGCCCAGCCGGCCGACGTGACCGTCTACACCGATCCGAGTCAGACCTCGGCCGACGGCGCGACGCGCCAGCTCGTCGGCTTCGTCCTGTCGGCCGTCAACCAGGCGGCGACCGGTCAGCCGCCCGCCGTCGAGCCCGCGTTCGAGCAGATCCAGACCCAGGACCTGACGTTCATCTCATACCTCGTCCCGTCGATCCTTGGGATGTCCCTGATGCAGCTCGGGATCTTCGCCGCGATCCCGCTCGTGGCCGACCGCCAGAAGCTGATCCTGAAGCGCCTGCAGGCGACGCCGCTCCGGCGCTGGCAGCTCGTGGGGAGCAACGTCGTGATGCGGCTCCTCATCGCGATCGGTCAGACGGCGATCATCGTCGGGGTCGGATCGGCCTTCTACCACGTGCAGATCGCTGGATGGTGGCTGCTCATCGGCTCCCTCATCCTGCTCGGCTCGCTGGCGTTCATTGCCTTCGGCTATGTGATCGCGTCGTTCACCTCGACCGAGGAGTCGGCGAACGGGATGACGAGCGTCGTCCAGTTCCCGCTGATGTTCCTGTCGGGGACGTTCTTCCCGATCGATGCGATGCCGGACGTGTTGAAGACCGTCGCCCGAGCACTGCCCCTGACCTATCTCGGCGACGGCCTCCGCCAGGTGATGGTCGAGGGGACCCCGTTCGCCCCACTCTGGATCTGCTTCGCGTTCCTCGGCGTATGGCTCGTCGCCTGCTTCGCGATCGCGGCCCGGTTCTTCAAATGGCAGTGAGCGACGCGACGGCCTGAGTGACGATCGACCGGTTCTGCGGCGCGAGATCCGGTGATTGAATCGCGAGGGCAGCCAGACGAGCGCCCACCCGGAGCGCAGCGTCCACGGGCAGCCCGTGGAGCTCCCCGACGACGGTGCCGGCCAGGAACGCGTCGCCGGCCCCGTTCGTATCGACGATCGCGGCCACGGGCTCCGCGGGGACCTCGATCCAGCGCCCGTCGCGGGCGACCGCGACCGCGCCCGCAGCGCCGCGGGTACAGACCACGAGCTCGCGTCCGGTGTCGTGGAGGCGACGCATGAGAGGGCGCGGATCGGGCAGCCGCTCGTCGCTGAAGAACACCCGGTCGGCGGTCTCGAAGTCACGGTCCCACTCGCGGTCACCGGTCGTGTCGTGGAGGTCGGTCCACGTCCGCTTTCCAAGGCGGCGGGCGATTGGCAGGACGGCCCGCGCCTGGTCGACGATCTCGACGAGCACCTCGTCCGCGACGGCGACGAGCGCTTCGACCAGGGCCGGGTCGTAGCGAGCCGCGGGATCGCCGGTGTGGAGCATGAACGACAGCCGACGGCCGTGCGGATCCATCAGGTTGACGTGATGAGCCGAGCCGGTCGTGTCCGGGATCGCATGGAGCCGGACCCTGCCCCGTTCGAGCGCCGTCCGGATCCGCTGCCCCGGTTCGTCGTCGCCGAGCAGAGCAACGAGCGTGACGTCGACGCCGGCGGCCGCGAGATTGAGGGCCTTGCCCGCGCCGGATGAGCCCACGGTCTGGTGCCACCCAGACGGGAAGATGCCGCCGGGAAGCGGCTCCGGGAACGCATCGACCCGGATCATCGTGTTCCACGAGGCCGCCCCGAAGGCGACGACGCGTCTCATCACCCGGGTCGAGATCTCGGTCGCTCGTGCTCGGTCACCACGTCTCGTCGTGGACGATGTCGGCGAGGGCCTGCCTTCCCCCGGCCTTGTTCGGCCGACTGAGGATGCCGGGATCGGCCGGATACCCGAACGAGATCAGGTACTCGCAGTGATGGTCCGCCGGGTAGCCGAGCAGCCGCCGGGCCCGATCGTGCTCGTAGACCGTCGCCGGCACGCTTCCGATCCCGAGCTCCCAGGCGGCGAGCATCATGTTCGCCGCCGCCATCCCGAGGTCGAACATCACCGACAGCGGGCTGTCGGCGGCGGCCGGATCCGGTGTGACGAGGGCGACCGCCACCGGCGCGCCGGCGAGATGGTCCGCCCACGGCCCGACCTTCGAGAGCTCGACGAGGTGCTCGCGGTCGCGGCAGACGATGAAGTCCCAGCGCTGGAGGTTCTTCGAGCTCGCCGCGCGCCGTCCCGCGTTCAGGATCCGGACGAGCTGGTCGGGTTCGATGGCGCGATCCGCGAACGCGCGGACCATCCGCTTGCCCGAGATCGCGTCCCAGGTCGACATGCCGGGTCCGCCGGGGCCGTCGGTCATCCGCGGATCTCCAAGCCGAGGGCTTCGCCGGATGCCGCGGGATTGCGGGCCGGCGCCGTGGGCGCGGTTGCCGCAGCCCCCGCGCCCGGGCTGCTCTCGCGTCGGAGCTGCGTGGCGATCCGAGCGAGCGATCGGAACCCGCCGGGCTCGAGCTCGATCTGGGTCGGTGGGCGGACCGTGTCCGGCAGCCGCCTGGCGTCGACCGCGTCCGCGCGGGCGGCGGCTTCGTCGGGCGAGAAGGGACCACCGAGGGATCGCGCCAGGAAATGCGCGACGGTCCGCCGGTAGAGCGGGAACTCGTAGAGCCAGCTGTGCTGGCCGCCCTCGATCGCGAGCTCCTCGACCGAGCTCGCCCGGGAGCCGTCGCCGCGGGCGATCCGGACCAGCCGGGCGAGGTGGGCGAATGGAACGACGGCGTCGTCGGTTCCGTGGACGAGCAGCACCGGGGCGTCGATCCGGCGCAGCGCCTTGGTTGCGGAGATCTCGGCGATCCGATGGCCGCGCGGCCGAAGGTAGACGCGGGTCGTCAGCCAGGCGAGGGGGTATGCGACCGCGTCGGGGAAGGGGAGCCGCGCCAGCCGGAACGTCTGCCTCGTCAGCCGCCACGGGTCGGCCGGCGTGGACGTGGCGACCACCGCGGCGATCCGCGGCTCGTTGGCGGCCGCGAGGATGGCGCCGATCGCGCCCATCGAGTGCCCGAGGACGGCACCGGTCGTGACCTCCGGGCGCGCGTCGAGCGCGCGCCACCCGGCGAGGGCATCGGCCCCGAACTCTCCGGCCGTGATCGGCAGGCTCTCAGCGGCGTTCGCACCGTGGCCCCGGACGTCGACGGCGAGACAGTGGAACCCGGCCGCGTTGAGGAACTGGACCATCGGAAGGAGGCGATCGCGGGCCGATTCCCAGCCGTGGACGAGCGCGACGCCTGGTCCGGGCCGGCCGTCGTTCGCCGGGATGAACCAGCCGGGGAGGGTCAGGCCGGCGCCCGTCGCCGCGGCGAGGTCCTCGAACGCGAGTCCGAGGTCGGCTGGCGTACGTTGCGGCGGGCGCGGCGTTGGGTAGCCGGCCCGATGCCGGTAGAGCACCGCGAACCGATAGGCGAGAGCGAACGGCGCGGCGGCGAGCGCGGCGGCGATGCCCGCGCGGCGAAGAGTCGGCACGACTCCATGGGACCGCCCCGCCGCCGGGCTGTCAAGCGTGACCCAGCGCGCCCGGCGGGACGGCTGCCGATAGACTCCCTCCGTGCCATCGCGCGATCCCCATGACGTCCTCGGCGTCGCGGCCGGGGCCAGCCCCACGCAGATCAAGGCTGCCTGGCGGCGGCTTGCCCGGACCCACCACCCCGATCTGACCGGCGACGACCCTGCCGCGTCGCGCATCGCGACCCAGCGGATGGCCGAGATCAACGAGGCATACGCAGCGCTCACACGGGACGGCGGTCGTGCGGCGGGGCGCGGTGCCGGTCGGGGCGGCTCCGCGAGTGGTGCGGCAGCCGAAGCCGGCGGCGCCGCGGACACCGGGACCGGCGCGGGCCGGCGCGGCGGGCCGCCAAAGCCCCGGCCCACCCGGCCCGTCACCGCGCGCGTCGACACGACCGGTAATGTCCGGCCACGGAACCAGACGCTCCACGGCACGAACGGCACCGGACGCCCGGTGCTTCGCGGCCATCCGCCGCTCCGGGCCGCGGTCGAGGAGCGCGAGCCGCCCCGGGCGAGCACCCCGACCGGTCCCCTCGCGCGCTCCCGCCTCCGGAACTTCCGGAGGCCCGCCGGGCCGCCTCTCGAAGAGGCGCGCGACCTCGAGCTCGGGTTCGGAAAGTTCCACGGTCATACGCTCGGCCAGGTCGCAGCGTTCGAGCCGTCGTACATCGACTGGCT
>DASXTH010000294.1:0-2460 GCA_036505555.1 Candidatus Limnocylindrales bacterium | reverse complement strand
CGTCATCCGGCGGAGTGGTTCGTGTCCGCCGACAAGAGCGCGATCGGGCTCGACCTCGACCACGTGGAGCTCGACGTCGAGCTGTTCCTGAGCGCTGCGGCCGATGCAACGCGGCTGGCACGGAACGGGGACGCGGGCGGCGCGCGGGCGAGTCGCGAGCTCGCGGAATCGCTGTATGGCGGCGACTTCCTCGAGGAGGACCCATACGAGGACTGGGCGGTGGGGTTGCGCGAAGAGGCCCAGGCGACGTACATCTCGCTGGCCCGGACGCTCGCCGAGGACGCGGCCGCTGCCGGCGACGCGGATGGCGCGACGCGCTTTTACCTCCGGATCCTCGAGCGCGACCCGTTCGACGAGGGCGCGCATCTCGGGCTGGTCGCTGCGCTCGTCGCGGCCGGCCGCCATGGCGAGGCGCGGCGCCGCTACGCGTTCTACGCCACGAAGATGGAGGAGATCTCGGTGGAGGCCGCGCCGTTCCCGGCAGCGGGGCCGGCGTCCGGCGGTGCCGCCCTGATCGCGTCCGCGCGGCGCTCCTGAAGCCGGAAACATCCCCAGACGCATCTCGAGTGCGCATCAGCGCGGCGTTGGCCGCGATTCGTTGCCATGCGCGCGTGTGGGCCGGCGTATCGGTGCGTTTCGTCCCCGGCCCGTCGATTGGCTCAGCGGGTGCGTCCCAGAGATGCGCATGCGAATGTTCGCGGCCGGCGTTCCGCGTGAGGGCTTGACACGGTGTGATTTGATGCGCACATTATGTTCAACGGATGGTGAATGATGTGTGAGGCATGAACGCGTGACCGAAGCGACGCCCCCGCAGGACCTGACACCGCTGCCGGAGCGGGTGATCTCGGACGTCGAAACCCTCAAAGCCCTGTCGGACCAGGTCCGGCTGCGGATCCTCGAGACGATGATTCAGGCGGCAGACGAGGACTGGACGGTCAAGCGGATCGCGACGGCGCTCGGGGTCGGGCCGA
Organism: Candidatus Limnocylindrales bacterium; assembly: GCA_036505555.1. GTDB lineage: Bacteria > Chloroflexota > Limnocylindria > Limnocylindrales > CSP1-4 > CF-46. Next base: position 1,489 of record DASXTH010000294.1, on the reverse strand, counting down.
CGAAGCTCTACCACCACGTCGCGGTCCTCGAGGAGCACGAGTTCATCCGGGTCTCGGGCACACGCGTCGTGTCCGGGATCATCGAGACCCGGTACCGCATCTCGCAGCTGAGCGTCCGGCTCGACCGCGACCTGCTGTCGAGCTCCGCCCCGGCCGACGAGACGACCGCAGCCCTCGACGAGATGCTCCGGACCCTGTTCGACACCGCTCGCGACGACGTCACCCGGGCGTTCCGGAACGGGACGATGCGGACGAGCCCGGGCGACGATCCCGCGTCAGGGCTGCTCCGCCAGGACCTGAAGCGCCTCACGCCGGCCCGTGCCGCGGAGTTCCGCGAGCGGCTCATCGCCCTGCTGGCCGAGTTCGACTTCGACGGCAACGCCGAGTCCGGCGACTCCACGTTCGGCCTGCTGATCGCCCTCTACCCCGTCTCGGACACCCGGATCGACACGAGCGCCGACCTCACCGCGGAGCCCGGCGAAGGAGCAACCGATGACTGACTCGACCGTCTCCCCAGCGCCCCTCGGCGTCCGCGCGATCCTGCGGATCCGCGACTTCCGCCTGCTCTGGCTCGGCCAGCTGATCAGCGAGGCCGGCGACGGCCTGACGAACCTGACCCTCCTCCTGCTCGTCAACGCCCTGACCGGCTCGACCGCCGCGCTCGCGGCGATGGCGATCGTCCTCGCGATCCCGCCGCTGACGATCGGGCTCGTTGCCGGGACCTACGTCGACAGGATCGATCGACGCCGGATCATGCTCGCCTCGGACCTGCTCCGCGCGATCGTCGTTCTCGGCTTCATCTTCGTCGGGAGCGCGTCGAGCCTCTGGCTGCTCTACATCCTCGCGTTCGTCCAGTCCGCGATCGGGACGTTCTTCACGCCGGCGCGCGGCTCCGTCATCCCGCGCGTCGTCCCGAGCGAGGGTCTGCTCGCCGCAAACTCGCTCGCCCAGGCCACCCGGGTCATCTCGGGCATCGTCGGCGCGGCGCTCGCCGGGCTGATCGTCGGCATCGTCGGCGCCTTCTGGCCCGCGTTTGTCCTCGACGCCGCGTCGTTCCTCGCCTCGTTCCTGCTGATCGCGCGCCTCCCCGCCGCCGTCGGCCGGATCGAGGAGGTGTCTCAGATCGCCGCCGGCGTCCGCGGCGCGCTGCTGGTCGGCCTGCGGACGATCGGGCGGTCGCGGGTCCTCTCGACCACCATCCTCGCCCTTGCCGTCTCGATGCTCGGCCTCGGCGCCGTCAACGTCCTGTTCGTGCCATTCGTCGTCGACGTCCTCCGAGCGGGCCCGGCGTGGCTGGGTCCGGTGGAGATCGCCCAGAGCGCGTCGATGATCCTCGCGTCGGGCCTGATCTCGGTCCTCGCGCGCCGCTTCGCGCCGAGCGCGATCGTGTCGATCGGCATGGCGGCGGTCGCCATCATCATCGCCGCGTGCGGGCTGGTCGGCGCGATCTGGCAGCTCCTCGGGCTGATGTTCCTGGTCGGCTGGTTCG
>DASXTH010000293.1:0-2656 GCA_036505555.1 Candidatus Limnocylindrales bacterium | reverse complement strand
AGTCAACGCCGTCATCCCTCCGGTCGGTGGGCCGTACCTCGCGATCCGCAAGTTCAACCGCCTCCGGCTCGACCTCACCCCCGGCGGCCCGCACGGCCGCGACTGGGTGACCGAGGGCGGGATGAGCCTTGAGATGGCCGCCTTCCTGGGGCAGATGGTCCGGGCGAAGGCGAACCTTCTCGTCGCCGGCGAGACGGGTGCCGGCAAGACCACGCTGCTGCGCTCGCTGACCGATCTCTTCGATCCATCGGAGCGGGTTGGTGTCGTCGAGGACACGGCCGAGCTCGCGCTCGAAAGTCCGAACCGGTTCAACCTCGAGACGATCCATCCCCACGACCTCGCGACGGGCGATGCCGAGAGCCGTCTCCTCGACGTCGGCGATCTCGTGGCGAACGCCCTGCGGATGCGGCCCGACCGCCTCATTGTCGGCGAGATCCGCCTGCCTAAGGAGGCCTTCTACACCCTCCAGGCCCTCCACACCGGGCACGACGGGTCGGCGACCACGATCCATGCCAGCTCCGCCGAGGACGCGCTGTTCCGGCTCGAGCTGCTGGCTCGCCAGTCGATGCGCGATCTCACCGTCGCCGATCTGCGCTCGTACATCGCCCGGGTCTTCGATCTCGTTCTCGTCCTCCGGCGCCTGCGATCGGGCCGGCGAATCCTGCGCCAGATCGCGGCCCTCGACGGTGTCGCGGAGGACGGCTCCTACCGCTTGGTCGACGTCTTCCGCGGCCAGCGGGCAGACGGCGTCGACGCAGTGCGCTGGACCGCGTCCGAGGGCTGGCAGCCACCGGACCGCCTGGCCTCGCGGATGGAGCTGGAGGGCTAGCGCGATGGACACCCGGCTGTTGTCGGCGATCCTGACCGGCGTCGCGGTCTTCTTCGGTCTGCTCGCCCTGTTCCCGGGTAAGGCGGACGATGAGCCCGGCCTCGGCGAGGCGATCCGCGCCTGGCGCGCGCGCCGGGTCGCGGGAGCGGCCGAGCTGATCGGCAAGGCCCGCCTCGAGCTCGCCCCCCGAACCCTGATCGCGATCACGATCGCCGGGCCGCTCGTGCTCGGCGCGCTCGGGTTGCTGCTGTCGCCGCTCGTCGCCCTTGTCGGGATCGGGGTCGGTCTGCTCCTGCCGCGCGGTTATCTCGACTATCTCGTCCGCGCCGAGGCTCGGGCAGCGGACGAGGATGCGCCGCGGATCCTGCGGGCGATGGTCAACCGAGCCGCCGCCGGGGGGACCTACCCCGATCTCTTCGCCGCGGCCGCGGAGGCCGCCCGCCACCGCTGGGTCCGCTCGGACTTCGAGGAGGCGACTGCCCGCTATTACGCCGCGGAGAAGCCAGCGGACATCCTGCTCGGCCTTCGCGGTCGCCAGGCCAGCCGGAACCTGCGCCTCGTGTGCGACGCGCTCGCCGTCGCGGTCCGCACCCAGCAGCCAGCCTCCGCGGCGGGCCAGGTCCTCGCCTCGCTCGGCGAGGCGGCGCGAGCCAACCGCTCGATTGCGCGCCAGGCGGCGGCCGAGAGCCGAGGCCTCCGAATGCAGGCGGGGATCCTCGCCGTCGTCATCCCGGCTCTCTTCTTGTATCTGTCGGCCGTCAACCCCGAGCTCATCGGACCGGTGACCTCGACCGCACTCGGCCAGTACGTCCTGTTGCCCGCAGCGGTGTTCCTCGAGATCACCGGGATCGTCCTGTCGTGGCGGGTGACGAGGCTCGAGGTATAGGGATGGACACCGTTCTCCTGAGCTCGATCCTGACCGGCCTCGCCGTCTTCAGTTTGCTGATGTTCGTCTTCGAGCCCTGGCTGTTTCCGCCCCAGCCGAAGCTCGACGCCGTCCGGGCGAGCGTCCTGTCTCGCGAGCGGTACGAGCGGCTCGTCGTCGCCGAGCGGCCCTGGTGGGAGCGGCTCCTCGCACCGGTCGCTTCACGGCTCGGGGCGGCGATGCCGGCGCTCGCCTCGCAGGTCAGCGAGCGCGACGTCGTCCGAGCGGGCTTCGATCCGGCGACGCTCACGCCGGCCGAGGTCTATTCCGCGAAGCTGGTCTTGGGCCTCGCGATTCTCGGGACCGGCCTCGCCTTGACCCCGCTGTTCGGATTCGCCCTCATCGTCGCCCTGCCGCTCGCTTTCGTCGGCTACGTCTTCCCGACCGAGTATCTCGGAGGGCTGGGACGCCGCCGCAAGGCGCAGCTTATGCGTGAGCTGCCGGACTTCCTCGCTCTCGTGCGGCCGCTGTCGGAGACGCCCGGGCTCGAGCGGGCGATGGCGACCGTGGCCGACGAGCTCCACGCCGCCTCGGAGGGCGAGAACCTCCTGGCCCGCCAGGTCCGCTCGGCGATCGCCGCCTACGGCACGGGGATCAATTTCTATGCCGCCCTCGCCGACGTCGCCGCGGCGGCCGACCTCGAAGAGCTCGACGAGCTGGCCGCGGCGCTCGGCCAGGCCCGCCGCACGGGCAAAGGCGTGCCGGACGTTCTCGCCGAGCAAGAGCGGTCACTCCGGGAGTCGGAGCGGAACCGGCTCCTCGGCGCGGCCTCGACGGTCCAGCCGAAGCTGGCGGCGATCCTCGCCGCCATTTACCTGCCGGAGTTCATCGTCCTGATCGTTGTGCCCCTCTTCCTCTCGACACTGGGGCGGATATGAAGGAGGTCGAAGGAATGTGGGACC
>DASXTH010000292.1:0-1950 GCA_036505555.1 Candidatus Limnocylindrales bacterium | reverse complement strand
TGGGTGATCACCGGCGACGGGGACGCGCTGTCGATCGGTGGCAACCACGTCCTTCACTCGATGCGCCGGAACGTCGACATCACGATGGTGATGTTCAACAACCGGATCTACGGCCTGACGAAGGGCCAGGCCTCGCCGACGAGCGAGTTCGGCAAGAAGACGAAGTCGACCCCGGCCGGGACCATCGACACGCCCATCCAGCCCCTGACCGTCGCGCTCGCCGCCGAGGCGTCGTTCGTCGCCCGAAGCGTCGATACCCACACCGAGCATCTCCAGCAGACCCTCCAGCGGGCAGGGCTCCACCACGGCTCGACGTTCGTCGAGGTCCTCCAGAACTGCAACATCTTCAACGACGGGGCGTGGCGCGACTTCACCGACCGCGAGGTCCGCGAGGACCGGATGCTCGTCCTCGAGCACGGCAAGCCGATGATCTTCGGCAAGGACCGCGACAAGGGGATCCGGCTCCGCGGCCTCCATCCGGAGGTCGTCACGATCGGCGAGGACGGGATCACCGAGAGCGATCTCCTCGTCCACGACGAGCAGGCCGAGGAGCCGTATCTCGCGCTGATGCTGTCGCGGATGTTCTGGCCGGACTACCCGGTGCCGGTGGGCGTCCTGCGGGCCGTCCCGCGACCAACCCACGATCAGCTCATCGAGCAGCAGATTTCGAGCGCGGTGGCGCGCTCCGGCGAGGGCGATCTGGCGGCGGCCCTCGCCGCGGGCGAGACCTGGACCGTCGAGTAGGCCGGAGGACTCCGATGCGCTGCCCCGTCTGTGGCTTCGAGAACCTGCTCGGATCCGACGTCTGCGACAACTGCGGGTCGGACCTCGCGGGTCACGACATCCCACAGTCGCCGACGACGTTCCGCGGCCAGCTCCTCGGGGAGCATCTCGACGAGCTCGGGATCGCCGCGCCCGAGACGATCGACATCGACGGGACGGTCGACGAGGCGATCGCGCGGATGCACGACAAGGCAATCGACTGCGTCCTCGTGACGGCGGCCGGCCGGCTCGTCGGGATCTTCACGGATCGCGACGCGGTCGTGAAGGTCGCCGGACAGGCGGTCGGAGCGCGCTCGATCGCAAGCCTGATGACGCGCGACCCGGTCGTCCTCCGCCATGACGAGACGATCGCGGTCGCGATCAACAAGATGGCGGTCGGCGGGTTCCGCCATATCCCGATCGTCGAGAACGGGCGCCCGACCGGTGTCGTGACGGCACGGGATGTCTTCCGCCATCTCGTCGAGTCGATCGCCTGAGGTCGTGGCCGAGCGCATCCTGATCCTGGCGGACGACCTGATCTGGTCGACGCGTCTCGTCGGCCAGGCTCGCGCGGCCGGGACGGAGCCGACGGCGATCCGCGACGCTGCCACGTTCGCAGCGAGCCTCGCCGGCGCCGACGGCGCCATCGTCGACCTGACGAGTCGGGCCTACGACGGGCTTGCCGCGATCGCGGCCGCTCGTGATGCCGGTGTGCCGGTCCTCGCCGTCGGCCAGCACGACGATCACGTCCTCCGCCGCGACGCCCTCGCGGTCGGCGCCGATCGCGTCCTCGCCTACCGCAAGCTGTTCGACGACGGACCCGCGTCGATCCGGCGCTGGCTCGCTGCCCGCGGACCCGAAACCCATGAGGCGCCCACCCGATGACGACCGAGACGCCGAGCCGGCCGATGATCCCCGCTGGGCGCCATGCCGAGCGCCTGCGACGACTCGGTGCCCTCGTCGACGACCACGGGCTGGCGGCGGCCCTGATCGCGGTCGGTCCCGATCTCGACTATCTCACGGGCTACCGGGCGATGCCGCTCGAGCGACTGACGATGCTCGCCGTCGTCGCCGGTCGAGCGCCCGTCCTCGTCGTCCCACGTCTGGAGGAGCCGGCCGCGCGGGCCGGGATCCGGACGGACGTCGAGATCGCGACCTGGATGGAGACCGACAACCCGCACGCCCTCG
>DASXTH010000291.1:0-1933 GCA_036505555.1 Candidatus Limnocylindrales bacterium | reverse complement strand
CCGAGCTCGAGCGACACACCCTTGATATCGGTCTCGCCGATGGAGCGCAGGAGCGACTTGCCGACGTCCGTCGAGCCAGCGAACGCGATCTTGTCGACGCCCGGGTGGCGCGCCAGCGCGTCCCCGAGAATAGGGCCCGGGCCCGGGACCACGTTGAGCACGCCGTCCGGGAGGCCTGCCTCCGACGCGAGCTCGGCGAGGCGAAGCGCGGTAAGCGGCGAGGCGGAGGCGGGCTTGAGCACGACCGAGTTACCGGTCGACAGCGCCGCCCCGAGCTTCCAGGCCGTGACGATGAGGGGGTAGTTCCAGGGCACGATCGCCGCGACGACGCCGATCGGCTCGCGCGTGACGAGCGAAAGGGCGTCCGGGCCGGTCGGACCGACCTCGCCGTAGACCTTGTCGATGGTCTCGGCAAACCACTGGATCGTCTTGGCGGCGGACGGAACGTCGACCGAAAGCGTGTCGCGGATCGGCTTGCCGACGTCGAGCGACTCGAGCAGGGCGAGCTCGTCGCGGTTCGAGCGGATCGATTCCGCGAGCTTGAGCAGGATGATCTTGCGCTTCGCCGGCGACATGTCCGACCAGCGCCGATCGTCGAATGACCGGCGCGCCGCCGCGACCGCCAGATCGATGTCCTCCGGCCCGCCCTCTGCCACGGCCGTGATGACGCGGCCGTCGCGGCCGGCGATGTCGTCGAAGGTGCGGCCCGAGGCGGCCGGCACGAATCGCCCATCGATGAACGCCTCGTCCCGCGGCCGGATCGCGGCGGCGCGCTCGATCCAGTCGTCGGCGGTCGGTTGGGGCTTCGCGGTCGGCTGTGTCTTCGCTGGCGTCGTCGTCATGCCGCGTACCTCTCGATCGCCGCCTCGTCCAGCACGGCCCCGAGGCCGGGAGCTGCCGGGACGTGCAGCAGGCCGTCGGCATCGGGGCGCATCGGTTCGGCGAGGAAGGCGTCGCGTCGATCGGTCGTCCAGCCCGGTGGGTCGTACGGGAACTCGATGAACGGGCCACCCCCGACTCCGGCGGCCACGTGCAGGTTCGCCAAAAGGCCGAGGCCGTTCGTCCAGGTGTGTGGCGTGAACCAGCGGTTCCGGGCCAGCGCCAGCTCGGCGAGGGTCCGTGTTCGGAGCATGCCGCCCGCCAGGACGACATCGGGCTGGTAGACGTCGAAGGCGTCGGCGTCCAGCGCCGCGAGCGCCTCGTTGAAGGTCCGCGTCATCTCGCCGCCGGCGATCCGCACGCCCGACCCGGAGTCGCGCAGGGCGGCGAGCCCGCGTAGATCGGAGCCGGCCAGCGGCTCCTCCATCCAGAGCACATCGAGCTCGGCCAGCCGCGACGCGATCTCGCGAGCCCCGGCCGGATCGAGCGCCGGGGTGGTGTCGCCGGCCATCCGCCAGCCCTGGTTGAGGTCGACCATGAGCTCCATGGTCGCACCGACGGCCGCCCTCGTCGCCGTGACGGCATCGAGCCCCTCGTCGAGGTGCCGCGGATCGACCCGGATCTTCAACGCGCGGAAGCCCTGGTCGCGCAGTCGCAGGGCCGATTCGGCCCGCTCGTCGGCGGGGAGCAACATGCCCGACGAGGCGTAGGCCGGGATCGCGTCGACGGCGCCGCCGAACAGCGTCGCGACGGGGAGACCCGCGACCTGCCCGACGACGTCCCACAACGCCGCCTCGAGCGGCCAGTAGCGCCCGGCGTGGAAGTCGATGGTCTCGAGAACACGGACGTGCCGGGCGATCGCCAGCGGGTCCTGGCCGACGAAGAGGTGCTCGAACGCGTCGAAGCCGTCCATCGTGTCGCCCGAGCCGACCCCGACGACGCCTTCGTCTGTCTCGACGCGGACCAGCGTGACATCGAAGGCCGTCCGCGGGACGGGATCCCATGCCGCGGGGAACGGAGGATCGAGGGGCACGCGCAGACGCTGCAACCGGAT
>DASXTH010000290.1:0-7708 GCA_036505555.1 Candidatus Limnocylindrales bacterium | reverse complement strand
GCTCCTGATCCGCGTCGATGCGGTCGGGCTGTGCTTCTCCGACGTCAAGCTGCTCCGGCTCGGCGGCGAGCATCCGAAGCTCTATGGCCGGGACCTCGCCACCGACCCGACGCGGCTCGGTCACGAGACCTCGGTCACGGTGATCGAGGTCGGCGAGACGCTGCGCGACCGCTTCCGGCCGGGCCAGCGGCTCGCGATCCAGCCCGACATCTACGTCGACGGCCGGAGCACCGCCTACGGGTACACGATCCCGGGCGGCCTGATCCAGTACCACGTGATCGGCCCCGAGGTCCTTGCCGCCGACGACGGTGCGTACGTCATCCCGGTCGACGACCGGATGGGCTTCGCCGAGACCGCGCTCACCGAGCCGTGGGCCTGCGTCGAGGCCTCGTATACCCAGCGGCGGCGGCTGGAGCCGCTCTTGGGCGGCCGGCTCTGGATCGTCGCCCAGCCAGGCGACGGCCACCCGTACGACCTGACCGGCGCCATCGACGCCGCGGCGGCGATCACGGTGAGTGGCGCCTCGACGGTGCTCCTCGACGCAATCCGGGCGGGAGCCTCGCCCGGCGCCACGGTGACGAGCATGGACGTCGACGAGGCCGCCGCGCACGGCCCGTACGACGACGTGATCGTCCTCGGCGGCCTGGAGCCGACGATCGTCAGCCGGGCCGGCGACGCGGTCGCATTCCGGGGCACGATCAACCTCGTCGCGGACGAGCCGCTGGCGGGCCCCGTCGAGATCGACGTCGGCCGGCTCCACTACCACTACGTCGCCTGGCTCGGGACGCGTGGGCCGGACGTCGCCGCCGCGTACGGCGAGACCCGCAACCGTGCGGAGCTGCGCGAGGGCGGCGTGACGGTCGTCGTCGGGGCGGCCGGGCCGATGGGTCAGATGCACATCGAGCGGGCGCTTGCCATGGCCCGCGGCCCGCGCCTCGTCGTCGGGGTCGACCTCGACGCCGATCGGCTGGGCGCGGCCCGAGCGAAGCTCACCCCGATCGCAACCGCTCGCCACCGCGAGCTGCGGATCGAGACCCTCGGGCGGGAGCCCGGTGCGCTGGAGACGCTCGTCCGCGGGATCACCGCCGGCCGTGGCGCCGACGACGTGATCATCACCGCTCCCGCCGCCCAGGCCGTCGTCTCGGGCGCCGCCGCCATGGCCCCTGACGGGATGCTCGTCCTGTTCGCCGGCGTTCCGGTCGGGACGCGGGTCTCGCTCGATCTCTCCCCGGTGTTCCTCCACGGAGCCCAGTACACGGGCACGTCCGGGTCACGGATCGCCGACCAGGCGCTGGTCGTGCGCAAGACGCTCGACGGCGAGCTCGAGCCGCGCCGGGCGCTCGCCGCGATCGGCGGGATGGAGACCGCGGCCGCCGCGCTCCAGGCGCTCGTCGACGGCCGCTACCCGGGGAAGATCGTCGTGTTCCCGCAGCTGACCGGGCTGGCCCTGACGGGCGTCGACGAGCTGGCCGACGATCCAGAGATCGGGCCGCTCCTCGGGCCGGATGGGTCGTGGACCGCCGCCGCGGAACGTGCGGTGTTCGCGCGCTACGGCCGCGCCGCGACGCCGGCGTGATCGTCACCGTCACCCCGAACCCCAGCATCGACCGGACGCTGACGCTCCCGGCCCTCCACCGGGGCGAGGTGATCCGGGTGACCGCGACGACCGACGAGGCGGGCGGGAAGGGGATCAACGTCGCGCGTGCCCTCGACACGATGGGTGTCGCAACAGTCGCGATTGCGCCCGCGTCCGTCGCGGCCCGGGCCCGGCTCGACGCGCTCCTCGGCGGCCATCCGGTCCTGCGCGTCGTCGCGATCGACGGGGAGATCCGGACGAACCTCAGCCTCGTCGAGCCCGACGGGACCGTGACGAAGGTCAACGAGCCCGGGCCGACCCTCGACGCGGCTGCCGCCGATCGCCTCCTCGACGACGTCGTGGCGGTCGTCTCCACCCTCGAAACCGTCGACTGGGTCGTCGGGTGCGGCTCCCTCCCACCCGGTCTACCGGTCGACTTCCACGCCCGGCTCGCGACGCGGATGCAACCCCCCGTCCGCGTGGCGATCGATGCCGATCGCGGTGCTCTCCGCGCCGCGATCGGCGGCCGGGCGGCCCTCGTGAAGCCGAACCGATCGGAGCTCGCAGAGCTGGTCGGTCGGCCCCTCGAGAGCCTTGGCGCCGTCCTCGACGCCGCGACCGATCTCGTGGCCGGGGGCGTCGACCAGGTGCTCGTGAGCCTGGGCGCCGACGGGGCGCTCGCGGTCGACGGGTCGGCGGCGTGCCATGTCGAGGCGCCGATCGACGACGTCGCCAACACCGTTGGTGCCGGTGATGCCTTGCTGGCGGGATACCTGGCCGGCGGTGCGTCGCTGGCCGCCCTCCCCGAGGCCGTCGCCTGGTCCGTCGCCGCGTGCCGCGCGCCCGGGACCCGGATGCCGCCGGTCACGGCCCGCGACCGGGATGCGGTCGTCGTCCACGCGGTGATCGATCGCGACCGCCCGATGCACGGCTGACGGGCCGCGCTCATCATCTGCGAGGATCGCACCGCCGATGAGGACCGTTCGATGATCGAGGCCCGCCCCACCCGGATCGCGGCCGTTGCCGCGGCGCCAGGCGTCGCCCGCGGCCGCTGGACCGAGCTGAGGCGGACCCAGCTGCCGCCGCCAGGCCGGATCGACCCCACAACCGCGGCCGCCGAGCTGGCGCGCCTGAAGGCTGCGGCGAACGAGGCCGCACTCGAGCTCATGACGCTCAGCGACACGGTTGCCAACGAGGGCCACGACGCTGAGTCGGCGATCTTCGCCGCGCACGCGGCGATCGCCTGGGATCCGGCGTTGATCGCGGCTGCGGCGGAAGAGATCCAGGCGCGCCACGTCGACGCGGTCGGGGCGATCACGATCGCGGGCCGGATCACCGCAGAGCGGCTCGCCGCCGTCGCCGACGAGCTGATCCGGGCGCGCTCGAGCGACGTCCTCGACGTCACCGACCGGATCGCACGTCGGCTCGCAGGCCTGCCGACCGACGAGACGCTCCTGCCGGAACCGGCGATCGTGGTGGCGCGTGACCTCGCGCCTTCGCTGACCGCGACGCTGCCGCGGGACCGGCTGCTCGGGATCGCCCTCGAAGCGGGCTCGCCGACGGCCCACGCCGCGATCCTCGCCCGAGCCTACGGGATCCCCGCGGTCGTCGGGGCGTCCGGGATCCTCGCCGCGGCCCGTGCGGCCGGGCCGGACGCTGAGATCGCGATCGACGGGTCGACCGGCGAGGCGATCGTCGACCCGGACGAGGCCGACCGCGCCCGGCTCGACCGGCGCGCCGGCGAGATCGCCCGGGGCCGGACTCGCGATCTCGAGGAGGCGACGCTCGAGGCGGTGACGCTCGACGGGACCGCCGTCACGCTGCTCGCGAATATCGGGAGTCCGGACGAGGCTGAGCCGGCACGCGCCCTCGGCGCCCGGGGCGTGGGCTTGTTCCGGACCGAGTTCCTGTTCCTCGAGCGGGCGACGCCGCCGTCGGAGGACGAGCAGACCGCCGCCTACCGGAGCGTTGTCGAGGCGTTCGCGGGGCGGCCCGTCACGATCCGCCTCCTCGATGTCGGCGGCGACAAGCCGATCCCGTACCTGCCGCTGCCGCGAGAAGACAACCCATTCCTCGGGGTCCGCGCGCTGCGGCTGGCTGCGACCCGGCCGGAGCTGTTCGTGACCCAGCTCCGCGCCTGCTACCGTGCGGCGACCGCCGGTCCGGTCAAGGTGATGGCGCCGATGATCGCCGACGCCGGGGACGTGGCGACGCTGCTCGCGCTGGCGGAGGACGCCCAGGCGTCGCTGCAGGCCGACGGCATCGCGGCGGGTGCGGTGACCCTCGGGGTCATGCTCGAGATCCCGTCCGCCGTGCTGACCGGGCGGACGTGGTTCCGCGACGTCGGGTTCGCGAGCCTCGGGACGAACGACCTGCTCCAGTACACGCTCGCCGTGGACCGCGGCAACCCGGCGCTCGAGTCGTACCGCGACTCCCTCCATCCGGCGCTGCTGCGGCTGGTCGCCCTTTCGGCGGAGGCGGCCGCTGAGGCGGGCATCGAGCTGTCGGTCTGCGGGGAGATGGCCGGCGATCCGGCCGCGGCCCTGGCCCTCGTCGGGCTCGGGGTGCGGTCGTTGAGCATGGTCGCCCCGGGGCTCGCCGCGGTCCGCCGCGCGATCCGCGGCGTGTCTACGTCGGAGCTCGCGGCCGCGGCCCGAGCCGCGCTCGCGGATCCATCCGCGGCCGCAGCGCGGGCCCGGTTCGGAGCGCTACTGCCGGCCTGAGCGACGGCCCCACCCGGCGCGCAGAACCACGCTCACCCGTTGACACTCCACACCCCCGACTGCTAGGATTCGTTAGCACTCAACACCATCGAGTGCTAACTCCACAGCCGACGAGCGACCCGTTCGCATCGTTCGTTTCACGAGGCAAGAGCGTGGCGCGACGCACCCGCACCACCGGCTCGCTGGATCCCCGCTCCGAGTCGATCCTCCGCGCCGTCATCGAGGAATACGTCTCGACCGCCGTCCCGGTCGGCTCCAATCTGCTTGTCGCGCGCTACGGGCTCGGCGTGTCGAGTGCGACCGTGCGCAACATCCTTGCCGCGCTCGAGTCCGGGGGCCTGCTGACCCACCCCCACACGAGTGCCGGTCGGATCCCGACCGACGCCGGTTATCGCTACTTCGTCGAGGGGATCGCCGACACCAGCCAGCTCGCCCCGGTCGAGCAGCTGATGATCCGCCACCAGTTCGGCCAGGTGCAGCACGCGTCGGAGCAATGGTTCCGCCTCGCCGCGACGATCCTCGCGGCGACGAACCGGATCGCCGGCCTCGCAACGCCGGCCAAGCCGCGTGCCGCGCACGTCCGCCGGATCGACCTCGTCTCGATCAGCGACCGCCTCGCGAGCCTGATCATCGTCTTCCGCGAGGGTGCCCTCCGCCAGGTGCTCGTCACGCTCGCCGAGCCGGTCGAGCAGGAAGATCTGACCCGCGCGGCCGTGATCCTCGACGGGCTGATGGCCGGCCGGACGGCCGCCGACGCGGAGCGGGCGCTCGCGAGGATCGACGGCGACGGGCCGATCGGAACCCTCGTTCGCCGGGTCGGCGAGCGGGTGCTCGCGGCGATCCGCGACTACGACGCGACCGTGATCGAGGAGGTCTTCAGCGACGGCCTGCTCCACGTCATGGAGGCGCCCGAGTTCGAGCGGAGTGACAAGCTCCGGCGGGTCTTCGCGGCCCTCGAGAACCGGGCGTATCTCGGCCAGCTCCTCGACCGGGTCGCCGGCACGGGTGCCGTCCAGGTGTTCATCGGCGCCGAGAACGCGCCGCCGGAGATGCGCGACGTCTCGCTCGTCCTCGCCCCGTACGGCGAGCCCGGCCGGGCGGTCGGCGTCGTCGGCGTCCTCGGGCCGACCCGGATGGCCTATCCCCAGGCGATCGGCACGGTCCGCTTCGTCTCCACCCTCATGAACGAGCTGGTGCACAACATCGATGCCTGATCCACGCGACCACCGCGGCCGGCCCCCGGGCTCCCCGCGTCCATCCGAACCGGGAGGGCCCCGCATGCCCCATCGCACCCGCGCCGAGGAGCGGGTCGACGAGATCGACATCTCGCCGAGCAAGCTCCTGGCCGACCTCGAGCAGGTCCGCGGCGAGCTCAAGTCGGCGAGCGCGAAGGCGGACGAGTACCTCGCCGCGCTCCAGCGCGAGCGGGCCGAGTTCAGCAACTACCGCCGCCGGACGAGCGAGGAGCGCGAGGCGATGCTCGGGCTGGCCGGGGAGGACCTGATCCGGAAGGTCCTCGCCATCGCCGACGACTTCGACCTCGCGATCGACAACCGGCCGCCCGATCTCGCCGCGAGCGCCTGGGTCGAGGGCGTCGCCGCCATCGACCGCAAGCTCCGGGCGCTCCTCGACAGCGAGGGTGTCCGGGCGGTCGAGGCCGAGGCCGGCAAGCCGTTCGACCCCCGCGAGCACGAGGCGATCGCCAATGTCCTGGGCACAGGCCGGGCCGAGGGTGAGATCGTCGACGTGATCCGGCGCGGCTACAAGCTCCGCGACCGCGTCCTGCGGCCGGCCCTCGTGGCCGTCGCCGCGGCCTCCGAGCCCGATGCCGCCGCCGGCGCGGCCGATGCGGCCGGCCGCCCCAACTGACACACCGCCAACCCCACCTCAGCCACCAAGGAGAGACCAGCCACATGGGCAAGATCATCGGCATCGATCTCGGCACGACGAACAGCGTCGTCGCCGTCATGGAGGGCGGCGAGCCAACCGTCATCGCCTCGGCCGAGGGCGGCCGGACGGTCCCGTCGGTCGTCGCGTTCACGAAGACCGGGGAGCGGCTCGTCGGCCAGCTGGCCAAGCGCCAGGCCGTGACCAACCCCGCCAACACGATCTACTCGATCAAACGCTTCATGGGCCGTCGCTGGGACGACGCCGAGACGAAGCGGGCCAAGGAGCTCGTCAGCTACACCGTCGAGAAGGACGGCAAGAGCGACGGCGTCGTCGTCAAGGTCGGCGACAAGACGTACAGCCCGCCCGAGATCAGCGCGATGATCCTCCAGAAGCTCAAGGCGGACGCCGAGGCATATCTCGGCGACAAGGTCACCGAGGCCGTCATCACCGTCCCCGCCTACTTCGACGACACCCAGCGCCAGGCGACGAAGGACGCCGGGCGGATCGCCGGTCTCGAGGTCCGCCGGATCATCAACGAGCCGACCGCGTCGGCGCTCGCCTACGGGCTCGACAAGAAGCACGACGAGAAGATCGCCGTCTACGACCTGGGCGGCGGGACGTTCGACATCTCGATCCTCGAGCTGGGCGAGGGTGTCTTCGAGGTCAAGGCAACCAACGGCGACACCCACCTCGGCGGGGACGACTTCGATCAGCGGGTCATCGAGTGGCTGCTGGCCGAGTTCAAGAAGGACCAGGGGATCGACCTCTCGAAGGACCCGCAGGCGCTGCAGCGTCTGAAGGAGGCCGCCGAGAAGGCGAAGATCGAGCTCTCGTCGACCTCGTCGACCGAGATCAACCTGCCGTACATCACGGCCGACGCGTCGGGCCCGAAGCACCTCGTGATGACGTTGTCACGGGCGAAGCTCGAGGACCTCGTCGGCGACCTGATCGAGAAGACGAAGAAGCCGGTCGCGGCCGCCTTGAAGGACGCCGGTCTGAAGGCCGGCGACATCGACGAGGTCATCCTCGTCGGCGGCATGACCCGGATGCCGGCGGTCGTCGAGGCCGTCAAGTCGATGTTCAACGGCAAGGAGCCACACAAGGGCGTCAACCCCGACGAGGTCGTCGGCATCGGCGCGGCGATCCAGGCCGGCGTCCTCGCTGGCGACGTCAAGGACGTCCTCCTCCTCGACGTGACGCCGTTGTCGCTGGGCATCGAGACGCTCGGCGGCGTGATGACGAAGCTGATCGATCGGAACACGACGATCCCGACGTCGAAGTCGCAGGTGTTCTCGACGGCCTCGGACAACCAGGGTCAGGTCGAGATCCACGTCCTCCAGGGCGAGCGCGAGTTCGCCGCGGACAACAAGACGCTCGGCCGGTTCATCCTCGACGGGATCCCACCGGCGCCGCGCGGCGTGCCGCAGGTGGAGGTGACGTTCGACATCGACGCGAACGGCATCCTCGACGTGCGGGCGAAGGATCGCGCGACGTCCAAGGAGCAGCAGGTCCGGATCAC
>DASXTH010000289.1:0-4347 GCA_036505555.1 Candidatus Limnocylindrales bacterium | reverse complement strand
CGACGAGCTGGCGCTGCCGGTCATCGGTCATCGTCTCGCCGACGACCTTGCTCGCCGCGCGCAGAGCCAGATCGGCGACCTCGCCGCGGATCTCGGCAATCGCCCGCTTCTTCTCGGCCTCGATGTCGGCCGCGGCTCGTTCGCGCATCCGCTCGAGCTCGGCCTTCGTCGCGGCGATGTCCGTGTCGCGGCTCTCCTGGGCGACCTTCTGGGCGCGGGTCAGGATGTCGTTCGACTCCTTGCGGGCCTCGGCGAGCGTGGCGAGACGCTCGGCCTCCGCGCTCTCCCGATCGCGGCGCGCCTGGTCGGCGTCCTTCAGGCCCTGCTCGATCCGCTCGCGGCGCTCGTCGAGGATCCGCCGCAGCGGGCCGAAGGCGAAGACCGCGAGGATGACGAACAGGATCAGGAAGTTCGCCGCGGCGACGATGATCCAGAACAGGTTGATCTGGAGCCCCGACGCAGGCACAGCCGGCTCCGCTTCGGCCGCGAGCGCGACGGCAGCCTGATGGGCGACGCCGCCGATCGCGAGCAGGTCCACTGCCGGGCCGGCTACTTGAGGACGATCGCGAGGATGGCGACGACGATCGCGAGGACGCCGAGGCCTTCCGCGAACGCGGCGCCGAGGATGAACTGCGCTCGGATGGTCGCCGCGGCGTCGGGGTTGCGCCCGATCGCCTGGGCGGCCAAGCCGGTCAGGATGCCGATGCCGATGCCCGGTCCGATGACCCCGAGCGCCGCGAGACCTGCGCCGATGTGTTCCATTGAGTCCTTCCTCCTTCGGGCTCCGGACCGCTTGTCCGGACGCTCGTGTTGCCGTGAGTGAAGCCGGCCCGTCCCGGGCCGGCCGATCAGTGGGCCAGCTCGGCCCCCGCGGCTGACCCGGCCGGCCGTGCGAGGTCCTCGGCCAGGTCGTGGAGATCCTGTGCCTCGGCGTGATCCGCCTCGGCGTGCCCCTCCATGGCAATGATCGTGTACATCAGGGTCAGCGTCGAGAAGATCAGCGCCTGGACGAAGTTCAGGAGCAGCTCGAGGCCGAGCATCGCAACCGGGACGATCGCGATCGTCAGCGCCGTGATCACGCCGAGCGCGACCTCGCCACCGAAGATGTTGCCGAAGAGACGCATCGAGAGCGTGATGGGCTTGATGAACTCGAGCAGGAACTCGATCAGCCCGACGAACAGGCCGATGAAGCCGGCGCCGAGGCCTTCCTTGAAGCCCGAAAACACGAAGAACTTCCCGAGGTAGCCGCGGACGCCGAGCGCCCGGAACCCCTGGTAGTGGAAGTAGACGAAGGCGACGAGCGCGAGGCCGAGGGTGACGTTCACGTCACTGGTCGGAGCCCGGAAGGCCTCGATCCGGCCGAAGAACGGGAGCAGGCCGCTCCAGTTCGAGAAGAGGATGAACAGGAAGAAGGTCGCGAACAGGGGGACGTGACGGCGGGCGGCGGGTCCGCCGAGGGCCATCGCCCAGTTCTCGAGCGACTCGTAGGCCCACTCGATCACGTTCTGACCGCGGCCCGGAAGCATCTTCAGGCCGCGCGTCAGCAGGATCGCAACGATCAGGATGAACGCGACGACGAACCACATCGTGAACAGAGGCGCCGAGATGCTCGGGTGGTTGAACACGAGGGCGCCGCCGACCTTGTCGTCGGGCGCGAAGTCGTACACCACGTGCGGGGCCGGGAGCTCGAGGTTCGCTTCGATCAGGTCGCCGATGCCGGTGATCGGCTGGCCGGGGTGCTCGGCCGGGAACGGCGGAACGACGATCGCAGCCACGATGTCGAGGACGATCACGGCGAGGATCAGGCCGAGGAAGAGGTTTCGCCGGGACTTCGGCTTGGCGTCCGCCGTCATCGGCTGGGCGTCGGTCACGTCGGGCTTCGCTCCACACAATCGGAGCGCGCCCTCCGGCACGCTCGCTCCCGGGTCTGCGGTGATTCGGTTCCTATTCGATCTTGGCCAGGAACCGATTCATGAGCTGGTACATCACTCGCGCTCCCAGCCCCGCGCCCGCCAGAAACCCGACGATGACGAAGATCGGAGTCCCGAGCCGCTCGTCGATCCAGTGGCCGCCGAGCGCGCCGATCAGGGTCGTGACCAGAAGAGCGAAGCCCATCTCGCCGAAAAGTGCGAGATACGCACCTACGCGCCCGGGCTCCGTATTGGGCGATCCTGACAAGGCAGGGCGGAGTATAGCAGAGGCCTCCGGACCCTCCGATCGCGCCGCCAGGGACGCCTGCGTCAGATGCGGATCGAGCGAATCGCGAAGTAACCCACGTTGCCGGCTCGGTCGGTCCCCCGGATCCGGAACGTGTAGGTGTGGCCGCGTGACATCGTGAACGCTGCCGCGCGGGTCGCCGACGATGGCAGCGAGACGGTGATCCAGGATCCGCTGTCGGTCCGCCGCTGGAGCAGCTGGCTCTTGATCCCGGTTCCAGTGTCGGTGAGGGTCCACTTGAGGGTGATCTTCAGCTTCATGCTGCCCGAGATCGTCGTTTTCGCGAGGCTGGTGATCGTCGCGACCGGGCGGGTCGTGTCCGTTGCGACGGTGACCTGGACCGAGGCGGTGTCCGAGTCGCCGTCGCCGTCGCTGATCGTGTACGTGAAGACGTCGATCCCAGTGGCCGTGCCCGTCGCGGTGTACGTCAGCCCGGTCCCGCCGCCGGTGATCGCCACGAGGCCGTGGCTTCCCTGGGTCACGGCGGTGATGTGGAGCGACCCATCCGGTGCCGAATCGTTGATCAGCACTGGGATGGCCTTCGGAAGACCCTTCAGGTAGACCTTCGTCGGCGTGGGGACACCGTCGTTCACCGCATTCACTGGATCGTCGATCCCGGTGATCGTCACATCGACCGTCGCCGTTGCCGAGCCACCGTTGCCATCGATGACCGTGTAGGTGAACGAGTCCGCACCGAAGGCGTTCGGATTCGGCTTGTACGAGACGCTCGTGCCACCGCCCGTGATCGTGACCGCGCCCTTGGCGCCGTTGGTCTTCGCAGTGATCGTGAGCGTGTCGTTCTCCACGTCTGAGTCATTGGCCAGGACGCCCACGGCCGACGCCGTCGATTGATCCTCGAGCACCAGCAGGTCGTCGCCGACGACGGTCGGAGCGTCGTTGACGGAGAGGATCGTCACGTCGACCGTTGCTGAATCGATGCCGCCTTGGCCGTCGTCGATCGTGTACGTGAACGAGTCCGGGCCGTTGGCGTCGGTCGCGGGCGCGTAGCTCAGCCCCGTTCCATCGCCCGTGATCGAAACCGTGCCGCTGGCGCCGTCGGTCACTTCCGTGATCGTCAGCGGGTCGAGATCGGCGTCGTGGTCGTTGGCGAGGACATCGACCGGCGTCGCGGATGCGTCTTCGCCCAGGGTCGTGACGTCGTCGACAGCGACCGGGGCGTCCGCCACGGCGGTGATCGTGAGGCTGACCGAGGCCGTATCCGTCCCACCGTGGCCGTCGCTGATCGTGTAGGTGAACGCGTCCGGCCCCGACGCATCCGGGTCAGGCGTGTAGAAGACCGACGTTCCGCCTTCGCCCACGGCCGCTGTGCCGTGGGTGCCATCGGTCGTGCCGATGACCGTCAGCGGATCGCCGTCCGGATCGGAGTCGTTCTGGAGGACGCCGATCGAGCCGGGCGTATCTTCCGTGATCGTGTCGATGTCGTCACCGGCAACTGGTCCGTCGTTGACGGCTGTGACCGTGATGTCGACGACGACGGGGTCGCTCGTGTCGGCGGGATCGGGGTTCTGCCGGCCCGGCGTGGGGTCGACAAGACCGCCGTCGTCCTTCGCCACGAACGCAAGTCGGACATAGCCCGTGGCATTCGGCGCTGGGGTAAAGCTCAGCGTTCCGTCGGGAGCGATCGCCGGATCGGCACTGAAGGTCAACGGCGGGTTCGACATCAGCAGCGTCTGCTGGAGCTCGAAGTGAACGGCCTGGCTCGACTCGTTCGGCCCGGGCGAGATGTCGGTCGCCCAGGGCGCGCTGTACGGCGCGTCCTCAGGGCTCTGGACGATGAACGGGCCGGCCGTGACGGTCGGCGCGTCGTTGACGGGGGCGATCCAGAACCGGTACGTCGCTTCGTTCGAGGAGACGTCGGCGTCATCGATCAGGTGGTAGGCGAAGGAGTCCGAGGTCCAGTCTCCGGACGGCGTCGAGTAATCGGGATCCGGCGTGTAGCCGAAGACGCCCGGGAGGCCGGGGAGCCACTCCAGCGTGCCATGGGCGGGCTCGGTGTCGACTTGCCAGGACACGGTCGTTCCGCCCGCGTCGGAGTCGTTGGCGATCGCGCTGCACTCGTAGAGGAAGGCGAACTGGCCCCAGTCCTCCGGGATCGGGAACGCTCCGCCA